>JBDTMF010000127.1:0-12403 GCA_039934455.1 Solirubrobacteraceae bacterium
CCGAAGCCGCAGAACGCGCAGCCGACGATGCAGACGTTGGAGACGTTGATGTTGCGGTTGACGACGAACGTCACCGTGTCCCCCGCGAGCTCGGCGCGCAGCTCGTCGGCGGCGGCGCGCATGTCCTCGATCGCCTCGGGCCGGGTCTCGGCGAACATCGCCGTGATCTCCTCCGGGGCGAGCGGCTCGCCGTTGCGGGCGCGCGTGATCGTCGAGGGATGCAGCACCGGCTGCGGCCCGGACAGGCGGGCTGGGCGGGGGCCGAGTCCCGGGCGCGGGATGAAGCTCCAGAACTTCGTCTTGATCACGTCGAGCACGCCCTGGGCGACCCACTCGGGGTCGATGTACTCGCCATAGACGCACAGCCGCTCGGTCAGCGCGATGCCGTCCTCGGCCAGGCGCTTGCGGACCTTGTGGGGCGAGGGGAACGGGTGCTCGGGCGAGATGTGATCGCCGTTGGCCGACAGGCCACCGAGATCGGTCGCGCCCGCGGCGACGAGCTCGGGCCACCAGTCGGCGAGGTTCGGCGGGACCTGGATCCCGACGCCGGGCAGCAGCCACCGCGCCTCGGCGATCAGGCGCCTGAAGTCCTCGATGCCGACCGGGGTCGACCAGGCCGGCCGCTTCAGGGCCGGGCCCTCCCCGAGGCCGGTGCGCCAGTACTCCTTCGAGGCCGCCTCGGCGATCTCGGCCGGCTCCTGCCCGTAGTAGCTCTGGTGCGGGACGAAGTTCTGGAGGATCACCTCCTGCAGGTGGCCGTGCTCGGCGTGCACGGCGGCGAGCGCCTCGAGCGCCTCCACGCGCTCGTCCTCGCTCTCGCCGATGCCGACGAGGATTCCGCTCGTGAAGGGAATCCTCAGCTCGCCCGCGGTACGGATGCAGTCGAGCCGCAGCTCCGGATGCTTGGTCGGCGAGCCCTGGTGGGCGACGAGATCGGGGTTCACCGACTCGAGCATCAGCCCCTGCGACGCGGTGACCTCGCGCAGCCGGGCGAGGTCCTCGCGGCCCAGCACGCCGAGGTTCGTGTGCGGGAGCAGCCCGCGCTCGAGCGCGCGCTCGCAGACCCAGACCACATACGCGGTGAAGTCGGCGTGCCCGAGCGCGGCGAGCTTCTTCGCCACCCCGGGGTGGTGGTCCGGCGCCTCGCCCGTGAGCACCAGCAGCTCCTTGACGTTGCGCTTCACGGCGCCGTCGAGGAGCTTCTCGACCTCGTCCGGCTCGTGCAGGTGCGGCTGGTGGGTCGCGAACGCGCAGTACTTGCAGTAGCACCGGCACGTCCGGGACAGGGACAGCGTCAGATTTCGAGAGAAGGTGACCCGGCGGCGCACCCGGCCCATCGTACGCTGCACCGGTGCGAAGGCTTCTCCTCGTCGCCGTGCTGGCCCTCGCGGGCTGCGGCGGCACCTCCGGCGGGGACCGGCCGAACGAGACCGCGACGCTGCTGCTCGACTTCACGCCCAACGCGGTCCACGCGGGCATCTACGTCGCCTCCGAGCGCGGGTTCGACGAGGCCGAGGGCGTCAAGCTCGAGATCCGCAAGCCGAGCGCCTCGACCGACGCGCTGAAGCTGCTGCAGGCCGGCCGCGCCGACATGGCGATCCTCGACATCCACGATCTCGGGATCGCGCGCGAGAAGGGCCGCGACCTCGTCGGCGTGATGGCGCTCGTCCAGCGCCCGCTCGCCGCCGTGCTCGCGCAGCCGGGCATCCGGACGCCGGAGGATCTCGAGGGCAAGCGCGCCGGCGTCACCGGGCTGCCGTCGGATTCGGCCGTGCTGCGCTCCGTGGTCGAGGGCGCAGGCGGGGACCCTGACCGGGTGCGCGAGACCACGATCGGCTTCGAGGCGGTCAAGGCCCTGCTCGCCCGCCGCGTGGCCGCGGCGACCGCGTTCTGGAACGTCGAGGGTGTGGCCCTGCACGAGAAGCGGCCGCGCACGCGCGAGTTCCGCGTCGACGACTATGGCGCGCCGAGCTACCCCGAGCTCGTCCTGACCGTGACGCGCACGACGCTCGAGGACCGCCCGGCGCTCGTGCGCGCCACGATCCGGGCGCTCCAGCGCGGCTACACCCAGACCCAGAACGACCCCGAGAGCGCGGTCTCGACGATGCTCGATCGCGAGCCGGGCCTCGAGCGCGCGTCGCTCGCGACCCAGCTGGACGCCGTCGCCCCCGCCTTCACCGCCGGGGCGGCCGAGTTCGGGCAGCTGAGCCCCGTCCGGCTGCGTCAGTGGGCGGCGTGGGACGTCCGCTTCGGGATCCTGAAGGCGCCGATCGACGTCTCGCGCGCGTTCGACACGACGCTTGTCAAGCGCCCCCCGGCTCCCTGAGCTCGGCGCGATCAGGCCGCGCGGCGGCGTGGCGGCCGGAGAGCTCGTGGATGTACTGGGCGATGAGCCCGGCGGTGAGCCGCTCGTCGCGGAGAAGGTCGGGGGCGGTGGTCTGGCGGGTGATGCGGACGTCCTCCATCGTGGATCCTTCGGCTCGTTGTACGACGTTCGTCGTACCGTACCAAAAGTACGGCGGTCGTCGTACTTCGAACGGCGAACGGCAACTGCGCTGGGTGTGGGAAGAAGTGGTCGCTATTCAGCGACCAGGCGCTCGACCAGGACCGCCCCTTCCCGCGCCATCCGTGAGCGCGGGACGACGAGGTCGAAGCCGGCGGCGTCCGCCCTGCGCTTGGTGTCCGCGTCGACGTGCGAGTAGACCCCGAGCGTGCGCGTCTCCCCCAGCTCGCCCGCTGCCCGCAGCCCCTCGACCACCGCCACGCCGTCGAAGCCCGCGCTGGCGAGGTCGACGATCAGGACCGCGGCGCCGTCGGGGCGCGCCTGCTCCGCGGTGCCGGCCAGCTGCGCCTCGTGGCCGGCCGCGCGCAGCATGCCGAGCACGTTGGAGCCGAGCAGGAGGTCGTCGAAGAGGGCGACGACGTGCGCCACTATTGCGACCGCCGGCGGCTGAACTCCCGCCGCACGGACTCCGGGCGCCCCCACATCTGCGTGGTCTCGACCCGCCCGGTCCGCATCTCGCGCAGCACCAGCTCGCCGGCGATGCCCTGGTCGTCGAGCAGCTTCAGCGTGCCGTGCGTCGGCGGCGCGGCAGCGGCGTGGCCGAACTGGTGGGCGACCATGATCCGCCAGTGCCAGTCGTGGTGCGAGTAGGGCTGCGCGTTGACCTGGACGAGCAGCTGGGCCGCGTCGATGTAGCGGTCCTCCTGCACGCGCAGGTCGAACTCGAGGTCGGTCCAGTCCGACGGCAGCGAGTCGACGATCTCCTGGAAGGTGTCGGCGAGGGGCATGATTGAGCCGTGGAGTCTGGCAAACCCGACGATCCCCTCGCTGCCGCCCGTGGTCTCGGGCTCGACGGCCTGCTCGCGCTGCTCGAGCGGCTGGAGGGCGCCGAGGAGGCGGACGTCGTGCGCGGGGCGCTCGCGGCCGGCGTACCGGAGCCGATGGTGCTGGAGGAGCTCCAGCGCGAGGTCGAGCGCCGGGTGATGCGCACCCAGCAGTTCTACGATGAGTGGACGTGAGCACGGTCACCGACAGCCTCGCCGGCGAGTACGGCGCCCTCACGGAGCGCTGCGGGCTCGTGGACCGCTCCGAGCGCGGCAAGCTCGCGCTCACCGGCGCCGAGGCGCGGGAGTTCCTGCACGGCCAGGTGAGCAACGACATCGAGGCGCTGGAGCCCGGCCAGGGCTGCTACGCAGCGTTCCTGACGCCCAAGGGCAAGATGCTCGGCGACCTGCGGGTCCTCAACCTCGGGGGCGAGCTGTTCCTCGACACCGAGCGGATCTCGCTGCAGGCGCTCTTCAACATGATCCGCAGCTACAAGCTCGGCCGTGACGTCGAGCTGCACAAGCGCACCGTCGAGCGTGGCCTGCTTTCGCTCGTCGGCCCGGGCGCCCGCGCGGCGGCCGGCGCGGACGCGGAGCGTCTCGGCCCCGCCGAGCACGACAACGCCGCGGGTGAGATCGGCGGCGTCCCGGTGCGGCTCGTCGCCACGGCGGCCGGCGTGGACCTGATCTGCGACGCGGAGCGCACCGATGACCTCAAGGCGGCACTCGCCGGCGTGCCCGAGGTCTCCGAGGCCGCGGCCGAGGTCATGCGCGTGGAGTCCGGGCGCCCGCGCTACGGGCTGGACCTCGACGAGTCGGTGATCCCGCAGGAGGCCGCGCTGAACGAGCGCGCCGTGTCCTTCACCAAGGGCTGTTACGTCGGCCAGGAGACCGTCGCGCGGCTCTACTACCGCGGCAAGCCCAACCGCCACCTGCGCGGGCTGCGGCTCTCGGCGCCCGCCGTGACCGGCGACGCGCTGCGGCTCGGCGAGCGCGCGGTCGGCCGCCTCGGCTCCTCCGTCGTCTCCCCCGCGCACGGGCCGATCGGGCTCGCGATCGTGCGCCGCGAGGCGGCGCCGGGCGACACCGTCGCGGTCGGTGACAGCGGAGTGACCGCCACCCTGGTGGAGCTGCCCTTCCAGGAGTAATCTCGGCGGCATGGCATGGCATGTGCGTGTGCTCGTCATCGCAAGCGTCACGGCGACGTCGCCGGACCTGCTCGCCGCGCTGAAGGAGCGCGCTGACCGCGGGCCGCTCGATCCGACGCTGCTGCTGCCCGCCACCGGCAACGGCTTCGCCGGCCGCGAGGAGGCGCAGCGCCGGCTCGACGAGGCGCTCGAGCGCTGGCGCGACGCCGGCTTCGACGCCAAGGGGATCGTCGGCGACCCGGATCCGGTGGTCGCCGTGCACGAGACCTGGGACCCGCGCGCCTACGACGAGGTGATCGTCTCCACGCTCCCGGGCCAGAGCTCGCGCTGGCTGCAGTCCGACTTCCCCCACCGCGTCGCGCAGATCACCGGCCTCGACGTGGCGCACGTCGTCTCGCGCCCGCGCCGCGAGCCGCGCTCGGGCCCGCTGCCGCCGCGCGAGAAGCGCGCGTTCGGCCCGCTCACGCTGCGCGCGCCACACCGCCGCTGACCCAGGCGGCAAGCGACCGCTGGTCCTCGGCGCCCGGCCGCAGCTCACGCACCCGTGCCGTGTCGTGCGCCGCGAGCCAGAGGCCCACGATCCGCGCCTCGGCGATCTCCTCCGGGAGCAGCCAGCCGCCGAGCTCCGGCCGCGGCGCGGCGCGCAGGGCATCGGCGGTGCGCGAGGCGAGCTCGGCCGGGTCCTCGGGCAGCGGGCCCCAGTCGACCACGCGGCCGCCGACGACCCAGAACGCGTCGTGGCGGGCCGCGTCGCTCGGGTGCGGCGCGAGCACGAGCCGCGAGCCCGCGTGGATCGCCCGCATCACGCCGCCGAGGCCGGAGAGCAGCGTGCGCAGACGCGCGTGCCGGCGGCGCAGCCAGGCCGCGCGCTCGTAGCGGCGCTCGGCGGAGGCCGCGCGCATCTGGCGCTCGATGTGGTCGAGCAGCGCCGCCGCGCCGTCGTCCTCGCCGATGAACAGCGCGAGCGCCGCGTCGAGGCGCTCGCGGTAGAGGTTGGGATCGAGGTCGCGCAGGCACGGCGACAGGCACCGGCCCATCTGCCCGTAGGCCGAGGGGTGGTCGCGGCGCGGGAGCGTGCGGCCGCAGTGGCGAAGGCCGAACAGCGAGTTGAGCTGCTCGACGAGCTCGGCGGCGGCGGCGCGCCCGCGCAGCGGCCCGACGGTCACGCTGTGCCCGGCCGCCGGCTCGGGGGCGACCTCGAGGATCGGGAACGGGATGTCGAAACGGCAGCGCAGGTAGACGTAGCCGTCAGGCGTCTTCTTGAGGCGCTTGTTGCCGGGCGGGCGCAGCGCCTTGATGAGGCGGTTCTCGAGCACGAGCGCACCCAGCTCGGAGTGCGTCGGCTGGTAGTCGACGTGCTCGGCCTGGCCGGTCCACTCGCCCGGCGTCGTGAAGTGCGAGCGCGCCCGGGTCCGCAGGCAGACCGACTTGCCGACGTACAGCGGCCGGCCGTCGGCGTTGCGGAACACGTAGACGCCGGGGTCCTTGGGGAGGCCGGAGATGTCCGGCCGCGTGTGGCGCGGAAGCTTGGCCGGCTTCGTGCGCGGACGCACACTCGCCGCGCGGCGCGCGCTCAGCAGCGCGACGGCCTCCCCGATCGTGGCGGCGTTCGCCGTCAGCTTGGAGAACAGCGCGCAGAACACACGCGCGCACGTCACGGCGTCGGGCAGCGCGCGGTGCACGCCCTCGACCTCGATGCCGAGCGCGTCGGCGAGCGCGGCGAGCCCGCGCCGGCGCTGCAGCGGCGCGACCCGGCGCGCGAGCGCGACCGTGCAGAGGATCGGCGGGTCCGGCCACGTGAGCGCCGCGCGGTCGAAAGCCTGGCGCAGCACGCGCGCGTCGAAGCGGGCGTTGTGGGCGACGAGCACGCGCCCCCGCATCTGGACCGCCAGGTCGGGCAGCACGCGCTCGGGCGGGGGCGCGGCGTCGACCATCGCCTGCGAGATGCCGGTGAAGCGCTGGATGCCGCGCGTCAGCGGCTGGGACACGCCGACGAGCGAGCCCCAGCGCTCGTGCAGCTCGCCGCCGCCCACCAGCACCGACCCGACCTCGGTCAGCTCGCAGAGGTCCTTGCCGAGGCCGTTGGTCTCGGTGTCGACGGCGAGGAACTCCGCGGTGAGCAGGGGTTGTGCGGCGAGGTCGTGCACGGGCCGTCCTTCCTACGCCTCGGCTCGGACGCCGTGCACGTTCGCGTTCAAAAGAGCTACTGTTGCCCGGTGCTCGGGGGAAGGGTCTATGGATGGACGGCTTTCGCGCTAATCGCGGTCGCAGGCTGCGGCGGGGGCGGCGATTACGCGAACACGCCCCGGCCGCCGGCACCGATCAACGTCACCGCCGCGATCACGAACTCGCGCGTGAGTGTGTCGCCGCAGCACTTCGGCGCCGGGCCGATCGTCCTGATCATCTCCAACCAGTCCTCCTCGGCCCAGAAGGTGATCTTCCAGACCGAGGAGCTCGGCGGCTCGAAGCCGGGGAACAAGTTCGACACGACGCCGATCAACCCGCGTGGCACGGCGACGCTGAAGGTCGACGTACGCGAGGGCGACTGGAAGCTGAGCACCGGCGACGGCGGGATCCGCGCCGCCGCCGTGACCGTCGGGCACGAGCGCAAGAGCGCGCAGGGCGACCTCCTGCAGCCATGAGCGCGCGCCGCGTCGTCCGCGTCACCGCCCTCGTGACGATGCTCGCCGCGCTCTGGGGCGCGGCGCCGGCGTCGGCCCAGAAGACCAAGACGCAGGCCTTTTTCGAGCAGCGCCTGCTCGCCGACGGGCGCACGAGCGACGCGGTCAAGGACCTGCTGCGGACGGGCGGCGGCTTCGTCGACCGCGGCGTCGTCTTCCGCGACCTTACCGGCGACAAGCGCGACGAGGCGTTCGTGCGCGTCCACAGCGGCGGGGCCGCCGGCGTCGTCGCCGTCTACGTCTTCTCGACCGCCAACCGCAAGGGCGGCAAGCTCCGCGCGATCTTCCGCTCCCAGAGCCTCATGCGCGCCTCGACCCGCGTGCTCAAGGGCGTCGCCTCCTACCGGACGTCGCGCTACGACCCGGCCGACGAGCTGTGCTGCCCCGCGCGCATCACCCAGTCGACGCTCGCCTGGCACGCCGACGAGCGGCGGATGCGCGTGAGCGAGCGCGTGACCTTCGCGCCGCCGCCGCAGGCGCAGGCGCCCGCGGCCCCCTAAACCGTCTGGCCGAAGCCGACCCGGTTGCCGTCGGGGTCGACGAACGTGGCCTTACGGTACTTGCCGGGCACCGACTCGGTCTCGTCGGGGACGAGCCCACGCTCCGCGAGCGCCGCCACGCGGTCGTCGAGGTCCTCCACCATCAGCGTGAGCAGGGAGTGGCCGGCGCGCTCGGCGTCGCCGACGACGTAGATCCAGCCCTCCCCCGCGCCCTGCCACAGCGCCTCGGTCGCGTGCGCGATGACGTCCGGCGGGCGGCCGAAGAGCCGCTCGTACCAGGCGATCGCCACCACGTAGTCGGCGACCGGCACGCCCGCGAAGACCTGGGCGATGGCCATCAGAGCTCGCCCGGGGTCACCGCGACGGCGAGCGCGCCGCCGTCGCGCATCACGGTGAGCTCGCAGTCGCGGCCGATCCGCTCGCCGGTGAGCAGGCGGTGCATGTCGTCGACGCCGCGGATCGGCAGGCCGTCGATGGCCACCACCAGGTCCTCGGGCCGCAGCCCGGAGGCGGCGGCGGGCGAGTCCTGCGTCACCTCGACCACCTCGACGCCGCGCTCGCGACCGACGGCGGCGGCGACCCGCGGCGGCAGCGGCCGCGTGCCGCCCGCGATGCCGATCCAGGCCCGGCGCACGCGTCCGTCCCGCATCAGCGCCGCGACGATCCCGCGGGTGGTGGCGTTGATGGGCACGGCGAGCCCGAGCCCGACGCCGGCCACCGCGGTGTTGATGCCGACGACGCGGCCGTGCCCGTCGACGAGCGCGCCGCCCGAGTTGCCGGGGTTGAGCGCCGCGTCGGTCTGGATGACGTCGTCGACCACGCGCATCGTCGCGCCGGCGCGCGTGGGCAGCGAGCGCCCGAGCGCGGAGACGACGCCGGCCGTGACCGACCCGGCGAAGCCGTGCGGGTTGCCGATCGCCACCACGAGCTGGCCGACGCGCAGGCTCGCGGCGTCGCCGAGCTCGGCCACCGGCAGCTGCTCGCCGTCGGCGCGCAGCACCGCCAGGTCCGAGAGCGGGTCGGCGCCGATCACGTGCGCGGCGACCTCGCGCCCGTCGGTGAACGTCGCCTGGACCCGCGGCGACCCGCGCCGGCTCTCGACGACATGGGCCGAGGTGAGCATGAAGCCGTCCGGTGTGATCACCACGCCCGAGCCGCCGCCGCGGCGCGCCACGCGCAGGTTGGCAACCGAGGGCGCGAGCGTCTCGGCGACGTGGCTGACCACGCGCGAGTAGGCGTCCAGCGCCTCGGCCTCACTCGGTAGGGCGCCGGGCGCGGCGGGCTGAGCGGGATCCTGCAGCGTCACTTGCTGAATGCTAGCGACTCGGCGTGGGTGGGTGAGACGCGAGTCCTGCGTCACCCGCGGTCCATCGGCTCGCACTCCACCCGACGCTCGGGAGGCGGGGCGCCTCAAGCGCGACGTCCAGCCCGAGGGCTGAGCCGCGCGGCCGGCGGGTCCTGTCAGGAAGTGGGACCCGCCGTCGACGGTTTCCTCCACGGCCTGCCGGGCTCGCCACGCCATGCCAAGGCCGGAACCAGCTCGACGGCCCGAGGCGCCCTTTCCTGCCACCCGCCGGAGGAGCGGTTACGGCCGGGGGGGTGGTAGCGGGCGGAGCGAGGGTGAGTGCTCCTTTCACGCCTGCACGGAGCAGCGCGCCGGCGTCCGTGCCAGTGCTCCTTATCTGTGCGCGACGAGCAGGGGCGAGGAGGGCGTAACGCGAGACGCGTGCTTGTCGTCCCAAGCAGGCACGCGGCTCCAGAGGCAGGTGAGCCGATCCCTCGCCTCCGTGCCCGTCTTCCCGGGGAAGCAGCGGGCGTGCCCGGTGCTGCCCGGGTCGAGGTGCCCATACACCGTGGTGCGGGGAACGCGTCAAACCAGGGGGGCGGCCCCTATCGCACGATCCGGGCTAACGGTCGAGCTCGGCCCGGAGCCTGGCGGCGAGCCGCACGGAGGCCTCGATCTCTACTTTGCGAATGGAGACGCTTTCGACGTTGAGCCCGAGCGGGACACCAACGCGCCGGCAGAAAGCGATCAGCTCGACGGCCGTGTCGACTGCTTGGTTGTAGGACGCGTCGAGGGTGTCAGCAGCATGGCGCAGATCGTTCTCGATCCAGCGCGGCACGTCGACCCCGAGCCACCGGAGGAACTCCAGCGTCTTCACCGAACCGCAGACAGAGAACGTGAAGACGATCGGCACCGCCTCCAGGCCGTGGGCGGCACACTCGTAGCGATAGTCGGAGACCAAGTCCTTGGCGGCGTTGACGTCGTAGACCACCTGGGTGACAAAGAAGGAGCAGCCTGCCGTCTGCTTAGCGACCAGCCGCAGGTGCTCGTTGCGCGTGCGCGCGTGCCGCTCGGGAATAGCGACCCCGCCGAGGAGTAGGTCCGGCCGCGCCTCGGCCCGGAGTTCGTATGCCCGCCCGAGCGATGTGTCGACCGCCTTTCCGCGGGAGGAGGCCCCGACGAAAACCGACAGTGCCTGAGCCGGATCTTGGTCATAGAGCCAGGAGCGAAGGCCGTCCTCAGCGTACTTGCTCACCGCTCGGTAGACGATGGCGGGCACGTCCAAGGCAGCGAGGTCGCGGGCGAGATAGACCGCCGGGTCCATCGTGGGCAAGAAAGGGAACGGACGTTCGTCGGGATTGCGGTCGCTCTCGTCATCGATGTCGTAGAGGACGAGGCCGTCGATCCCCACCGGTCGGAGTCGCTCGAGGGTCACTTCGGCGATCTGCCTGGTCTGCTCTGGTCCTGTCGTCAGCCGCGGTGGCGTCACCGCGAAAAGCAGAAACTCACCCGTCCGGTCCGCGATGCGGCGCTGCAGGTTCACGCGCGGAACCGTAGCCCACCGACGAACGGTTCGACGCCGGGCGGGGCTTGGGTGGCGGCGATTCGCGCTCAAGCAACCGGGCCGCTGGCGCTTCAAAGAAAGCGTCGCGAGCATCCGACACGACTGCTTTCGACCGGCAGCTACGAGCTATCGAAATGGAGCGCTGGGCCGCGCTCATGCAGCGCCCACGCTCCTGTCTCAGAGCAGGCGCGGGAAGTCGTCTATGCGGCGCGGGCCGGGCTGGCGGCGGACCTCCTCACCGTCGCGTTGAGAAGCGGAGTTCAGCCGCGTAACGTCTCCACCCATGCTTACGATCGATGCGAGGCCTACCGCCGTGGAATTCGATCCGAAGAAGTGCGCGGTGATCGTCGTCGACATGCAGAACGACTTCGGTGCGCCCGGAGGGATGTTCGACCGCGCGGGGATCGACATCAGCGGGATCGTCGACGCCGCGGACGCAACGCGGCCGGTCTTGAGCGCCGCGCGCGGGGCGGGGATCCCGGTGATCTACCTGACGATGGAGCACGACGCCGATCTCTCCGACGCGGGGCCGACCGATGGTCCGCATTGGGTCAAGCACCTGCCTCTGAAGGTGGGGAGCGAGGTGGTCGCGCCGGACGGCTCCGCGAGCCGCGTTCTGGTTCGGAACACCTGGAACACCTCGATCCTCGAGGCCCTCGCGCCCGAATCCGGCGACCACATCGTCTCCAAGCACCGCTTCAGCGGGTTCTTCGAGACCAACCTCGACACACTCCTCCGGAGCCGGGGCGTGAGCCACCTGCTCGTCACCGGGTGCACGACCAGCGTCTGCGTGGAGTCCACGGTGCGCGACGCCATGTTCCGCGACTACTCGTGCATCGTGCTCGAAGATTGCACGGCAGAGCCGATCGGAGCCGGGCTCTCGCGCACGAACCACGAGGCGTCGTTGCTCGTCATCCAGACGCTGTTGGGGTGGGTCTCAAACAGTCGCGCCGTGTGCGAATCGCTCGCACTGCAAGCGCACCCCGTCTGAGTTCACGCCAGCGTGGAGGTTTCGCTTTGCGCGACAGGCAGTAGCGACGCCCGTCTGCACCTCGACGCGCATTCCTTCACCTTTCGGTCCCGCAGCCCATCAAGCCAAGCTGGACCAGCGGCGCGCCGCTGCCTCACGACCGAGCCGTGCGCTTGCGCGGTCGCGTCGAGCGCCGCACCCGCTTCGGGCAGACGCACGTGACGCTGCTGGCCTACTGCCGGCTGCTCCCGTAGCCATCGACGCTCTCGCAGCCAGCCGATGCTCAAGTGCCCGGCTTGGGCTAGCGACCCACGGGGCGCGCTAGACCTTCATGCCGACGCTCCCCCACTCCTTCGCCTCCTTCCGCATCCTGGCTTCCCGCCGACGGTCTGCTTCGGCGATGACGGCGTTGACCGTGGGGACGAGCACCGACGCGAGCCTCCAGACGTCATAAAAGTCGTACTTCCCTCCCGTGCCGATGCTGCGGCCCGACTTGGCGAGTGCGGCCAAGGCGGTCGCGCGGACCTTGTCCGCCTGGTCGCGCGAATGGCGGTGGCCGTAGAAGTGGCCGCGCGCTCAGGCCTTCGTTGGACGTCCGCTCCTCCTTGCCGCGGCCGCCGACGATGTTCGTCGCCATCGACGGGCTGGCGTATCGGTAGGCGAGCGTCTCGCGCACCCAGTCCGGACCCAAGCCGAGCAACTGCGCGGCGAACCCGCCGGCGAATCCCCGCTGCAGGCCGCGCTGCTCCATCGCCTTCCACGCCTCGGAGTACGAGCCGGCAAAGTCGACCATCATCATGATCGCGTCCTCGGGCCCCGGGATGCCCACCTCGAGCAGGAAACGGCCGATCCCATTGAGCGCCCGTACACCGAGTTTTTCGCCAGCCCTGACGCAAGCCTTGACGCCGCCCTCCACGAGCGCCTCCTC
>JBDTMF010000128.1:0-12037 GCA_039934455.1 Solirubrobacteraceae bacterium
GCGAGGCCGCCGTGGATCTGGCCGTCGACGACCATCGGGTTGATGCGCACGCCGCAGTCGTCGACCGCGATGAAGCGGCGGACGGTGACGTGGGCGGTGTCGGGGTCGATGTCGACCACCGCGATGTAGGCGCCGTACGGATAGGTCAGGTTCGGCGGGTCGTAGATGACCTGCGCGTCGAGGCCCCCCTCCATGCCGGCGGGCATCGGCTCGCCGCTGTAGGCGCGCGCCGCGATGTCCTCGATCAGCGCGCCCTTCTCCGGGTCGCCCTTGACGTACCAGCGGCCCTTCTCCCACGCGAGGTCCTCCGGCCGCGTCT
The DNA here is from genome assembly GCA_039934455.1 of Solirubrobacteraceae bacterium. Classification (GTDB taxonomy): domain Bacteria; phylum Actinomycetota; class Thermoleophilia; order Solirubrobacterales; family Solirubrobacteraceae; genus DASQFQ01. The sequence goes on from JBDTMF010000128.1 coordinate 320, forward strand.
CGAGCATCGTCGCCGCGATCGCGCGCGCCTTGTCGCGCACCTTGCGCGAGACGACCGCGACCGCTGCGCCCGACACCGGCGTCGAGCGCGAGCCGTAGGTGCCGAGGCCGTAGGGCGACTTGTCGGTGTCGCCGTGGCGCACCTCGACGTCCTCGGGCGGGATGCCGAGCTCCTCCGCGACGATCTGCGCGAACGTCGTCTCGTGGCCCTGCCCCTGGGTCTGCGCGCTGATGCTCACCACCGCCTTGCCGGAGGGGTGGACGCGCAGGTCGGCGCCGTCGTTCATCGACAGCCCGAGGATGTCCATGTGCTTGCGCGGGCCGGCGCCGACACCCTCCGTGAAGAACGACACGCCGATCCCCATCAGCTCGCCGCGGGCGCGCTTGGAGGCCTGCTCTCGGCGCAGCCCTGCGTAGTCCGCGATCTCCATCGCGACGCCCATCGTCTTCGCGTAGTCGCCCGAGTCGTAGGTCCACCCCGTGGTCGTCTCGTAGGGGAACTGCTCCTTGGCGATGAAGCTGTTCATCCGCAGGTCGATCGGGTCCGCCTTCATCTCGAGCGCGAGCGCGTCGACCATGCGCTCGACGAGGTAGACGGCCTCGGTGATGCGGAACGAGCAGCGGTACGCGACGCCCCCGGGCGCCTTGTTCGTGTAGACCGCCTTCACCTTCACGTGCGAGGCCTGCAGGTCGTAGGAACCGCAGACGATGTGGAAGAACCCGGCCGGGAACTTCGTCGGCTGCGCGGTCGAGTCGAAGGCGCCGTGGTCGGCGATCACGTCGACGCGCAGGCCGGTGATCCTGCCGTCCTTCGCGCAGATCTCGCTCTTCATGATGTAGTCACGGGCGAAGCCGGTCGACATCAGGTTCTCGGAGCGGTTCTCGACCCACTTGACCGGCACGCCGGCGACGATCGAGCCGGCGATCGCGCACACGTAGCCCGGGTAGACCGGGACCTTGTTGCCGAACCCGCCGCCGATGTCGTTGCACTTGATGCGGATCATGTGCTCGGCGAGCCCCGCGACGTGCGCGTAGACGGTGCGGTGCGCGTGCGGCGCCTGGTTGCCGTTGTAGATGTCGAGCTGGCCGGTCCGCGGGTTGAAGTCGGCGATGATCCCGCAGGTCTCCAGCGGCGCCGGGTGGCAGCGCGGGTAGATGATGTCGCGCGCGACGACGGTGTCGGCCTCGGCGAACGCGCGGTCGGTCGCCGCCTCGTCACCGGCCTCCCAGGTCGGGCTGGCGAGGTTGTCGCGCTGCCCGGACTTGTCGTCGCGGATCAGCGGCGCGTCGTCGTCGAGCGCCTTGCGCGCGTTGACGATCGCCGGCAGCGGGTCGTACTCGACGTCGATCAGCGCGAGCGCGTCGTTGGCCGAGTACTCGTCGGTCGCGATCACGAACGCGACCTCCTGGCCCTGGAAGCGGACCTTGTCGCCCGCGAGCACGGCCTGCGTGTCATAGGAGATCGTCGGCATCCAGGCGAGGCCGAGCGTCTCGAGGTCCTTCGCGGTGACGACGGCGGCGACGTTCGGATGCGCGAGCGCGGCCGACGTGTCGATCGAGACGATGCGCGCGTGCGCGTACGGGCTGCGCAGAACCGCGCCGTAGACCATGCCCGGCAGCTTGATGTCGTCGAGGTAGGTGCCCTCGCCGCGGATGAAGCGCGCGTCCTCCTTGCGCTTCAGGCGCCCGAACCCGATCGGGCGCTCGGTGGTGGAGCTCGGAAGGTTCTCGGCGATCGCCATGTCAGGCTCCCTGCCTCGCGGCGGCTTCTTGCTCGGCGGCCCAGCGGACCGCGCTCACGATGTTCTTATAGCCAGTACACCTGCAGATCGCGCCGGAGATCGCGGTCCGGATCTCCTGCTCGGTGGGGTCGGGGTTCTCGTCGAGCAGCGCGCGCGACGTCATCAGCATGCCCGGCGTGCAGAACCCGCACTGGAGCGCGTGGCGCTCGTGGAAGCCCTCCTGGACCGGGTCGAGCGTGCCGTCGGACTCGAGGTCCTCGACGGTGCGGATCTCATGGCCCTCGGCCATCGCCGCCAGGATCGTGCACGACTTGACCGGCTGCCCGTCCATCAGGACGACGCAGGCGCCGCAGTTGGAGGTGTCGCAGCCCCAGTGCGTGCCGGTCAGCCCGAGCGTCTCGCGGAGGTAGTGCACGAGCAGCAGGCGCGGCTCGACGTCGTGGGACGCCTCCTGGCCGTTGACCCTGATCGTGACGTTCATGTCCGGTCTCCCGTCGCACGTTCGGTGGCGCGTCGCAGCGCGCGGTGGGTGAGCACGCCGGCGAGGTGGCGCTTGTAGTCGACCGGGCCGCGGCCGTCGGCGCTCGGCGAGCAGTCCTCGGAGGCGATCGCGCCGGCCTGCGCGAACAGCTCCTCCGACGGCGCCTGGCCGCGCAGCAGGTCCTCGGCCCGGGTCAGGTGGATGGTGGTCATCCCGACCGCGCTGAGCGCGATGCCGACCTGGCTGAACGCGCCGCCCTCGATCCACACGGCGGCGGAGGCCGCCGCGATCGCCCAGTCGCCGGCGCGGCGCTCGACCTTCTCGTGCGCGCTGCCGGCGCCGGGGAACACAGGCAGCCGGATCTCGGTCAGCAGCTCGTCGGCGCCGACCGCGGTCATGTACGGCCCGACGTGGAAGTCCTCCATCGCGACGACGCGCTCTTCGGCGCCCCGGATGACGACGTGCGCCTTGCTCGCCGCGCACACCGCCGACAGGTCCTCGGCCGCGTCGGCCTGGCACAGCGACCCGCCGATCGTCCCGCGGTTGCGCACGACGGGGTCGGCGATCACCCGCTCGGCGTCGGCGAAAAGCGGGAAGTGGCGCGCGAGCAGGTCGGACTTCAGCAGCTCGACGTGGCGGGTCAGCGCGCCGATCTTGATCATCCCTTCGTCCTCGCGGATGTAGGAGAGCTCCGTGAGGTCGTTGATGTCGATCAGGTGCTGGGGTGTGGCCAGCCGCAGCTTCATCATCGGCAGCAGACTGTGGCCGCCGGCGATGATCCGTGCCTCGTTCCCGAGCCGCCGGAGCGCCTCGACGGCGCCCTCGACGCTGGTCGCACGCTCGTACTCGAATGGCGCGGGGGTCTGCAACGGGGCTCCTCTTTGTGTGAGTTCTTCAGCGGCCGGCGGGGAGCCGCTTGCGGGGCGCTCCGATGTCCTCGCGCTGCTCGTACTGCTCGGGCGCGTCGGTGCCGATGACCGGGGAGGTCGGCAGCTTTTCCGGGCTCGTGTGGCGGACGTCCGGGTACAGCGAGCGCGCCGCGAGGCTGCCGCCCTCGACGTTGCGCAGCACGCCCTCGCCCGGGCTCGCGGCGGCGATCGGCGCCTCGCGCCCGAGGCGCGCCAGCGTCAGCGTGCCCTTGGTGTAGACCTCGCCGATCCGCGGCGGCTCGATCGTCGTGCTGTCCGGGAAGTCGCGCAGGCCGGCGGCCGCCGCCCCCGGGTAGATGCCGTCGACGAGGCCAACCGCGTCGGCCAGCCCGGCCTTCTTGACCAGCAGGCCCTCGAGGTCGGCGACGCCCGCGTCGAGCTGCTCGTTGATCGCGAGCACGATGGGATTCACCGGCGCGCTCTTCTCGACGATGCCGCCGACGTGCTCGATCACCGTGTCGAGGCCGGCCACGACCTTGCGCAGCTCGAGGATGGTCGAGACGAGGAAGTAGACGAGCGCGAGGACGATCAGGACGACCCCGAGGATCAGGACGCCGGCCGCGCCGCTCATGACGGCTCCGCGTCGTCGAGGATCAGGTCGAGCGAGCCGCCGTAGCCGGCGATGCCCGCGACCGTCTGGGTGACCTGGTCCTGCGTCGTCAGCAGCAGCGGGGCGGCGTCGAGGTCCTCGGAGCCCGCCTCGGCGGTCACCGCGATCGAGCTCACCGTAGGGACGATCGCCTTCGCCGCCCGCAGTACGCCGTTGAGCAGGTACACGACGAGCGGGAGGACGACGACGAGCAGGACGATGTCGCCGATCCAGAAGAGCGTCATCGCGGCCTCCGCTCGGCGACGATCGCGGCCTTGCGCGCGATCTCCGGGAGCGCCCCGAGGATGATGTCGAACTGCGCGTTGATCGCCTTGACCGCGCCCTCGAGCGGGCGCAGGTGCTCGGCCTCGACGCCGGCCAGCGCGGTGCCGAGGGTGGCGAGCCCGTCGTTGATCTTCACGAGGCGCCGGCGGATCTCGATCAGCGCGAGCGCGAGCACGGCGATCACGACCGCGGCGAGGAGGACGGCCAGCAGGACCATGCTCAGCTGCCCCCGAAGCCGTCGGTGAGCGCGTTCATGTAGCCGTCCTGGACGACGGCCTCGTCGACGATCAGCGCCAGCACCGGCGCGGTCGCCTCGAGCTGCGGGATGTTCGCGGTGTTCGCGCCGACCCTGCCCGCGACCTCGAGCAGGCCGTCGACGGCCGTCTGGATCTTCGCGAGGTTCTGGAGCAGCAGCAGGATCAGCACCACGACGACGGCCGCGGCGACGACGCCGATCAGCAGCGCGATCGTGAAGTAGGCGGCGGCGAAGATCATTTCCCGACCGCCACCTTCCGCAGCGCGCGGGCGGAGTGCAGGATGCGCACGCCCGAGTCGTTGATCCGCGCGACACCGCCGAGCTCGTCGGTCTGCTGCCGCACCACCTCGACCGCATCCTCGGCCGTCGCGGCCTGCTTCGCGATCCGTTGCGAGAGCGCGACGATCGTGATCAGGATCGCGGCCGCCACCGCGATCACGACGACGCCGAGCGCGATGCCCACCACCCACTCGGTGGACGCCAGGATCATGCATCCCCTCCTTGGTCCCTGCTGACCGGACGTCACGGACAGTACCCCAGGACCCTGGAGGTGTCCATGCGACGCGGCGCGGCGACGCGCGCCGCGGGGCTAGAAGTCGCGGTCCAGGGGGCCGGTCTCGGTCACGGCGGTCGCGGCGGCGGGATTGCCGACCGCGTCCGTCGCGGCGGTCGACGGGCTCCAGATCATGTTCGCGGCGGTGGTGACGCCGGTGCGCAGCCCGCCGGCGCCGATCTGCGTGCCGATCGTGACCGTCACCGTGTTGCCCGTCATGGTCATCGTGCCGTTGAAGTTGGCGGTGGCGGACACCCAGTCGGCCTGCAGCCGCAGCGCCTGGGTGGGCGACATCACATTGAGGCGCGTCGTGCCGGCGGCGTTGTAGAGGTCGAGCGTGTCGGCCGCGCCCGCGTCGTTGACGCGCACGCGGATCGCCGTCGACGTCCCGTTCCAGCCCGCGAGGATCGAGGCGGGCGCCATCGGCTCCGACCAGGTGAACGAGACCGTGTCGCCGGCGTCGACGGTGCCGGCGGTGCCACCGTTGGCGGCCTGCACGTTCGTCGCGGTCGGCGCCGTGTTGTCGATGATGACCACCAGGGTCGGCGAGATCGTCTGGTGCCCGAGCGTGTCCGTCGCGGTCATGCGCACGTCGTAGGAGCCGTCGGCGACGACGCTCGTGTCGATCGACCCGCAGGTGTAGGACGCGGTCGGGTCGGTGCAGATGAGCTGCCACGCGCCGGCACCCTGGCGGTACTCGAAGGTCGTGACCGCGACGCCGGCGGGGTCGGTCGCCGTGCCGTCGAGGGAGACGACGCCGCGGATGCGGCCGGCGACCGGGTTGGTGATCGCGACCACGGGGCCGTTGTTGTCGATGCGGCGGTTGGTCTGCACGGCCGAGGCGGTCGTGTTGCCGGCGTTGTCGGTCGCGAGCGCGCGCAGGTCGTAGAGTCCGTCGGCGGGGACGGAGGTGTCGAACGCGCAGGTGTAGGGGAGGGTGGTGTCGGTGCAGGCGTCCGACCAGGTGCCGGTGCCCGCGACCGCGTACTGGAAGCGGACCGAGGCGACGCCGGAGCCACTGTCGGTCGCGGTGGCGGTCAGGTTCGACGGGTTGGTCATCGGGGAGACCACCGCTCCGAGGGTCACGGTCGGCGCGGTGTTGTCGATGCGGCGCGCGGCGACCACGGCGGAGGTCGTGGCCTTGGCGACGCCGTCGGTGGCGATGGCGCGGAGGTCGTAGACACCGTCGGCGACGGACCCGGTGTTGAAGGTGCAGGAGAACGGCGTCGCCGCGCCGGTGCAGGCGAGGGTCCAGGCCCCGGCGCCGAGCCGGTACTCGTAGCGGACGGAGCCGACGCCGCTGCCGCTGCCGTCGCCGCTCGTGGAGGCGAGCGTGATCGACCCGGCGATCGGCGTGCCGGGGTCGGACATGGTGACGGTCGGCGCGGTGTTGTCGACGCGGCGGTTATAGACGGGGGCGGAGATCGTCTGGTTGCCGGCGACGTCGGTGGCCACCGTGCGCAGGTCGTAGAGCCCGTCGGCGAGCGACGACGTGTTCCAGCCACACGAGATCGGCGAGGTCGCCTGGGTGCAGAGCGTGGTCCACGCCCCGGTCGTCGAGCGGTACTCGTGGGTCACGCTCGCCAGGCCCGAGCCCCCGTCGGCGGCGGTGCCGGCGACCGTGACGGTGCCGCTCAGCGGCGAGCCGGGATCGGTCGTGGTGGCGGTCGGCGCGGTGTTGTCGACGCGGCGGTTGGTGACCGTGGTGGTACGGGTGTAGCCGGCGCTGTCGGTGGCGACGGCGCGGACGTCGCGCAGGCCGTCGGCGACGCTCGTCGTGTCGAAGGTGCAGGTGTAGGGCGCGACCGTCTTGGTGCAGGCGATCGTCCAGGTGCCGGTCCCGGCGGGGGCGGTCGAGAACACGACGGAGGTGATGCCGCGGTTCGAGGCCGCCGTGGCCGTGACCGGAACCGAGCCGCGCAGCGGCGTGCCGGGATCGGTGAGCGCGACGGCGACGGTGTTGAAGTCGGCGGCGGCCGTGAACGTCGAGCCGGGGTTGGCGGTGGCGGCGACGAAAGTGGCCTCCGACTGCTGCATGCCCACCGGGATCAGGATGGCCAGCAGCAGCAGCCCCATGAGGGCGCGGGTGAGGCGGTTGGATGTGCGACGGTTTCGGGCCATGAGCAGCTGGATCGCGCGCGTGCACGCGATTCCGGTTGCTATCGGCGCCCTCCGCGCCCTCCGCGCCCCAGGTTGGACACATGTACGAAGGCAGGCGTCGCGACGTCAGCCTCGAAGAGGGCGAACGCCCGTTAAACCGTCGAGGAGGTCCTCGTGAACACCCGAACCATCGCCATCGTCGCGCTGGTCATCGCCGTCATCGTGCTGATCCTCCTCCTGATGTAGGGAGGAGTGGTCGGCCTCAGTCGCCGTAGCCCTCCGGGCGCGCCTCGAACCACGCCCAGGCGTCGGCGATCATCGTCTCGATCTCGGGCTTGCGGGGGACCCAGCCGAGCTCGTCGCGGATCTTCTGCGACGACGCCACCAGCGCGGCCGGGTCGCCCGGCCGCCGCCCCGCCTCGCGGACGGCGACGTCGCGGCCCGTGACCGCCCGCGCCGCCTCGATCACCTGGCGCACCGAGAAGCCGGTGCCGTTGCCGAGGTTGTAGATCCGGTGCTCGCCCGGGTCGGTCGCCCGCTCGAGCCCGAGGATGTGGGCCTCGCCGAGGTCCTCGATGTGGATGTAGTCGCGCACCGCGGTGCCGTCCTCGGTCGGGTAGTCCGTGCCGAACACGGAGACGTGCTCGCGCTTGCCGGCGGCGGCCTGGAGGACGAGCGGGATCAGGTGGGTCTCGGGCTCGTGATCCTCGCCGAGGTCGCCGCTCGCGCCGGCGACGTTGAAGTAGCGCAGCGACACCGCCCCGAGCCCGTGCGCGCGGCACTCGTCGGAGATCATCCGGTCGACCGCGAGCTTGGAGTTGCCGTAGGCGTTGACCGGGGCGGTCGGCAGGGTCTCGGGCATCGGGACCTCGTCGGGCTCGCCGTAGACCGCGCAGGTCGAGGAGAACACGAGCCGCTTGATCTGAGCGGCGCGCATCGCGTCGAGCAGGTTCAGGGTCGCGACGAAGTTGCCGCGGTGGTAGCGCTCGGGATGCTCGACCGACTCGGCGACGAGCGCGAGCGCGGCGAAGTGCAGGACGGCGTCGAAGCCCTCGGCCAGCGCCGCGTTCGTGGCCTCGGCGTCGTTGAGGTCGACATCGAGATGACGGGCGGCCGCGGGGATCGCCCGCGCGTGCCCGCGGTAGAGGCTGTCCAGGACCGTGACGTCGTGGCCCGCTTCGACCAGTTGGGCCGCGACGATCGACCCGATGTAGCCGGCGCCGCCTGTCACGAGGAGCTTCATGCGCCGGAGAGTGATACCAGCCGTCGGTACCCTCTGGGTGTGCTCGCTCGCTTGACCGGGGCCTTCGTGGTGGCGTGCGCGCTGCTCACCGCGCTGCCCGCCGGGGCCGCGGCGAAGTTCTCGCGCGAGCCGCAGAAGGTCTACGACGACTACCGCTCCGACGCGGCGATCCAGCCCTGCGATCACACGGTCGCCACCTACCGCCGGACGCTCGAGCAGATCACCCCCGCCGACGAGGAGCAGACGCCCGCCTTCCGCCCGGCGGTCGAGGCGGCGCTGCGCGAGCGCGCGCGCGGCAAGCGCGGGTGCCTCCGGCAGGACTCGCCGACGCAGCCCGGCGCGAACGGCGGCAGCGCGGCCGGCGGCGCGAACGGCGGCTCGGACACCACCCCCTCCCCGCCGGCGCAGACCGCGCCGGCGCCGGCGCCGGCTCCCGCGCCGCCGCCCGCCAGCGCCGCGCCGCCGGCGCCCGGCGGCACCGCGCCGAGCGTCCAGGCCACCCCGACGCCGACCGTCGCGCCGGCCCCGCCGGTGGCGAACTCGGCCCCGCCCCCGGCCACCGCGCCCACGCTGCTCAACCACCCGCACCACGGCACGCCGACGGGCCTGCTGATCGCGCTCGGGCTGCTCGCGCTCGCCGCCCTCCTCGTCGCCTTCGCGCTGCTCGCGCGGCGCTTCGGCTGGGCGGACGAGCGGCTCGCGGGCCAGCGCCACGCCTGGGGCGAGGCGACCTATCGCGCGGGCGCAACGTGGGCTGATTTCATCGACTGGATCCGCCTCGGCCGCGGTCCGCACCGTCTATAATCCTTCGGGCTGAACGCACCCTCCGTTTGCGCTGATTAGCAGGGCTCTTTCGAGTCCGTCCGGGCCTCGGAGCAGTATCGACAACCCGCGAAATTCAGCGACGATGCGCCCGACAGACGGGCCGAGGAACGGGAGAGGAGTCGGATGATGGAGTCAACGCCCCACACAGCGCTCAAGACGGAGCCCCGACTGGGAGAGGCGCTCACTGTGAATCGGCTGTTCACGCAGCCTGGCGTTCACCCCTTCGACCAGGTCGAGTGGGAGACGCGCGACGCGCGGATCGGCCACGGCGACAAGGTCGCGTTCGAGCAGAAGGACGTCGAGTTCCCGAAGTCGTGGTCGCAGAACGCGACGAACATCGTCGCCCAGAAGTACTTCCGCGGCCAGCTCGACTCGCCGACCCGCGAGCGCTCCGTCAAGCAGATGGTGTCGCGCGTCTCCGGCACGATCGCCGACTGGGGTCGTGAGCGCGGCTACTTCGCCACCGCCGAGGACGGCGACAGCTTCGAGGCCGAGCTGAGCTTCATCCTTCTCAACCAGCTCGCGGCGTTCAACTCGCCGGTCTGGTTCAACGTCGGCTTCGAGGAGCAGCCGCAGTGCTCGGCCTGCTTCATCCTCAGCGTGCAGGACACGATGGAGTCGATCCTGGACTGGAACACCAAGGAGGGCAAGATCTTCCGCGGCGGCTCCGGGGCGGGGATCAACCTCTCCAACATCCGCGGGTCGACCGAGCCGCTCTCCAAGGGCGGGACCGCCTCCGGTCCCGTCTCCTTCATGCGCGGGGCCGACGCCTGGGCGGGGACGATCAAGTCGGGCGGCAAGACGCGCCGCGCGGCCAAGATGGTGGTGCTGGACATCGACCACCCGGACATCCGGCACTTCATCTGGTGCAAGGCCAAGGAGGAGGACAAGGCGGCCGCGCTGCGCGACGCCGGGTTCGACATGTCGATCGACGGCGAGGGCTTCCAGTCGATCCAGTACCAGAACGCCAACAACTCCGTCCGAGTGACCGACGCGTTCATGCAGGCGGTCGAGAAGGACGAGGACTGGAGCCTGCTCTCCCGCGCGACGGGCGAGCCGGTCGGCGAGCCGATCCCGGCGCGCGAGCTGATGCGCGAGATGGCGGAGGCGGGCTGGCGCTGCGCCGACCCCGGCATCCAGTTCGACACGACGATCAACCAGTGGCACACGTCGCCGAACTCGGGCCGCATCAACGCGTCCAACCCGTGCTCGGAGTACATGCACGTCGACGACTCGGCCTGCAACCTCGCGTCGCTGAACCTCATGAAGTTCCGCCGGCCCGACGGCTCGCTCGACGTCAAGCGCTTCAACCACGCGATCGACATCGTGTTCCTCGCGCAGGAGATCATCGTCGGCCCCTCGAGCTACCCGACCAAGGAGATCGGCGAGAACGCCCGCGCCTTCCGCCAGCTCGGGCTCGGCTACGCCAACCTCGGCGCCTATCTGATGGCCAACGGGATGCCCTACGACTCCGACGCCGGCCGCGCCACCGCCGCCGCCATCACGGCGCTGATGACCGGGCGCGCGTACCTGCAGTCGGCCAAGGTCGCCGCGGGCATCGGCCCGTACGACCGCTACCAGGAGAACCGCGAGGCGCACAACAACGTCATGCGGATGCACCGTGACGCGTCCTACTCGATCCCGGACTCCACCTGCCAGGACGCGCCGCTGCTCGCGGCCGCGCGCGAGAGCTGGAACGAGGCGGTCGCGGTCGGCGAGCTCTACGGCTACCGCAACGCGCAGGCGACGGTGCTCGCGCCCACGGGGACGATCTCGTTCCTGATGGATTGCGACACCACGGGCATCGAGCCCGACTTCTCGCTCGTCAAGTACAAGGAGCTGGTCGGCGGCGGCTCGATGGTGATCGCCAACCGCACCGTCCCGATGGCGCTGCGCACGCTCGGCTACACGGACGAGCAGATCGGCCAGATCGAGGCGTACATCACCGAGCACTCGACCATCGTCGGGGCGCCCGGGCTCGACCCTGCGCACCTCGAGGTGTTCGACGTCGCGGTCGGCGAGCGGGCGATCTCGCACCCGGGCCACATCAAGATGATGGGCGCGGTCCAGCCGTTCCTCTCGGGCGCGATCTCCAAGACGGTCAACCTGCCCCAGACCGCCACGGTCGAGGACATCGCCGAGGCCTACATCCAGTCGTGGAAGCTCGGCGTCAAGGCGCTGGCCATCTACCGCGACGGCTCCAAGACCGCCCAGGCGCTGCGCACCGACGCCCAGCAGGGCAAGTCGGCCCCGACCACGGTCGAGGGGGACGACGCGGGCCGCTACGTGACGCCCGACGGCGAGAAGCTCGTGCCCGAGCTGCAGATCTCGGCGATCGTCGACGATGCCGTCGCCGAGGCGATCAAGCAGACGCGCGAGGACGCGGGCCCGCAGCGGCGCAGGATGCCGCGCGAGCGCCAGTCGATCACGCACAAGTTCTCACTCGGCGGCCACGAGGGCTACATCACGGCCGGCATGTACGACGACGGCACGGTCGGGGAGATCTTCCTCACCGACGTCGGCAAGGAGGGCTCGACCCTCCGCGGCATGATGAACTCGTTCGCGACCGCGATCTCGATCTCGCTGCAGTACGGCGTGCCGCTCGAGACGCTCGTGCGCAAGTTCGCCTACATGCGCTTCGACCCGGAGGGGATCACCACCAACCCGGAGATCCCGTTCGCCAAGTCGATGCCCGACTACATCATGCGCTGGCTCG
>JBDTMF010000129.1:0-11997 GCA_039934455.1 Solirubrobacteraceae bacterium
GCGGGCCCAACCGCATCGGCCAGGGCATCGAGTTCGACTACTGCTGCGTGCACGCGGCGATGACCGTGCGCGAGTCCGGCCGCGATGCCGTGATGGTCAACTGCAACCCCGAGACGGTGTCCACCGACTACGACACCTCCGACCGCCTGTACTTCGAGCCGCTGACGCTCGAGGACGTGCTCGCGATCGTCGAGGTCGAGCACCCCGAGGGTGTGATCGTGCAGTTCGGCGGCCAGACGCCGCTGCGGCTCGCCGCCGGGCTCGAGGCCGCGGGCGTGCCGCTGCTCGGCACCTCGCCCGAGGCGATCGACCTCGCCGAGGACCGCGGCCGCTTCGGCGCGCTGCTCGGCCGGCTCGGCCTGAAGGCGCCGGCGTTCGCGACCGCGCACTCCGAGGAGGAGGCGCTGGCCGTCGCACCGCGGGTCGGCTTCCCGCTGCTCGTCCGTCCGAGCTACGTGCTCGGCGGCCGCGCGATGGAGATCGTCTACTCGCTGGCCGGGCTCGAGGACTACCTGCTGCGCGTCGCCCGCGGCGCGCACGACCGCACGATCTACCTCGACCGCTTCCTCGAGAACGCGGTCGAGGTCGACGTCGACGCGATCTGCGACGGCGAGGACGTGTGGATCGGCGGCGTGATGCAGCACGTCGAGGAGGCCGGGGTGCACTCGGGCGACTCGGCCTGCGTGCTGCCGCCGCACTCGCTCGGCGCCGAGATGCGCGCCGAGATCAAGGCGGCGACCGAGCGGCTCGCGCTGGCGCTCGGCGTGGTCGGGCTGATGAACGTGCAGTACGCGGTGCTCGGCGACGACCTCTACGTGATCGAGGCGAACCCTCGGGCGTCGCGCACGGTGCCGTTCGTGTCAAAGGCGACGGGGATCCCGCTGGCGAAGATCGCCTGCCGCGTGATGCTCGGCGAGAAGCTGGCGGCGATGGATCTGCCGGCCGACCCGGGCGGCGACCACGTGTCGGTCAAGGAGGCGGTGCTGCCCTTCGACCGCTTCGCCGGGTCGGACTCGCTGCTCGGCCCCGAGATGCGCTCGACCGGCGAGGTCATGGGCGTGGCCGCCGACTTCCCGGCCGCGTTCGCCAAGGCGCAGGCGGCCGCCGGCGCGCGGCTGCCGAGCGGCGGCACCGTGTTCCTCACCGTGACCGACTCCGACAAGGCCGGCGCCGTCGGGATCGCCGCGCAGCTGCACGACCTCGGCTTCGCGATCGTCGCGACGCGCGGGACCGCCGCCGCGATCTCGCGCATGGGCATCCCGGTGCAGCCGATCAACAAGATCGCGGAGGGCTCGCCGCACGTCGTCGACTGGATGGAGCGCGGCGACGTCGACCTCGTCATCAACACCCCGACCGGCACCGACGCGCGCTCGGACGGCTACGAGATCCGCGCGGTCGCGATCGCTCGCGGCATCCCGTGCATCACGACGCTCTCGGGTGGCATGGCCGCGGCACGCGCGATCGCCGCGGCGCGCCACGGAGCCCCCGACGTCGTTTCGCTCCAGGACCTCCACGCGCGCGGCTCGCACGCCGCGCTGAACGCGTGAGCGACCGCACGCTCGCCCCGCTCGGCCGCCGGCTGTGCCCGGTGGTCGCGCACGCCCGCCACGGGGCCTACGACGTCGTGTCGGTGCTCGACGAGGGGCCCGCGCCGGACCCGGGGCAGTTCTACATGCTCGCCGCGAGCGAGCGCTGGGGCGGCGGTGCGGACGAGCGGCCGTTCCTGCCGCGCGCGTTCTCGGTCCTGCGCCGCCACGAGGACGGGAGGCTCGACTTCCTGTTCGAGGACGTCGGCCCGGGCACGCGCCGGCTCTGCGAGCTGCGTGCCGGGGACGGGCTGTGGCTGCTCGGTCCGCTCGGCATCGGCTTTCGCAGGCCGGAGGTCGGGCGCCGGCCGCTGCTCGTCGGCGGCGGGGTCGGGATCGCGCCGCTGGCGATCTGGCAGGACACGCTGGGCGCGGACGCACAGGTGCTGCTCGGCTTCCGCGACGCGCGCCATGCCGCGGGCGCGGGCTTGCTGCGCGACGCGCGCGTCGCGACCGACGACGGGTCGGTGGGCCACCACGGGCTCGTCACGGACCTGCTCAGGGAGGAGCTCGACGGGTCGTGCGTGGTCTACGCGTGCGGGCCGCCGCCGATGCTCGAGGCGGTGCGCGCGCGCTGCGAGAGCGCTGGCGTGCCCGCCCAGCTCGCTCTCGAGTCGGGGATGGCGTGCGGGTTCGGCGCGTGCTTCGGCTGCGTCGTCCCGACACGCAGCGGCTACGTGCGGCTGTGCGTCGACGGCCCGGTGCTCGACGCCGCGGACCTGGAGCTTGTGGCGTGACCCCCGATCAACGTCCGTCGCGCCCCGGCACGCCGCTGTCGGGGGGCCCGCGGGATCAGTTCCTGGGGCTCGAGCTCGCGCATCCGATCATCAACGCATCGGGCACCTTCGACGCGATCGCCGCGCGCCGCGCGTTCGGCGACGCACTGCTCGCGCGCTTCCCGTTTGCCGCCTTCGTCTCCAAGACCGTCACGCTCGAGCCCCGGCAGGGCAACCCGCCGCCGCGCCTGTGGGAGCTCGCCGGCGGGATGATCAACTCGATAGGCCTGCCCAACCAGGGGCTGGCCGGCTACCTCGAGCACGACCTGCCGCAGCTCGCCGAGCTGCCCGTGCCGCTGATCGTCAACGTGATGGGCTTCACGCGCGGGCAGGTTGGCGAGCTGGTGGCGGCGTTCGCCGAGCACGAGGAGGTCGCCGCGCTCGAGCTCAACGTCTCCTGCCCCAACGTCGAGACGGGGATGATCATGGGCGCCGACCCGCGCGAGACGGCGGCGCTCGTCGCGCACGTCCGCCCGCTCACGCGCAAGCCGCTGATCGTGAAGCTGACGCCGAACTGCACGTCGCCCGGCGACGTCGCCGCAGCCGCCGAGGCGGAGGGCGCCGATGCCGTCTCGCTCATCAACACGCTGCGCGGCATGGCCTTCGACCCGCGCCGTCCCGGCATTCCCTGGCTCGGCGGTGGCACGGGCGGCGTCTCCGGCCCTGCGGTCCGCGCCGTCGCGCTCGCCCAGGTCGCCGAGGTTCGTGCCCGCGTCGAGGTCCCGATCGTCGGAATGGGGGGCGTCCAGAACGGACGTCAGGCGAGGGACATGCTCCACGCGGGCGCCGACATCGTCGCGGTCGGGACCGAGTCGTTCCGCGACCCGATGGCCGGCGCGAGGGTCGCCGCGGAACTGGCCGAATCCCTTGCATACAGCGGGATCGCGCCCGGGCCGCACGGCTCCCGACGCGAGCCCATAGCACATAACGCATGAAAAAGCCCTGCAAATGACGGACACAGTGTCAACCCGCCTCCATGTGTCTAAAGCTGCAGTAGAGGTCGAGGCGAATTGGGCAAGTATGGCTTGCCCGCACGGCTTTCAGATGTAGACTCGCCGCCGTGCCACCCGCCACGACCACGCCTGCCAAGCCCTCCGTGGCAGCTCCTGAGCGCTCGCTGGTGCAGCGGATGGAGGCACTCGAGCGCGCGAACCAGATCCGCACGCGGCGGGCCCAGCTCAAGCGCGATCTCAAGGCCGGCCGCTCGAGCATCCACGACCTGCTGCTCGAGCCGCCCGAGTTCGTCGAGACCGCCAAGGTCTTCGACATGCTCCTCGCGGTCCCGAAGTACGGCCGCGTGAAGGTCAACAAGGTCCTGGTCCAGTGCCGGATCTCCCCGAGCAAGACCATCGGCGGCCTCTCGCAGCGCCAGCGCACCGAGCTCGTCTCGATGCTCCGCCGGTAACTACGGCGAACGTCAACGGTGGCCGGGGTGGGCTGTGGGCGTTTCTTCGTCCTCGAGCGGATCCGGTCGCGCGGACGAAGTTGTGCCGCCCACGGCGGCGTGTCTTCGTCGGAGCCCTCGGCGAGCGCGCACGGACGAAGGAATGCCGCGGCGGCTCGCACCCTCCTCCCACCCAGTCGCAGTTGAGCTTCGACCCGCCGCTGCGTAAAGGAGACTCGAGCGCGTGAGCGTCTTCGTCATCACCGGGCCCTCGGGCGTCGGCAAGGGCACCCTCATCCGCGCCCTCAGGGAGCGGGTCCCGGAGCTCGCGCTCGCCGTGTCGGCGACGACGCGCGACCCGCGGCCGGGGGAGGAGGACGGGCGCGACTACCACTTCCTCTCGGACGACGAGTTCGAGCGCCGCGTGCAGGCGGGCGAGTTCGTCGAGCACGCGCGCTACTCCGGCCGCCGCTACGGCACGCTGCGCTCGGAGCTGGAGAGCCACCGCGCCGCCGGCCGGCCCGTGCTGCTGGAGATCGAGGTGCAGGGCGCCCGCCAGGTCCGCGAGGCGATGCCCGAGGCGGTGCAGGTGTTCATCGGGCCGCCGAGCGAGGACGCGCTGCGCACCCGCCTCGTCGGGCGCGGGACCGACTCGGCCGAGCAGGTCGAGGCGCGGCTCGGCACCGCCCGCGAGGAGCTCGGCGCGCAGGAGGAGTTCGGCCACGTCGTCGTCAACGACCGGCTCGAGGATGCGGTCGCCGAGCTGGAGGGGCTGATTCGCGGCCAGATGCAGGGCGGACGCTAGACTCAGTCAGCCCCCGAACCGAGGACTGAACTTGATTTCTCCCCGCGTCGACAAGCTTCTCGACAACGTCGACTCCCCGTATGCGAGCGTGATCGTGGCCGCCAAGCGCGCCCGCCAGATCAACTCCTACTACCACAACCTCGGCGAGGGCACCTTCGAGGAGTTCCCGCCCCCGATGATCGACACGGGCTCGAAGAACTACCTCACGATCGCTCTCGAAGAAGTCGCGAGCGGCAAGATCAAGTACCGCTACCGCGGCTGATCAAGCGGAGGGGAGGGCGACATGGCCCGCATCCTCCTCGGCGTCACCGGCGGGATCGCGGCGTACAAGGCGCTGGAGCTCACGCGCCTGGCGACGAAGGCCGGCCACGCGGTCCGCGTGATCCAGACGGAGGCCTCGACGCGCTTCGTCGGCACGGCCTCGTTCGCCGCCATCACCGGCGCGCCGGTGCTGACAACGGAGTGGGAGGCGGACGCCCTGCGCGGCGCCTTCCCGGGCGATCCCGCGCCTGAGCACGCGCCGCTCTCGCACCTCGCGCTGGTCGAGCACGCGGACCTCTTCCTGATCGCGCCGGCCTCCGCCAACACGATCGCCAAGCTCGCGGGCGGTTACGCCGACAACCTGCTCACCGCCGCCGCGCTCGCGTGCCGGCGACCGCTGATCGTCGCTCCCGCCATGAACGACGCGATGTACGAGAACGCGGCCACGCGCGCGAACCTGCAGAGGCTGCGCGACCGCGGCGTCGAGGTGCTCGAGCCCGGCACCGGCGCGCTCGGCTCGCCGGGCGAATGGGGCGTCGGCCGGCTCCCGGAGCCGGCCGAGCTGCTGGCCGCGATCGAGGCCCGCCTCGGCGGCGGGTCGCCGGGCACCACCGGCGATCGCACCGGCCGTCTCGGCAACTCCGATGGCGATCGCAGGTGGTCGGGGCTGCGCGTCCTCGTCACCGCCGGCGGCACGCGCGAGCCCATCGACGCCGTGCGCTTCGTCGGCAACCGCTCGTCGGGCAGGATGGGCTGGGCACTCGCGGAGGAGGCCGAGCGCCGGGGCGCCAACGTCACCGTCGTCGCCGCCAACGTCTCGCTGCCGCGCCGGCCCGCCATCGAGTACGTCGACGTCGGCACCGCCGCCGAGCTCGGGGCGGAATGCGCCGAGCGCTTCCCGTCCGCCGACGTGCTGCTGATGGCCGCTGCCGTCGCCGACTACCGGCCGGCTTCGGCGCGCGCGGACAAGATCAAGAAGACCGAGGCGGGGGAGACCCTGGCGCTCGAGCTCGAGCGCACCGACGACGTCCTCAGTGCGCTGGCGGCCGAGCGCCGGCCCGGCCAGCTGCTGATCGGCTTCGCCGCCGAGACCGGCGACGGCGCGGTCGCCGCCGAGCGCGAGAAGCTCGAGCGCAAGCGCCTCGACGCGGTCGTCGTGAACGACGTCTCGCGCGCCGGCATCGCCTTCGACGCCGCCGACAACGAGGTCACGATCGTCACCGCGGAGGGCGAGCAGCACGTCCCGCAGGCCTCCAAGGCGGCGATCGCAGGCGCGATACTTGACAGCGTGTTGAGCCGCCGTTCATCTTCAGCCGTAAAGGTTGGGAACTGATGGAGCCCGTCGAGCCGCAGCCTTCGGGCACCCTGGCGCCCGCCGAGGTCGAGAAGGCCGCCGCCGTCGCGAGGCGCATCGAGGAGAACATCAAGAGCGCGGTCAAGGTGCGCGACGAGGTGCTCGAGCACGTCGTCGTCGCGATGCTGGCCGAGGGCCACATCCTCGTCGAGGACTATCCGGGTGTCGGCAAGACCGCGCTCGCCCGCGCGCTCTCGCGCTCGATCGACTCGCAGTTCGCGCGCATCCAGTGTACGGCCGACCTGCTGCCCGCAGACATCGTGGGCACCAACGTCTACAACCAGCGCGAGCAGCGCTTCGAGTTCCGCCCGGGCCCGATCTTCGCGAACATCGTGATCGTCGACGAGGTCAACCGCGCCTCGCCGAAGACGCAGTCGGGCCTGCTCGAGTGCATGCAGGAGCGCATGGTCACGGTCGACGTGCACTCGCACGAGCTCGCGCGCCCGTTCCTCGTCTTCGCCACCCAGAACCCGGTCGAGTACGAGGGCACCTATCCGCTGCCCGAGGCGCAGGTGGACCGCTTCATGGTCCGGCTCGAGCTCGGCTACCCCTCGGCCGCCGAGGAGGCCGGCATGCTCGCCGGCCACGAGGGCGGCGACCGCGTGCTCGAGCTGCAGGCGGTCGCCGACCGCGCCGAGATCCTCGAGTGCCAGGACGCCGCGCGCCGCGTGCACGCGTCTAAGGCGCTCCGCGAGTACATCGTCGCGCTGCTGCACCACACCCGCGGCGACCACCGCGTCGAGCTCGGCGCCTCGCCGCGCGCCGGCCTGATGCTGCTGCGGGCCGCGAAGGCGCGGGCGCTGCTGCAGGGCCGCGACCACGCGCTGCCCGACGACGTCCAGGCGCTCTCGCAGGTCGTCCTCCCGCACCGCATCATGCTCGTGCCCGAAGCCGCGGGCATCCGCCGGACCGAGATCGTCGCCGACGCGATCGCGGCGACGCCGGCGCTCTGAGGCCGCGGCCGTGCGCTCCGCCCTCGGGTGCGCGACGCTCGGCCTCCTGCTCCTGCTCGTGGCGGGCACGTTCGACGCCGAGCCCCTGTACGTCACCGGCTCGGCGCTGCTGCTGCTGGGCGCGGGCGCCGCGACCTGGATCTCGGCGGGCGCGTGGGGCGCCACCGTGAGCCGCGAGCTCGACGCCCGCAGCGTCATCGAGGAGCAGCCGCTGACCATGCGCATCGAGGCGACCGCGGGCCGTTTGCCCCTGCCGCCCGGCTGGATCGACGAGCCGCTGCTGCCCGAGCCCGTCCGCTTCACGGCCGGCCGCAGGCGCGCGCGTGTGCGCGTCGAGGTCACGTTCGGCCGGCGCGGCCGGCGCGTGCTGCCGCCGCCGGCGCTCGTGCTGCGCGACCCGTTCGGCCTCGCCCAGCGCATCGTCGAGGGCGGGGGGCCCGACGAGTTGCTCGTGCTCCCGCGCATCCTGCCGGTGCAGGCCATGGCGGGCGGCGAGGACGGCGACTCTGCGCATGCGCGCGCCGCGCTGACCGCGGCCGCCGAGACCGAGATCGACGGGCTGCGCCCGCACCGCGAGGGCGCGCCCGCCTCTCGCATCCACTGGCCGGCGCTCGCCCGCGGAGCCGGGCTGATGGAGCGCAAGCTGATCTCCGAGGCCGACTCCCGCCCGCTCGTCGTGCTCGACCCGCGCGCCCCCGAGTCGCCGGAGGCGCTCGACGCCGCCGTGCGCGCGGCCGCGTCGCTGGTCGTCCACTTCGCCAAGCGCGGCGGCTGCGGGCTGCTGCTGCCGGGTGACCGCCGGGCCCATGTGATCGAGCGCGACATGCTGGCCTGGCCGCAGGCCCACGTCAGGCTGGCGCTGGTCGAGGAGCACACCGGCCCGGCGTTGACCGCGGCGCAGAACCGCCGAGGCGTGATCGCCTACGTCGCCGCGCGCACGGTCGACCGCGTGCCGCGCGGCCTGGGCCGGACGCCCGGCGGCTGCCTGCTCGTGATCCCGGGGGCGCTGCCGACCCGCCGCGCGGTGATCGAGGTGGCCGGCTGCCAGGGCTACGTCGCCGCCCGCACCGGTAGCGCGGCGCTGATGGCGACGGTGGGGGCGAGCGCGCGATGAGCGCCGGCGTCAGCGCCCTGCGCGGACCGGCGCCGGCGCTGCGCAGGGCCACGCCCGACGAGCGCCGGCCCATGCGCGTGCTGCGCCCGAGCGGGCCGCAGCTGCCGTTCGCGTTCGCGCGCGGAAGCACGTTCCTCGCGCTCGCCACGTTCGGCGCGCTGCACTGGATGGCGATGCTCGAGCCGAGCGCCGGCACGCGCGCCTGGTACGCCGTCGGCACGGCCGCACTGGCGATGGGAGGTCTGCTGGGCGCGGCGCGGCTGAGCGGCGCGCCGCGCTGGCGCGCCGTCGCCGCCGTCAGCCTCGGCGCGCTCGCGCTCGCCTTCCTCGCCGCCGGCACCGCCGACGAGCTGCTGAGGCCCGACAACTGGGACGAGCTGGCCGCGGGCATCACCCGCGGCATCGACGCGCTGCCCGGCGCGCGCGTCCCGTACCGGGGCATCGACGCGTGGACGCGGCTCGTGATCCCGCTCGGCGGCACCATCCTGACCGTGGCCGCCGCGCTGCTCGCGTTCTGGCCCCGCCGCGGCCGCGTCGGCACCCAATCGACTTCGTCGACAGGCTTCCCGCTCGTCGCGCTGATCGCGCTCGTGACGCTCTACGCGGTTCCCGCCGTCGCGCTCGACTTCACCGGCGAGTTCCTGCGCGGCGCGCTGCTGACGCTGCTCGTGCTCGCGTTCATGCGGCTCGAGCGCCTGCGGCTCACCGAGGCGGGCGGCGCGGCCGCGCTTGCCGCCGGGACCGCGATCGCCGCGCTCATCATCGCCCCCGCCCTCGACCGCGACGCACCGTGGTGGGACTACGAGACGTGGGCGCTGTCGACCGCCGCGTCGCACTCCACCAGCTTCTCCTGGGACCACGATTACGGCCCGCTCAACTGGCCGCGCGACGGCCGCGAGATGCTGCGCGTGAAGGCCAAGCAGCCCGCCTACTGGAAGGCCGAGAGCCTCGACGTCTTCGACGGCCGGGTCTGGCGCCAGGCGCGCAGCGGCACGCGCGAGGCGACGATCTACGCGCTGCCGGCCGACCCGGCCGTGCGCGAGCGCTGGACGCAGCCGATCAAGGTCAACGTGCGCAACCTGCGCACGCGCACGTTCGTCACGGCCGGCATCGCCGTCGACGCGCCGGAGATGCCCCACCGCGCGGCGATCCCGAACGGGCCCCAGGGCATCTGGTCGTCGAGCCGCACGCTGCGCCGCGGCGACACCTACACGGCGAACGTCTACACGCCGAGGCCGACCGAGCGCGAGCTCGCGGCCGCCGGCACGCACTACGACCGCGACTTCAGCCCCTACCTCGAGATCGGGCTCGCCGAGCGGACGCCGGTGCCGGCCGGCTCGCCGGTGTCACCGACGACCGTGGACTTCCCGCAGTGGGCGGACGGCACCTCCCTGGTCCGGGCCAAGCGCCCGGACCCGGCCACGGGCGGCCTCGAGTTCATCGACGGGGACAAGGCGCTCGCGGCCTCGGGCCTGCGGCGGACGTGGGCGCTCGCGCAGCGGCTCAGGTCGGGCGCGAGCAACCCGTTCGAGTACACGAAGGCGATCGAGGCCTACCTCAGCCGCGGGTTCAGCTACACCGAGTCGCCGCCGGCCGCCGCGCGGACGCTCGACGGCTTCCTGTTCGACGCGAAGTCGGGCTACTGCCAGCAGTACTCGGGCTCGATGGCGCTGCTGCTCCGGATGGAGGGCATCCCCGCGCGGATCGCGACCGGCTTCACCGCGGGGTCGCTGGACCGCAAGGCCAGAGAGTACGTCGTGCGCGACCTCGACGCGCACTCCTGGGTCGAGGCGTGGTTCCCCGGCATCGGCTGGGTCACCTTCGACCCCACGCCCGCCGCCGCACCGCCGCGCTCCCAGAGCGACGACCCGAAGGGCAACGCGGCGATCGGCGACGCCCCGCAGTTCGGCGGCGGCGGCGCGCTCGACCCGCGCTCGCGCTCGGCCGCGACCGACGGCACGAACTGGGGGCTGATCGCCGGCGGCGGCTTCGTCGCGCTGCTGCTGCTCGCCCTCGGCGGCCTCGCGTTCCGCCGCCGCGGCCGCGGCGATGCCCCGCTGCCCGAGCTCGAGCGCGCGCTCCAGCGCACCCGCCGCGCGCCCGGGCCCGGCGCGACCCTGCAGGGGCTCGAGGACGCCTTTGCGCGCTCGCCCGAGGCGGTCGGCTACGTGCGCGCCCTGCGAGAGCAGCGCTACGGCGGCCGCGGTGGCGAGCCGACGCCCGCCCAGCGCCGCGGCCTGCGCTCCGAGCTCGGCCGCGGCGGCGGCCTGATCGGTCGCCTGCGGGCATGGTGGGCACTGCCTCCGAGGGCCTCGATGCCCTCCGCGGGGCGGCGTACACTCGATGCCCATGGCTGAGTTGTACGACCTCTTCCAGCGTGGGATGGAGCTGCTCGAGACCGGCGATTTCAACGCCGCGACGATCCCCCTCGCCAAAGCCCGCGAGCTCGATCCGGAGAAGGCCTCCATCCGCGAGGCGCTCGGGCGGGCCTACTTCCGCTCGCGCCAGTTCGAGGCCGCGCGGGCCGAGTTCGAGGCGCTCGTCGAGCGCGCGCCGACCAACGACTACGCCCTCTTCTGCCTCGGGCGGTCGCTGCTCGAGCTGGGCCGTCCGAAGGACGCGCGCAAGGCCCTCGCGCTGGCGGCCGGACTGCGTCCGGACCGCCGCGACTACCGCATCTACAGGGACCGCGCACGGGCCGCCGCGTAAGGCTTCCGGTGCTATAAGTAACCGCGAAGCTTTCGTTTGTGTGTGGTGCGGAAAGCGGGCGCTGGCCCGCTTTCTTCATGTAGAGAGGAGCAGGAGGGAACAGCTGATGAGCACCACGATCCAGGCCGACATCGAGCAGCAGCTCGCGCACGTCGAGCCCTCGGTCGAGGTTCTCCTCGCCGAAGTCGTCAACGGCTCGGTGGTGCGGCTGTTCATCGATCATCGCGACGGGGTCACGCTCGCCCTCTGTGAGCGCGTCACCAAGCACCTGGCCGGCGTGCGCGAGACCTACGCGCTCGAGGTGTCGTCGCCGGGGCCGCAGCGTCCACTCACCAAGCCCGACCACTTTCGCCGCTACGTCGGCCGTCGGGCGCGCGTGCGCACCCGTGGCGATCACGACGGGCGCACGTCGTTCACGGGAGAGCTTCTCGGCGCGACCGACGATGCGGTCACCGTGGCCGCAGACACCGGCGTGGTCTCGATCGCCTACGCCGACATCCACCGTTCGAACCTGCTGGGAGACTGAGGACCTATGTCGCAAGAGATCGTCGAAGCCGTACGGGTCCTCGGGCGCGAGAAGGGCATCTCCGAGGACAAGCTGATGGAGGCGCTCGAGGACGCGCTGCTATCGGCCTACAAGAAGCAGCCCGGGGCGGCCAAGTACGCCCGCGTGACCATGGATCGCGAGTCAGCGGACTTCCGCGTCGACGAGCTGATCGTGCCCGCCGACCTCGAGGAGCGCCTGCTCGCCGAGCAGGAGGAGGAGGCGGCCGAAGACGAGCAGTCGCGCATCGACCCGGAGACGGGCGAGGTCCGCGAGCCCGAGGAGCCCGAGGTCGAGCTCGAGCGCCTCAAGCCCTTCGATGACCAGATCGAGACCCGCGACGTCACACCGCACGACTTCGGGCGCATCGCCGCTCAGACCGCCAAGCAGGTCATCCTGCAGCGGATCCGCGAGGCCGAGCGCGACATGATGTTCGAGGAGTACCGCGACCGCGTCGGCGAGCTGATCACCGGCATCGTCCAGCAGTCCGACTCGCGCTACACGCTCGTGC
>JBDTMF010000130.1:0-11875 GCA_039934455.1 Solirubrobacteraceae bacterium
GTCAGACCAAGCAAGGCTGGGACAAGCTGACCAATCCCAACGTCGCGACGCCGGCGAACACGCCGAATCGTCTGACTGCGACATCCTCGGTGCGAGCGCGGTACTGGCATGAAGCCCTCGACATCTATCGCGCCTCACCAATCGTTGGCGCGGGCGCAGGCGCCTACGTCGTCGCTCGCACCCGATACCGGAGCGATCGACTCACGACTCGCCACGCGCACAGCTATGTGATGCAAACGCTCGCAGATCTCGGCCTGGTCGGGCTCGCTCTGTCGTTAGTCACCGCGCTCGTCTGGAGCCTGTCGGCCGCTCGCGCGACCGGGCTCCGTCGACGGGACCGCGGGATGCCCTACGACCCTGAGCGCATCGGCCTCATAACGATGACATCGATCGTGGTCATCTTCGCTGGTCACTCCCTAATCGACTGGACTTGGTTCGTGCCAGGCAATGCGGCCGTCGCGCTGCTGTGCGCCGGATGGCTCGCCGGTCGCCCATCGCTGCGGGATCGATGCACGGCCTCGCGAGAGCTAGAGGTCATTGGGGGGCGTCATCGGGAGCCATGGCATCGGCGCGTCCGGAAGTGGCGACCGGAGTCCGCGGCCGCAGCTGCTGGAGCATGTGCGGTGTTCGTCGCCGCGCTGGCGACGAGTTGGGCGGCGGTGCAACCGTTGCGCGCCGCGCATTCTGAGGATGGGGTTCTCGACGCGCTCGCCGTTCAGGATGACCACACCGCGATCGCGAAGGCTCGTGAGGCTGCAGAGCGCAACCCGCTGTCCCTCGAGCCGCTCTGGCAGCTGGCCTTCGTCCAAGACGCCCAAAACGAGCAGTCCGCCGCCGCCCGCACGCTCGAACGGGCCGTCGCCAGCCAGCCCGCGAATGCGGAAGCGTGGCGGCGCCTGGGTCGTTACCGGATTTCCGTGCTGAAAGATCCAACTTCGGCACTTAGCGCCTTTCGCGCCGCGTACTTCCTCGATCCTGCGTCTCCGCGCTCGTCCTCGGACGTGGTCGAGGCGACACGCGCCCTGCGCCTCGAGTAAGGCGTTTCCGACGCGCCGCAATTTGGTATGCCGTGGCGTAGTGGCAAGACGACAAGGTCGACGGTGGAGCACCCTGGTCGCAGTCGTGATCGCGCTCTCCGCTGTACAAAGCGTTCAGGCCGATCCGTTGCCGCCGGCCCCGGTGCCGACAATCCATCTCGACCCCGCGCCGCTGCCGGCCCTGCCGCAGCTGCCGGCGCCGGCGCTGCCCTCGCCCCAGCTGCCCGCGCCGTCGCTGCCGCCCGCGCCGTCCGTGCCGCCCGCGCTTTCGCTGCCGCGGGCGCCGTCGCTGCCGCGCGCGCCCTCGCTCCCGCCCGCGGCGCCGCAGAGCTCGCGGGCGCCGCAGGTCGCCGCCAAGGCTCTGGGCCGGCCCGGGGCGGCTCGCCGCCAGGCCGCCGCCACTGCGCCCCAGCCCGCCGCGGCGACCGGCACGGTCCCCAGGTCACCTGCCGACACCGCCGCGCCCGCGCCCTCTCGGAACGCGAGCCCGACCGGGGCCGGCAAACCGCATGCGTCGCCCACTTCCCGCGAGCCGTCCTCGCGCCGGCTGCGGCGGCTGCTGGAGCCGCTTGCGGGTTGCGTCGCCACGCTCGGGCCCCTGCAGGAGACCGTGATCGTGCGCCGCGCGGGGCTGCGCGGCCACACGGCGCAGACCCGCGCGGAGGTCGCCGAGAGCCTCGGGCTCTCCCGGGCCCGCGTCGGCCGCCTCGAGCGGCGGGCGCTGGGCCACCTGCGCCGGGCGGTCCGCAACGGCGGCTGCGCGAGCGCGCCGGCGCCCGCTCCTGCGGCCGCGGCCGCCCCGGCCGTCTCGGTCGCGCGTGTCTCGCAGCCCGTGGCGCGCACGGCGCCCGACCGCCAGGAGGTCAAGGGCGTGTCCAGGTCCAGCCGCCCCTCGATGCCCGAGCGCGTGATCGAGGCGGCCCCGAAGGCGCTCGCCCACGCACCCAAGGCCGCCGCCCAGCTCTGGCGCGGAGGGCGCAGCTACGCCGACGACCACCCCTGGACGTTCGGCGTCGCCGTGCTCTGCACGCTCCTGTGCGCCGTGCTGCTGGTGCGCGAGCTCCGGCGCTCGGTCTAGACCAGGCGCGCCTTGCGGGCGCGCGCGACCAGCGTCTCACGCAACCCGGGAAGTCCGCCGATGCTGGAGATGTGCACGTCCTCGAACGCGAACGTCTCGAGCACCCGCACCAGCGAGCGCCGGCTGTAGAAGCGCACGTGCTGGCCGAGCGGATCGACGTGGTCCTCGAAGCGGGTGAGCGCGATCAGCGCGCGCCTGGGCAGGTCGTGCGACGGCGTCGTGACGAGCAGGCGGCCGCCGGTGCGCAGCACGCGCCGGGCCTCCGACAGCAGCCCCGCGGTGTCGGGTACGTGCTCGAGCACCTCCGAGCACCACACGAGATCGACGCTCGCGTCCTGCACCGGGATCGCCCCGTCGGCGGCGAGCGTGTGCAGCTCCGCGCCCGGGACGTTGCGGCGCGCGCGCTCGAGCGCGGCCTCGGCGATCTCGACCCCGACCGGATCCGCGCCCGCGTCCTGGAGGGCCGCGATGAAGCGGCCCGCGCCGCAGCCGAGGTCGAGCACGCGCTCCCCCGGCCGGGCCTCCGCGAGCAGCAGCGCGCGCCGGCGCTCCCACGCCCACGGCTTCGGGTCCTCGGGCAGCTCGGCCCACACGTCCTCGTAGAAGGCCTTCATGCGGGCGTGAGGCTAGACAACGCGGGTATCGGATGGTGATGCGCGTCTGCTTCGACTCCCGCCCGGCCGCCGACCGGCGCGGGATCGGGCGCTACGCGCGCTGCCTGCTCGCGAGCCTGCACGAGGAGGCGCCCGAGCGCGGCGGCGAGGTCGTGGAAGGTCGCCAGCCGCGCCGCCAGGACGACCTCTTCCACGCGCCGTGGATGGCCGGGGCGCTGCTGCGCCCGCGCGTGCCGATGGTCGTCACGGTCCATGACCTCGTACAGCAGAAGCGGCCCGGCGAGCACCTGCGCGCGGGGCTGCGCGGCGGCATGCGCCACCTCGCGCTCGCGCGGGCGACGCGGCTGATCGTGCCCACGCACGCGGTCGCCGCCGACGCGGCGGAGCACCTGCGCATCGACCCCGAGCGCATCGACGTGATCCCCGAGGCCTCCGCCGGCGCGTTCACCCCGCGCTCGGCGGCGGAGGTCGCGGCCGTGCGCGCGCACTACGGCATCCCCGAGGACTACCTGCTGTGGGTCGGCCACCTCGGCCACCCCGACCCGCACCGGCGCGTCAACGCGCTCGTCGAGGCGCCGCGCGAGCTGCCGCTCGTGCTCGTCGGCGCCGCCGGGCAGTGGGCGCACGAGCTGCCGGGCGTGATCCTCACCGGCGAGGTCGACGACGACGAGCTGGCCGCGCTCTACACCGGCGCCCACGCACTCGTGCTGCCCTCCGAGGAGGAGGGCTTCGGCCTGCCCGCGGTCGAGGCGCTGGCGTGCGGAACCCCCGTCGTCGCCGCCGACGGCCCGTCGCTGCGCGAGGTGCTGGACGGACGCGCGACCTTCGTCGAGGCCGGCGACGTCGCCGGTCTCGTCGCCGCCGCCCACTCCGTGCAGCGGCCCGCCCCGGCGCCGCCGAGCTGGACGTGGAGAGACGCCGCCGCGGCGACGTGGGACGTCTACGAGCGCGCGCTCGCCTGACGCGGATACGGTTGCGGCCATGCGGCTGCGGCTGATCCGCCACGCGACCCTGCTCGTGGAGCTCGCGGGCCGGCGCCTGCTGATCGACCCCATGCTCGACCCCGCCGGCGCGCGGCCGCCCGTCGTCAACACGGCGAACGACCGCCGCAACCCGCTCGTCGAGCTGCCGACGACGCCCGAGGAGGTCGCGCGCGAGGCCGACGCGGTGCTCGTCACCCACCTGCACGCCGACCACCTGGACGAGACCGCGGTGCGGCTGCTGGCCGCCACCACGCCCGTGCTCTGCCAGCCCGAGGACGTCGCGACGCTGCGCGAGCGGGGCTTCACCGACGTGCGCCCGGTCCAGGACGCGCTCGAGTGGCGCGGGGTGCACGTGGCGCGCACGCCCGCGCGGCACGGGACAGGGAAGATCGGCGAGGCGATGGCGCCCGCGTCGGGCTTCGTGCTGCGCGCGGCGGGCGAGCCCTCGATCTACGTCGCCGGCGACACCGTGTGGTGCGACGAGGTGCGGGCGACGCTCGACGTCCAGCGCCCCGACGTCGTCGTCGTCAACGCCGGCGGGGCGCGCTTCACCGAGGGCGACGCGATCGTCATGACCGCCGACGACGTCGTGGCCCTCACCCGCCACGCGCCGGGCGCGCCGGTCGTCGCCGTCCACCTCGACGCGATCAACCACTGCCTCGAGAGCCGCGACGACCTGCGTGCGCGCCTGCGCGCCGAGGGCCTCGAGGACCGCGTCAGCGTGCCCGAGGACGGCCACGTGGCCCTGCTCGCGCGCACCGCCCCGTAGCCGGATCCACGCTCAGGCGTCCAGCCCGGCGAGCCGAGCCTGGGCGGGAGCGAGCCGCCATGCCGCCACGACGACGAGCGCGAAGGCAAGGCCGTGCGCCGCGGCAAGCTCCGGCGTCGGTCCCAGCGGGTCGCCGAACACGACGAAGGCGCCGAGGATCGAGCTCACGTTCGTCGCCGCGGTCATGGCGGCGATCACGGCGAGCGGGCGGTCGGCCTGCAGCCCGCGCTGGAACGCGAAGAACGCACCGACGCTCGCGACCAGGCCGGCGGCGAGCCACGGTGACGTGACGATGGCGCTCCCGTGCAGGCCGGTGACCGCCTTCAATGCCATGTCGGCGGCGCCGTAGAGCAGCCCGGCGGCGACCCCGAGCGCGAGCGGGCGATGGGCGCCGGTCGCCCTCACGGCGAGCACGGCGGCGCCCGCCGCGAGGGCGCCCGTCCAGACCGCGAGCGCCGGTGCGTCGGTGGCGCCCGCGCCGACCGCCCCGGAGAGACCGAGGGACAGCAGCACGAGCGCGACCGCCATCAGCACCAGCGCCTGGGTCTCGCCGCGGGCCAGCGGCCGCCGCAGGCCGATCGCCGCCATCGGAGCAGCGAGCACGAGCCCACCGGCGACGCACGCCTGCACGAGCGAGAGCGGAGCTTCTCGCATGGCGGCGAGGTGCAGCAGCCAGCCCGCCATGCCGGCGATCGCGCCCAGCGTCCACAGCCGCGAGCGCAGCAGCGAGGCGACCGTCCGCACCGGCCGCCGGACGTCGATCGCGATCGCGCCCGACGAGCCGACGTGCTGCATCAGGTAGCCGCCGTTGAGCGCGATCGCCGCGCCGAACGCGAGCAGCATCCCGGCGGCCGTCGGGCTCACCGGCGAGCGCGTCCCGGCGCCAGCGCCGCGCCAACCGCGACGAGCACCGCGGCGATCCACGTGGCCGCGCGCTGCGGCTGCGCAGTGACGTGGCTCCGTAGCGGCTCCGAGGCCGTCACCGCGTCGGCGGCGGCGCCGAGCGCGGACAGGAGCAGGAAGGTCGTCGAGAACATCACCGCGGCGCGGAGCACGCGGCGCCGGTAGCCGACGGCGCTCAACAGGAGGCCGGTGACGAGCCCGGCGGGCAGCCACGCGACGACGAGCCGCGCCAGCGGCTGTTCCGCGCCGCCGGCCAGGCGCTGCAACGGCAGCGCCTCGGGCACGCTCGGGCCCGCCGCGAGCGAGCCGGCGTGACGCAGCAGGTAGAGCCAGCCGATGCCGGTGGCCGTGCCGGCGGCGACGACGGCGAACGCGGCGGCGGGGCGCGCGGTCATCGCCGCACCGCCTCCGGTGTCGGTGTCGGCGAGGGCGACGGCGACGGCAGCCATGAACCGGCGACCACCGGCTGGCGCGGCGGCTTGATGTAGCGCTCCGCCTGCAGCACGCGCAGCGCGGCGAGCGGCAGGCGGGTGCGCGCCGAGTAGACGAGATGCCGTGAGCGCCAGTCCGGGCCGAACTTCGCCGCGAAGGCGGCGAGTCGCTCGAGCTGGAAGCGCCCGTGCAGCCGCTGCAGCGCCCAGCGGGCGGCGCGATGGCTGCGCCGCTCGAGCGTCTCGGCGGCCATCAGGTGACCGAAGCCGGCGAAGTTCAGCGACACCTCGATGCAGCCGCGGTCGCGCGCGTAGGCCAGCGCGGCGGCCACGAGCGCGTCGGAGATGCCGTTGGGACGGTCGTCGAGCCGGCGCATCGCGTCGAGCGACAGCCCGCGGCGGTAGGACACGTAGCGCTGGAACGCCCGCACCTCGCCGGAGGGGGCGCGAGCGATCGCGTAGACGTCGCGGGTGTCCTCCGGCGCGCCCCACAGCCGGTCGCCGGCCATCGCGAAGCCGTAGCGCGAACGATGCGTCCGCCGCCACGCCGACTCGACGGCGAGCAACTCCTGCGTGACCTGCGCGTCGAGCTCCGCGCCGGTCAGGACCTCGACCGTCCAGCCCTCGCGCGCCACCCGGTTGACCGCCTTGCGGACGGTCTTGATCCGGCAGCCCTCGAGCGTGAACGCCCGCGGATCCACGACCGCCTCGAGCCCCACCTGCATCGTGCGCAGCCCGAGGGCGGTGTAGGCGCCGAGGTGCTCGTCCGCCGCGCCGAGCAGCACGACGTCCCAGCCGTTGCCATAGGCGAAGGCGACGAACGAGGCCATGATCGGCCCCGCACTGCCCGCGGGGCCCACCGGATCGCCGGCCACCACGGCGGTCTCGCGCAGCACCCGGTAGGCCACCACACCGCCGCCGGCGAAGTGGAACGCCTTGTCCGCGCGCAGCGCGAACGGCGCGATCGAGTCCTCACCGTGCGCGGCCACGAGCGCGGCGGCGCGGCGATGCTCGTCCTCGTCGTGGCCGTCGCGCGGGTGCGACGGGGCCAGCAGCGCCCAGAGCAACATGACCATTGAGCCGACCGCGACGCCGACGAGCACGTGCACGCCCGTCAGCGCGGTTCCACCGAACACCGGGACGGCCCCCACGACCGCCTCGCCGGCGCGCAGCGCGGCGGCACCGAACTGCGGCGAGCGGCCCGAGACCAGCATCACGCTGAGCGCCACGGCGAAGGCGGCGGCGAGCGCGACGAGGGCCATCAACCCGCCGACGAGCACGCCCGACGTCCGCTCGCCGGCGAGGACGCGGTCGAGCCCGAGCGCGACCCCGAGCCCGAGCAGCGCCTCCTCGTAGTCCAGGCCCTTGGCGGCGTGCACGGCCGTGAGCAGGACGAGGGCGACGACGGCGCCGCGGGTCGACGAGCGGCGGCCGTGGCGGACGCCGAACGCGAGCGCGATGACAAGCAGCCCGCCGAGGGCGCCGATCGCATGCGCGGCGGACTGCGCGGCGCCCGGCTCGAGCACCTCGAGCAACCGCTGGCGGCCCGGGGCGTTGGGCGTGAGCGAGGACACGAGCGTGGCCAGCCCGGCGAGCGCCGTCGCCAGAGCGGCCAGGTTGCGCGTGCGAGATGCCCGAAGGGGCGGCTGCGACGCCACGATGGCGGAGTTCTAGCCCCAGAACCTGAAGCGGAGATGAGGCGGCTCGTCAGCCGGTGCCGCGAGCGAGCGCGTCCAGCACCGCTTGGGCGATCTCGTGATAGCCGGTCGCGCGTGCATGGTCGTCGTGGCCGATCGGCGGATCGCTGCAGGCCCAGGTCCAGCGGCAGATGCGGTCCACCGCGAGCGGGACCCGGCCGAATCCCGGGCGCGCGCGCCGGGTCGTGAGGTCGCTGGTCCGGAACCGCACTCCCGCGTCAGCGACCGTCACGCCGGCCGCGCGGTAGATGCGCGCCATCCGCGCGTTCAGCGAGCCGATGATCCGCACGGACCGGCGGGCGACGGCCCGGCCTTCCCCGCCGTCGAGCCAGAGCGCGAGGAACTGGTTGTAGTCGAGGACGCCGACGATTGCCGTGCGCGGGCCGGCCGCCGCCTTCAGACGCCGTGCGATCACCGGCAGGTTGCGACGGATCGTCGCCTCGCCCCGGTGGAGGCACGCGACGTCGACGGCCGGCGGGTTCACATGGATGCAGCGCTCGACGTCGTTGTCGCCGATGTTGACCGTCACGAGGACCGTCTCGGGATGCCCCGCGAGGAAGCGCTCGGCCTGCACGAGCTGGCCCGGCTCACCACGCTGCTGACAGCCCGCGCCGCCCGCCAGCAACGTCCGCGTGTCGGCGCCGCCGCAGCTCAGGCGGTGCGTGCGCAGGCCCGGGTAGGCGCGCTTCAGCCGGCGGCCGAGAACGTCGGCGTAGCCCTCGCCCGAGGGGCCGTCGACGCCGCGCGCGTCGGGCTGCGAGCCCGCCGCCAGCGAGTCGCCGATCGAGACGTAGCGCGGCGGCCCGGATCCGAGCGAGGCGGGTGCCGCGAGCGCGAGGAGGGCGGAGGCGGCGGCGGCGAGCACGCCGGTGGCGAGGCGGATTGACATGGCGGGAGGTCTTTAGCGACCGCACATCAGCGTACGTACTCTCGGGCTCATGCCCGTCCGCCGTTCAATCCTCGCGCTCGTCATGGCCGGCTGGCTCGCGGCCGGCCTCGGCGGCGCGTACCTCTACGTACAGCGCTACATCGACTACCGCGGGTTCCCCAGGCCGGCGACGCCGAGCGGGGTGGCCAAGGGCACGGTGCGCGAGGTGCGCTTCCACTCGAACGTGGTCACGCGCGGCGCGCGCTACCTGATCTACCTTCCGCCGGGCTACGCGCAGCAGGCCGCGCGCGGCCGCCGCTTCCCCGTGCTCTATCTGCTGCACGGGGTGCCGGGCACGTTCACCGTCTTCACCAACGTCGCCCAGGCCCAGGTCGCGGCCAACATCCTGATCGCGCAGCACAAGATGCCGCCGACGATCCTCGTCATGCCCGCGGGCCTGCAGGGCACGCTGCAGGGCGACACGGAGTGGGCGAATACGCGCGCCGGGCGGTGGGAGGACTTCATCCTCGACGTCGTCCGCGACGTCGACCACCGCTTCGCCACGCGCGCGGACCGCCGCCACCGCGGCATCGCCGGGGACTCCGAGGGCGCCTACGGCGCGGTCAACATCGCGCTGCACCACCTCGACGCGTTCAGTGTGCTGGAGAGCTGGGGCGGCTACTTCACCCAGACGCCGACGGGGGTCTTCCGCGGCGCCACGGCGGCGCAGCTGCGCGCGAACAGCCCGGCCGCGTACGTCGACTCGCTCGCGCCCGAGATCCGCCGCTCGCCCCTGCACGCGTGGCTCTACCAGGGCCGCACGGACTCGGCCGACCCAGGGCTGCTCCGGAGCTTCGCCGCACAGCTGCACGCCGCCGGCGCCGACGTCAGGCTCGGCTTCTTCCCCGGCGGGCACGACTGGGGCCTCTACCGCGCGCGGACGCCGCAGATGCTGGCGGCGGCGGCGCGCTGGTTCTCACGTCCGCCGGGCCGCGCGGGCTTCAGCGCGACCGGGCGCTCGCTGTCCGTCGCGCAGCTGCAGCGGATCCAGGCCCGCCGGCACCGCAAGTGCCTCGCGCTGCACCCACGCCCCGGGCTGAAGATCCCGCGGGCGTGCCGGCGCTACCGCGCGCGCCACCAGAGCTAGAAGGCCCCGCGCCGCGAGAACACCGCGGGCACGGTCTTGACCAGGATCGTCAGGTCGAGCGCGACGGACCAGCGCTCGAGATAGAGGAAGTCGAGCCGCACGAGGTCGTCGAAGTCGAGCTCCGAACGGCCCGAGACCTGCCACAGGCCGGTGATCCCGGGCAGCACGAGGTAGCGCTTCTTGTGCCACTCCTCGAGTTGGTCGAAGTCGCGCTGCGGGAGCGGACGCGGGCCGACGAGCGACATCTGGCCCAGCAGCACGTTGAGCAGCTGCGGCAGCTCGTCGAGCGAGAAGCGGCGCAGCATGCGGCCGACGCTCGTCATGCGCGGGTCGTCGCGGATCTTGAACAGCGGGCCCGAGGCCTCGTTGAGCGACTCGATGTCCGCCTGCTGCTGGTCCGCGCCCGAGCGCATCGTGCGGAACTTGAAGCACGCGAAGGGCTCGCCGCCGACCCCGGGCCGCCGCGAGCGGTACAGGACCGGGCCGCGCGAGGAGATGAAGACGGCGATCGAGATCAGCAGCAGCAGCGGGCTGAGCAGGATCACGAGCAGGAGCGAGCCGACGAGATCGAACGTGCGCTTGACCGCGTAGTCGAAGCCGTCGAAGACCGGCGGGCGGAGCTCGAACAGCGGGACCGAGGTCCCCGGCACGAACTCCGCGCGGTGGACCAGGATCTCCATCGTCGAGGGGGCGATGCGCACGGTGATGCCGCGCTGGTGGCACTGGTCGACGAGCTCGACGGCCTGGTCCTGGGGGAAGTCGGGGTCGGCGATGATGACCTCCTGCACGCGCTGGCTGTCCAGCACCGCGGCGAGGTCCTCGATCCGGCCCAGCGAGCGCAGGCCGTTGTCGGGCCGCGGCGTCAGCGAGATGAAGCCGACCATCTCGACGGGCGCGTGGACCTCGTCGACGAGCGCGTGCGCGACGTCCTCGATGTGGTGGCCCGAACCGACCAGCAGCGCGCGCCGGCGGTAGCCCGCAGCCCGCAGCAGCATCCCGGTGACCTTCTCGTAGGCCCAGCGGATCGAGCCGATGTAGACGATCGCGAAGAACAGCGTGCCGTAGAAGATGTAGTAGCTCGAGTAGTGCTCGCCGCTGACGACGGCGTAGAGCAGGGCCACCACGGTCACCTGGAACAGCGAGGTGACGATCTTCGGGAGCCCTGGGCGCTGGGCGCGCTCGGCGTAGACGCCGGAGCGGGCGAACAGCAGCGCGGTCACCAGATAGGCGAACGCGATCAGGGTCTGGGCCTCCTCGAAGGAGATCCGCCAGGCCCAGATGTCGTAGCGGATCAGCGCCTTGAGGATCAGCGCGGTGAAGATGGCGAGGAACAGGCCGGCGAAGTCGAGCGCCAGCA
The DNA here is from genome assembly GCA_039934455.1 of Solirubrobacteraceae bacterium. GTDB lineage: Bacteria > Actinomycetota > Thermoleophilia > Solirubrobacterales > Solirubrobacteraceae > DASQFQ01. Next base: position 10,885 of record JBDTMF010000130.1, read on the forward strand.
GCGTGACGACGCGGACGACGTTGCGCAGCGTCTCCGCGCGCAGCAGGAACGAGAGCAGTTGCGGGCGCTTGCGACGGACGTCCACGGTCGTCAACGGGTACGACTCGTCCACCACGGTGTGCGTCTGCCCGTTCGGGGACGTGCGGGTGCTGGGTTTTGTCGGGGTGGTCGTATTCGCCACTGTGTGCGCTCCCGTGCCGTAACGCGGGTCCTTGTCGTATGTACCGGGGATTCCTCTATCGGAGGCCGGCGCCGGTCAACGTCTCGACGCCCGATTCCTCGAGCGTGCGGCGCAACCCTTCCTTCAGCTCGACCCTCGGCTCCCATCCGAGGATCTCGCGCGCGAGCGAGATGTCGGGCTGGCGAACCTGCGGGTCGTCCGTCGGAAGGGCCTCGTGCACGACCTGCGACCGGGACGCGGTGACCTCGATGACGGCCTGCGCGAGCTCGAGCAGCGTGAACTCGTTCGGATTGCCGATGTTGACCGGCTGGTGATAGCCGGACTCGGCGAGGCGGATGATCCCGTCGATCAGGTCGCTGACGAAGCAGAACGAGCGGGTCTGGGACCCGTCGCCGAAGACGGTGATGGGCCGGTCCTGCAGCGCCTGGCGCATGAAGGTCGGGATGGCGCGGCCGTCGTGCGGGCGCATCCGGGGGCCGTAGGTGTTGAAGATCCGGACGATCGCCGTGTCCACGCCCTGCTGGCGGTGGTAGGCCATCGTGAGCGCCTCGGCGTAGCGCTTGGCCTCGTCGTAGACGCCGCGGGGGCCGATCGGGTTGACGTGGCCCCAGTAGCTCTCGGGCTGCGGGTGGACCTGCGGGTCGCCGTAGACCTCGGAGGTGGAGGCGGTGAGGAAGCGGGCGCGGTGCAGCTTCGCGAGGCCGAGCGCGTTGTGGGTGCCGTAGGAGCCCACCTTGAGCGTGTGCAGCGGCAGCCGCAGGTAGTCGATCGGCGACGCCGGGGAGGCGAAGTGGTAGACGAAGTCGACCG
>JBDTMF010000131.1:0-11762 GCA_039934455.1 Solirubrobacteraceae bacterium
GCCGGCGACCCCGCCCGCTCCGCCGCCGGCCCCCGAGGCCGAGCTGCTGGGCGACGAGCCCGCGCACGTCACGAGCGGCGCCGAGCCGGTCGCCTCGTTCGGACCTGCCGGCGACCCGTCCCCGACCCTGCAGGTGCAGGCACCCTGGGACGGCTATGACGCGTTGCCGGCCGCCGAGATCGTCAAGCGCGTCCGCGCCGCGGACGAGGCGACGAGGGCCGTCGTGCTGCTCTATGAGCGCGGCCACAAGGATCGTGCGAGCGTCGTCCGGGCCGCCGGCGGGCAGCGGACCACCGCGTGACGGCTCAATTCCTCCGGCGTCCCTGCCGATGAACCAGTGATGGCCGAGCCACTGAACAGCGCCCCTCCGCCCACCACGGGCCCGCCCGGCGCGGGCAACCGCCACGAGCACCTGATCGAGCTCGAGTCCTCGGGGCGGTGGAAGCGCAAGAAGACCGTCGACTTCCTCAAGTTCAGCCCGCTCGGGATGGAGTTGCACCACTCCGGCGTGCTCGTCATGCCGCTCACGATGCCGCTCGGCGCGATCGCGCTGGCCACCACCGAGACCGGGCCCGTGAAGCCGATGGCCGGGGAGGGCCGCTTCCCGGTCCTCAAGCGCATCAGCGGATCCACGGTCGTGCCGCGCGAGGAGGGCGTCGAGGGCTGGCTGTGGACCGCCGCCGGCGGCTCCGCGTTCCCGTCGCTGTGTGACGAGGACGAGGCGCCCAACGTCGCGATCCTGTTCGCCCACCCGCTGGGTGAGGAGATGATCAATCGCCGCTTCCTGCCCGAGTTCGCCCAGGCGCTCGCCGCCCGCTCGGCGCTCGGCAGCCCCGTCGTCTACGGGCTGCTCATGCGCGTCCGCGACATCCTTCCGGCGGAGCGCGTCTTCACCAAGTTCGGCGTCGCCAAGGTGCTCACCGACCGCGAGGTCGGGCCGACGCTGCGGCGCTCGCTGCCGACGGACAAGCCCGCCGATCCGATGGTCAGGATCTCCGACCGCTCACGCGAGTCGCACTCGGTCGCCCCGCCCGGCGTCGTGTAGCGAGCCGCTACCGTCAGGGGCATGGCCGACCAGCGCGCCGACGATCGCTGCCGCCCCTGCCGCGGCACGGGTCAGATCATCTCCAACCTCGGGGGCTCCCCGAGCACCCTCGCCTGCCCGTGGTGCGAGGGCACCGGCGTCGTCACCCCCGGGCACGACGCCCAGGAGGCGAGGCGCTGAGGCCGGCCTGGGCCGGCACGTGCTCGAGCACGGTGATCGGCCCGCGGCGCAGGATCTCCGAGTAGCCGCTCCGCGCGGTGCAGTGGCGCGCGTAGGCGGGCATCACGCGGGCGGCGATGACCACGAAGCGCGGGCCGTCCACGCACAGGCCGGCGACCTCGGGCAGGAAGCGCTCGGGCGCGACCCCGACCGGGTAGTCGAACAGCCATCGGTTCGCGGCGCGGAGGCCCGAGCGCCAGTAGTACTGGGGCTCCGATCCGACGACGAAGAGATCGGCGCGCGGGTCGCGGCGGCGCAGGAACGAACCGACGACGTCGGCGGGCTTCCAGAGCTCGAGCTCCTCCGGGCCGTAGACGTCCGCGCTGATCTCGTCGCCGCTGCGGCCGAAGTTGCCGGCGACCGGCACCGCGATCAGCACAACCGCGAGCGCCCCCACCGCGAGCGCGGCGCCGCGGGCGAGCCCGAGCGCCCGGCTCACCGGCCGGGGCGGGAGGACGAGCAGCGCGACCGCGGGCGCGACGACCGGCGCGTAGTAGTGAGCGTATCCGCGGCTGGACGCCTGGGCTCCGAGCCAGGCTCCGAGCAGCCACGCCAGCAGCGTCCATGTGAGCACGTCGCGACCGCTGACGGAGCTGAGGCGGACGACGCCCCAACAGAGCGCCGCGCCGAACAGCAGCTGGACTGCCTCGGGACCCAACGGCCTGAGCGTGAAGCCGTATTGGCCGACGTAGCGCGAGTTGTAGGTCCAGTTGGCGAACACGAAGTCGTCAAGCGCTCCTGCGGCCTCGTAGCCCGTGACCACGACGGCGAGCGGCAGCACCAGCCCGGCCCCGAAGCGCACGATGGTCGCGAGGGCGGACTGCCCACGCGAGCCGCGGGCGGTCAGGAGGGGGATCAACGCGGCCAGCACGATCGGGCCGGCGGACGCCTTGGCCAAGATCGCGACACCCCCCACCAGGCCGATCGCGAACGGCCCGCCACGCATCCCGGGCCGGTCGAGCGAGAGCGCCCAGAGCGCCGTGGCGGCGGCCGGCAGCGTGAGCAGGTGCTCCGTGTTGAGGTCGGTCCCCTGGAGCGTCGTGCTCGCGCTCAGGAGCACGACGAGGCCGGCGGCCGCGACCGCCCGGCGCGCTCCCGCGACTCGCTCCAGGAACACGAACAGCCCGGCTGCGACCAGCGCCGAGGGCACGGCCGCTGCCAGCCGGATGCCGGCGAGGCTCCCCGGCGCGAGGAGGTCGAGCAGGGCGTAGACCCAGTGGATCAGCGGCTGCTTGTGATCGAAGAAGTCGCGGTAGGGGAGGCGGTCGAAGCCGATCCGCTGCCCGATCGCCGCGTAGAGGGCCGTGTCGCGGTCCAGCGGCATGGCGAGCGCGGGCACGCGCAGGCCGACGGCGGCGACGAGGCAGCCGCCGGCGGCGACCGCGAGTCGCCTCATGCGGAGGCGCCGGCGCGCCACTGCTTCGGGCGCACGCCGAGCACGACCACAGCGTAGGCGGCCATCGCGGCAAGGGCCCCGGCGGCCACGACCGGCAGCGCGGCCCGCCCCGGGAGGATCGCGACCGCCAGCAGGCCGGCGCCGAGGGCGGCGCCGCCGGCCGCGATCGCGGCGCCGACGGCGATCGCGGCGTCGCGACGATCGCGGAACGGCACGACGGGCACGTGCCGCGCGAGCCGCGTGGAGAACCAGAGGCCGCCGATGAGGTAGGAGCCGAGCGTGCCGAGGACGACGCCGCGGGCGCCCGCGGCGAGCGCCAGGGGGATCGTCAGCAGGAGGTTCACGCCCAGCACGAGCAAGCCGTAGCGGGCCTCCAGGCCGGGGCGCCCGAGCGCTCGCAGGTAGGCGGCGCCCGAGCTCGTCGCCAGCGCCGCGGTCGCGGCGAGCACGAGGATGCCGCCGAGCAGCGCCGCCTCGTCGTGGCCGCTCCCGAGCCAGGCCTCGACCAACGGCGTCAGTGCCATCGCCCCGACCAGGCCGGCCCCGAGCACGCCCAGCACCCACAAGCGGTGCAGCTCGGCGAACTGCGCGCGCAGGACGCCGAGGTCGCCCGCTCCGGCCGTGACCGCGAGCGTGGAGACGATCGGGCCGAGCGCCGCGGCGGCCAGGAGCCGGCCGCCGTCGGCGAACTGCGCGCCGATCCCGAGCTGGCCGACCGTCGCCAAGGTGGCGACGAGGCCGACCACGATCTTGTCGCTCTGGGCGTTGACGAGGTCGGCGACGGCAGCGCCCTGCAACGGCAGCGAGAAGCGGACCATGTCACGCAGGCGGCCGAGCCCGACTGGCCGCACCGGGTGCCCGAGCCCGAGCCCCCGGACGGCCCAGAGCCGGAGGATGAACACCACCGACTGCTGGATCAGCAGCGCCGTCGCAAGGCCGGGGAGACCGTGATCACTGGCGAGGAGCGCGATCGCGACGACGAACGCGATCGCGCCGGCGATCGAGGAGACGGCGAGCGCTCCGAAGCGCTCGAGGCCGGACAGCAGGTGGCCGGTCCCCGACGCGAGCAGGGCGAGGGCGACGGCGTACCCGAGCAGCCGGAACATCTCCTCCGCGACGGGGCGCAGGGACGCCGGGAGATCGAAGAGGTTGACGAGGCCACCCGCCGCGAGATGCAGGACGAGCAGGGCGAGCGCGCCGACCGCCGCGTACGCGAGCAGCGTGGTCCACAACAGCTGCGCCGTGCCGGCGCGGTCATCGGCGCCCCGGGCGACCGCCGTAAAGCGCTGGACCGCGGGCCCGAGCCCGGCGTCGGCCATCGAGGCATAGACCACGACCGCCAGCCCGAGCGCCCACACGCCGTAGCCCGCCGTCCCCACCGCGTCGAGGATGAGCGGGACCGCGACGAGCGCGGAAACGACCACGGCGAGCGCGTTGGCCACGCTAGCGACCACGTTCAGCTTGAGGCGCTCCAGCATCCGCCAAGCCTATGGCGACCTGAGGCGGCTCTACGATCGCGGAGTGGCCGCCCGCGTCTGCCTGGTGATCCCGACCTGGAACGGGCGCGAGCTGCTCGCGGCTGCGCTCGCCTCCCTGCGCGAGCAGCGCTTCCGCGACTTCGAGGTGCTGGTCGTCGACAACGGGTCGACCGATGGCACCGGCGCGCACGTGCGCGCGGAGCACCCGGAGGCGGAGGTGCTGGAGCTCGCGGAGAACCACGGCTTCGCCGGCGCGGTCAACGCCGGGATCGGCCGCGCCCGCGGGGAGTACGTCGCGCTGCTCAACAACGACATGGAGCTCGACCAGGGCTGGCTCGCCGAGCTGGTCGCCGCGCTCGACGCCGACCCGGCCGCGGGCTCGGCCGCGAGCAAGCTCCGGATGCTGCGCGAGCCGGCGGTGCTCGACGGCGCCGGCGACGTGGTCACCTGGTACGGCGCGACCTGGCGGCGAGGTCACGGAGAGCCCGATCGCGGCCAGTACGACGCACCCGGCCACGTCGCGAGCCCCTGCGCGGGCGCCGCGCTGTACCGCCGGCGCGCGCTCGAGGAGGTCGGCTCGTTCGACGAAGCGTTCTTCGCCTACCTCGAGGACGCCGACTGGGGCCTGCGCGCGCAGCTGGCGGGCTGGCCGTGCCGGTGGGTCCCCTCGGCGGTCGCCTACCACCTCGGAGGCGCAACGAGCCGCCGCATGGGGGATCTCGAGACGGAGCTGATCGCCCGCAACACCCTGGCCCTCGTGCTCAAGTCGTTCCCCGCATGGCGTGTCGTCGTGTGGGCGCCGCTGATCGCCGGATACCAGGCGTGGGTGCTCGGCCAGGCGATCCGCCGGGGCTCGTGGCGGGCGGTGCTGCGCGGGTGGTCGGCCGCCGTGCGCGGCCTGCCGGCGACGTTACGGGCGCGGGCGGAGGTGAAGCGGCGGACGCGGGAGCCGCGGGCGCTGGCGCGCGTCGTGACGGGGCGGATCGTGCGGCGCTGACGAACGGCAACTGCGCTGGGGAGGGAATGGCTGTGCCGTCGGTCGCGGTCGCTTCCGGCCGGGCGCCTCTCCCTCGCCACGGCGGCTCGCATCCACCTCCACCCAGCCGCCTTTGACGTGCGCCCCGGACTACCGCACCCGAGGCCAATCCCGCCGCCCGACGCCGTTCAACACGGACCGGGCGGCCACATACGCCACATCCCGCCCGCGCAGCGCCGGCGACCGAGGCCGCCGCCGGCCGGCGCGTGCGCCCAGCGCCTCGCTCCCCTCGCGTGCCGCGGCCAGGCGCACGAGCGGCTGCGCCACGCGCGACCATCGGAGCTCGGCCGCCGCTGACGCGAGCCGGTCCGCGTAGGCAGCGCGGCCACGGTCGAGCACGCGGGCCAGCGCGGACGCCAGTACGGCAGGATCCTCGGGCGCGACGGTGGCGCCCAGGTCCTCGCGCTCGACGCGCTCGGCCAGCTCGTCGCCGCGGGTGCAGACGACAGGCAGCCCGGCCCAGACGCAGTCGAGCAGCCGGGTGCGGTGGGCGAAGCGGGTCTCGAGGTGGTCGTGGTGCGCCGCGACCGCGCAGTCGGCCTGCAGCAGCCACGCGCCTCGGTGCGCGTACGGGACCCAGCCGTCGTTGAAGCGCACGACGCGATCGAGCAGCCCGAGGCCGCGGGCGAGCGCGCGGGCGCGGCGCTCGGCGTCGCGGGCCTGGGCGGCGGCCGAGGCGCCCATGAACACGAGCCGCAGCCGCGGCCGCTCGAGGCTGAGGCGCGCGACCGCGTGGAGCACGGACTCGGCGTCGAGCCAGTCCCACAGCCCGCCGTTCCAGAGCACGATCTCGTCGTCGGCGTCGAGGCCGAAGCGCTCGCGCGGCGCCTCGCCGGGCAGCGGCGGCTCGTCGGGCACCCCGAACGGCACGACCGCCAGCAGCCCACCGAGGGTCGGGTCCGCGTCGTGGACGGCGGGGGCGATCAGCCGCTGGGCGAGCAACGTGCCGGTCCAGAGGTCGCGCTGGCGCTCGGAGGCGCACAGGAAGGCATGGCCGTCGTGGAGCGCGTTGACGAGCCGGTCGAGCGACATCGCGGTCACCGTCTGCCGCACGCCCGCCCGGCGACCGGCGAGGAACTGCAGCGCCTCGAGCGGCTCGGGGTCGTAGAGGTCGTAGATCAGCCGCGCGCCGGAGCGCCGCAGCGCCCGCGCGCCCAGCGGCCACGGCGGCTGCGCGACGACCACGCCCGCGGCCGCCGCGCGCTCGCGCAGGTCAGCGGGCGCGTGCGGGTGCGAGAACGCGACCTCACCGCCGATCGCCCGGGCGAGCTCGACCGCCCGGATCGCCGTACCGGCCATCTCCGCGCCGAGCGGCTCGGGGGAGAGGACCAGCGTCATCGCGCCGCCGCCCGACGGCCGGCGGAGCGCCGTCGCTCGGCGCAGCGATCTCGCTGGGCGGACCGCAACCCCCTCACCCGGCGCCCTTCCGGTACGCGGCGCGCTGCCGCAGCGCACCGAGGAACCCCGTCGGCGCCGCGAGCTCGATCGGGCGGCGCGCCGGGGCGCCCGCGGCTCGGTACGCGCTCCACTCGCGCAGGCCCGCTACTCGGCCGCGCAGTGGCGCGAGCGTGCGGTCGGTCGCGGCGACGAACCCCACGTACGCCAGGTCGTAGAGCGCCATCGCCCAGCCCCAGCGCGCGAGCTGGCCGGCCGGGGCGTTCTTGGCCAGCAGCCGCATCCGGTTGCGGCCGACGAGGAAGTATTTGGCCGGGGACGCCTCGCCCGCGGTCGCCGAACCGTGGTGATAGGCGACACTGGCGGGCGCGTAGAGCGCGCTCCAGCCGGCCATGCGCGCGCGCCACGCGACGTCGGCGTCCTCGCCGAAGGCGAAGAAGGTCGCGTCGAAGCCGCCGATCGCGTCGAGCATCGCCCGACGGTAGAGCGCGACGCAGGCCGATGCGCCGAAGACCTCCTCGACCGGGCCGCCGTCGCGCGCCGGCGCGCCGGCGAGGCGGTCGTAGGCCACGCCGAGGCGGTCGACGACGAGCCCGGCGCTGTTGATCACCTCGCGGCGGGCGTGGAAGCGGACCTGCCCCGTCACGGTGCCCGCGCGCGGCGCCGCTCGGCCGGCCGCGAGCAGCGGCTCCAGCGCGCCCGGCTCGAGCTCCGCGTCGTCGTTGACGAGCAGCACCCACTCGCCCGCGGCCGCCTCGAGCCCCGCCGCGACGCCGCCCGCGAACCCGAGGTTGCGCGCCTGGCGCAGCACCCGCGCGCCCTCCGCCTCGATCCCCGGCGAGCCGTTGTCGACCACGATCAGCTCCGCGTCCGAGCCGAGCGGCGCGAGCGCCGTCCGCAGCGCGCGCAGGCAGGCGTCGAGCAGCGGGCCGCCGTTCTGGCTCACCACGACCGCCGACACCGCGGTCACGCGGGCGCTCCGTACGCGGCCGCCACGCGCTCGAGCGAGTCGGCCAGCGACAGCTCGCGGGCATGCGAGGCGTACCAGGCGGCGGTGGACTCGCGCAGGGCGGGGCCCGCTTCCAGCACGCGCAGGATCGCCGCGGCGAGGTCCGCGGCGGATGCCGACGCCGCCACGAACCCGTTGACGCCCTCGGCGATCAGCTCCGTCGCCGCGTTGTCGGGATCGGCGACGACCACGGCCGGCGTCCCGGCCGCGCAGGCCTCGACCACGACGAGCCCGTAGCCCTCGCGGCGGGACGGCAGCACGAGGCACGACGCCCGCGCCAGCGCCGCGTGCACCCGCTCGTGCTCGACGAAGCCCGGGACCTCCACGGCGGACTCGAGCCCGAGCGACCGCACGAGCGAGAGCACCCGCGCTCGCTCCGGTCCGTCGCCGTAGATCTCCGCCCGCAGGTCCGGCGCGGACGCGCGCGCGAGCGCGACCGCCGGGACGATGGCCGGCACCTGCTTCTCCGGGATGTGGCGGCCCGCGAAGATCACCACGGGTTCGGCCGCGTAACGCTCGACCTGAGGGTCACCCTCGCGCACGAATTGGCCGCGCAGCACGGTGACCTCCCCGCGCACGCCCTCGCGCGCGAGGCGCGCGGCGTGCAGCCGCGAGAAGCAGAACGCCCGCTGGGGGATCCGCGCGCAGGCGCGCTGGATACGCCAGCCGGCCCAGCCGCCGGCGCGCCCGAGGTAATCGCGCCAGTACTCGCGCGTCCACAGCTCGTGCCAGTCGACCACCAGCCGAAAGCGCCGCCACCGTCGCAGCGCGCCCGCCGCCAAGAGCCCGAAGTAGGGGAACGAGGCGGTGTGGACGACGTCGTAGCGCCCGCCGAACCGCGCCAGATGCCAGAGAACCCCGAGCCCGAACACCAGCGGCGGCCCGACCCGCCGCCGCCCCGAGGCCGTGTAGAGCCCGAGCCGCGGGCCCACTGCCACGACCCGCACGCCCGGAACGCCGGGATCGACCCCGCGCGACCACTGGCGCAGCGTGAGGTACGTGACCGCGTGGCCGTCAGACGCCAACCGCTCGGCGAGGTTGCGGTACCAGCGCTCGGCCCCGCCGACGGTGTGGGGGAAGAGGCAGTCGTAGACGAGGCAGACGCGCACGGCTCAACCATTCTCGACGGCGGACCGATACGAGCCATGTCCAGCCATGAGCATCGCCGAGCCCCTTCTCTCCCCGGACCCAGAAGTCCTCTCAGCCCAGGACGACGGGCCGCTGCTCTCCGTCGTGATCCCGTGCCTCAACGAGGCCGCGAACATCGAGCGCTGCGTCGCCTGGGCCCGCACCACCATGTCCGAGCACGGCATCGACGGCGAGGTGGTCGTCGCCGACAACGACTCCGAGGACGACAGCGCCGCGCTCGCGATCGCCGCCGGCGCCCGCGTCGTCCACGAGCGCCGCCGCGGCTACGGCAACGCCTACATGGCCGGCTTCGGCGCCGCCCGCGGCCGCTACGTCCTGATGGCCGACGCCGATCTGACCTACGACTTCGGCGAGATCCCGCGCTTCCTGGCCGAGCTCGAGGCCGGCGCCGACCTCGTCATGGGCGACCGTATGGACGGCATCGAGCCCGGCGCGATGCCGTGGCTGCACCGCTACGTCGGCAACCCGCTCCTCTCCGGCACGCTCAACTTCTTCTTCCGGACCGGCGTGCGCGACGCCCATTGCGGCATGCGCGCGTTCCGCCGCGACACGCTGCCGGCGCTCGAGCTGCGGACGACCGGCATGGAGTTCGCTTCCGAGATGGTGATCCGGGCGGCCAAGGCCAAGCTCGACATCCGCCAGCTCCCGATCTCCTACCACCCGCGCGGCGGCGTCTCCAAGCTCTCGAGCTTCCGCGACGGCTGGCGCCACCTGCGCTTCCTGCTCGTCCACTCGCCCACGCACCTGTTCGCACTCCCGGGCGCGCTGCTGCTGCTGGCCGGGATCCTGGTCGGCCTCGTGTCGCTGTCGGGCATCGAGCTGTTCGGCCGCGAGTGGCAGCTGCACTCGATGATCGCCGGCTCGCTGCTGGCCGTCGTCGGCACGCAGGTGCTCGGGCTCGGCCTCTGCGCGCACGCCTACGGCCGCTACTTCATGGGGGAGCGCGAGCCGTGGTTCGACCGCATGCGCGCCCGCTATCGCCTCGAGCACGGCCTCGCCCTCGGCGGCGCGATCCTCTTCGCCGGGCTCGTCATGGCGGCCACGATCCTCGTGACCTGGATCGACCATGGCTTCGGGGTGCTCTCGGAGGAGCGCCTCGCCGTCGCCGCCGCGACGCTGATCACCGTCGGGCTGCAGGTCGTCTTCTCTTCCTTTCTGCTGTCGATCCTCGGTCTTCGCCGTCGCGACGACCTCTCGACGGGGTCGAGTGGAACCTGACGCCGCACGCCGATCGTCGCGAAGATGCTGCGACACGGACATCCGCATTCAGGCTTCGCGTTGATCGAGGCGGTTGTCGCGGCGATGCTGCTCGTGTCGACTTTTCTCGGCGCTCTCCTCGGTCTCGACGCGGCGTCGCGCAGCTCCGGCCGAAGAAGTCGCGTTCCGTCGCGGCCGCACGGACCGAGCAGGACCAGCACCTGCGGTCGTTCCGCGCGGTCGACGATCCTGTCCCTCCAGCACTCGTTCACGGTCGACTACCACCACTGCGGCGCCAAGCTCGGCAACCTGACCGTGAACGGCGCGATCGCCCAGAAGTACCGCGGTGCGGTCGGCACCACCGGCGGCACGGGCTTCATCAAGGACTACAACTACGACGACCCGCTGCGTCACCGGAGCCCGCCGTACTTCCTCGAGCCGATCGCCGCCAGCTGGCACGTGATCCGCTCGAACGAGCAGGTCCCCCGCGCTGAGCGCTACGGGGTCGGCGCGACCTCGATCAGCCCGACCGCCCGCTGGGCGTCGAGCAGCGTGACGCGGAACTCGCCCGGCGTGTCGAGCAGCATCTCGAAGCGCGCGGGCGAGCCGGGCTCGACCGACTCGAGCTTGCCGAGGCCGGCGATCTCCACGGCGTCGAGCAGGTCGCCGCGCACGGTGCGGGCGAGCACGTCGCCCGCCCGTGCCCGCACCCGGGTCCGCGGGCGGCCGGCGTCGGCCGAGATCGTGCGCTCGATCCGGCGTGACGAGGTCTGACTCGTGGGGGTGGGGGTGGGAGTCGACGCCGGCGTCGCGGCGCCGGGACCGGTGGGGCGGGGCCCCGCCGTCGGCCGCGGGGCAAGGCTCGTGACCAGGGCGGTCAGCCCGAGCAGGACGGCGAAGAGGACTAGCAGGCGACGGCCGAGCACTTGAACGATGCTAGCCACATGTACGAATCTGCACGAATCGGCCGGCTGCAGGGTTAAGTCCTTCATCAAGCGTGCCGATACGTCCCGTGCCAGAACCAAGGTGCTAAAGGCAAATCGTCCGCGAGGGCGAGACGCAAAGCCACGGAGCTCAGGACGAGTCAGCCGGGCTGCCACCAGGTCAAGACGACCACCGGAGGCATGAGGAACCGCGGCCCTGGCATGCAAGTCCCACAGGCCCATTCGATCCCTTCAGGAGGGTTCACCTACATGCTCAACAAGCTGCGCAACCGCGCTCAGGACGAGAAGGGCTTCACGCTCATCGAGCTCCTGGTCGTCATCCTCATCATCGGCATCCTCGCCGCCATCGCTCTGCCCGCCTTCCTGGGTCAGCGTTCGCGTGCCCAGGACACCGAGGGCAAGTCCGCCGTCCGTCAGGCTCAGACCGCGATGGAGACGTACTACACCGACAATCAGACCTACATCGGCGCCGACAAGGCCGCCCTCGAGGACATCGAGGCCTCGCTGAAGTCCGGCGCCGGCGCCTCGCTCGTCGTGTCCGGCCAGGCCATCGACGGCTACACGCTGCTGGTGACCTCGAAGTCGACGAACACGTTCTCGATCGTCAAGGCCTCGACCGGCATCGTGACCCGTAGCTGCACGCGTCCGAACACCAAGGGCGGCTGCCCGACCAGCCTCGCCTGGTAGTCACGCCGCATCAGTGACAACGCTCGACAAGGCGGGCCTTCGGGCCCGCCTTGTCGCGTTGCAGGCCCTTATTCAATCCCTTCAGGAGGGTTCACCAAAATGCTCCGCAAGCTGTGCAGGCGCGCCCAGGACGAGAAAGGCTTCACGCTTATTGAGCTGCTGGTCGTCATCCTCATCATCGGCATCCTCGCCGCCATCGCTCTGCCC
>JBDTMF010000132.1:0-11675 GCA_039934455.1 Solirubrobacteraceae bacterium
AGCGCGCTCGCCGCCACGTCGAGCCGTGGGCGACCTCGACCGCGAGCGTCGGGCCCGGGTCGGGGTCGGACGACTGGCGTGCCGGCATGAGCACGCGCGCGACCGCGCCCGGCGGCCGCCGCAGCGGGACGGCGGTGTAGCCGCCGTGGGCGCTTGCGATCTCGAACCGCGCCACGCGCGAGAGGCGCACGGCGCCGGCGCGGAGGCTGAGGCGCGAGCCGTCGTGCAGGACCGCGACGACACGCGAGGTGGCGGCGCCCCAACTCGGCAGCAGGACGTCCACGCGCAGGCGAGCGCTCCCGTAGCGACGCTGGAGCAGCCAGTTCGTCTCGATCGCGCTCGGCGTGAAGCGGTGCGAGCTGACGGCGCGGAAGCGCCCGTCGGTCAGCTCCCCGCGCGCGCGGAGGTCGGTGAAGGGCCCGGCGAACACGCGGCCCGGCGCGGTGGCCGCCGTCGCCGCGGTCGCGGTCGGCGCGCGCGTGAGCCGCAGCGGCGTGACCGCCGGGTCGGTGCGGGCGCGGCCGGTCTGGGAGGAGAAGATGCGCCGGCCGCCCGGCTCGCGCACGAGCAGCGCGATCGCCGCCGGCGCGCGGCCGCCGACGTTCGCCGCCACCCGCTGCTCGCCGTCGAAGAGCCGCGCGAGCTCGATGCCGCCGTAGGGGAACGCGCGCTGGTTGACCGCCACGATCGCGGTGTTGTAGACGGGCGTGGTCACGGCGAGGCGGCCGACGTCGGGGTCGAACGCGTACAGCGAAGGCGGCGTGGCGGCAGGCAGGTGCCCGAGGCCGGCCTCGACCGCACGGGCGGCGTTGGCCTCCAGGCGCGCGGCGGCGAGCCGCGCGCTGCCGACGCTCTGCGGGACCGCGAACAGCTTGAAGAGCACTGGGTCGGGCAGGCCGCTCTCCCCCACGGGCAGGCGCTCGTAGAACTGGAGCCCGCGGTCGAGCAGCCACTTCGCCCACCTCCCCCACTCGCTCCCGGGCTGCAGCCCGCGCACCTGCGCGATCCCGATCAGCGCCTGCTGGGCGAGGCCGAGCTTCTTCGCCTGGTGCCAGCGCTCGAAGCCGAGGCCGGTGTCCCAGTTGAGATAGCCGGCGTGCGTCCAGTAGCCGGCGATTGCGCGCCGCTCCCAGCGCCGGACGAGGCTGCGGCCCGCGCGCGAGAGCGGCGCCATCCCGGCGTGACGCGCCAGGTTGTAGAAGCGCAGGAACGACAGCACGATGTTCGCGTACTCGGCCGAGTCGAGGTTCGCGCGCGCGGAGGCCGGGAGGTGCGGCAGGTACTGGAAGCGCAGGCCGGCGCCGAAGTTCCGCCCCGTCACGAAGCGCGCGAGCTGGGCGTGCAGATCGCGCCGCAGGAGCCGCGGCCGACCGGTCACCGTCGCGTCGGCGGCGTACATCAGCGCGTACCAGTTGACCTGGTTGAGCCGCATCGCCGGCCAGCGCCAGAAGTGCGATGACGCCACGCGGTGGATGCGGTCGGCGATCGCTGCGGACGTCTCCTCCGACAGCCCGAGCGCGCGTCGCGCCGTCCACGCGTGGACGAGCCCATCGACGATCTCGGCGTCGAAGACGAGGTGCTGGCCCGCCTGAGCACTCCACATCGAGCTCGTCCAGCCCGGGACGTGCGTCTGCGAGCCCGCCGCCGGATGCGCGGCGGGGCGCTCGATGAACACCGGCGGGGAGACGAGCGCGCGGGCGATCAGCCGCGCCCGGCGGTCGTTGCGCGCGGGCCCGCTGTGCCCCTGCTGCGCCGCGACGCTGTGGGTCAGGAGCATCAGCGAGTTGATCAGCGCATCGACGCCGCCCGGCCCGGGCCGGTACTGCCCGCTCGCCTCGTCCCACAGCGGGTCGAGCCGCTCCTGCATCCGGTCGGCGTAGGCGAGGTAGCCCGCGTCGTCGTACGCGGTCGCGGTCGCGGGCGCGGCGGGCGCGAGCAGCAGCAGGGCGGGGATCAGGGCACGGCGAAGCCGCGACCGCAGGTACGGGCGCGAGCGCGCGCCGGCGCGCGCAACGGGACGCATGTGAGCCTCCTTGCGCGCCGAGGGCGTCGACGGCGCGCCGGGTCCGGCCGGTTGTCACGCCCCCGCCGCTCGCGCGGCGGGGGCGGGTTGATCTTTCGGTCCGAGAACGCTCAGTCGCGCGGATCGGTGCGCGAAAGCCCGGTAATCGTCTCGACGGTCAGCTCGTCGAGCGATTCGAGCACCCGCGACGCCCTGGTCAGCGCGTCCTCGCCGGGTGGGAACTCGTGGTTGGGCAGCGCGAGGACGGTCATGCCGGCTGCATCCGCAGCGAGGATGCCGTTGTGCGAGTCCTCGATCGCTGCGCAGGCAGCCGGGTCGACCTCCATCCGGCGGGCCGCCTCGAGGAAGACGTCGGGCGCGGGCTTGCCGCGACCCACCTCCTCGGAGGAGACCCAGGTCTGGAAGTGGCGCGCGAACCCGCCGGCGTCCATCACGACCTCGATCACCTCGAGGTTCGAGGACGACGCGAGCCCGAGCGGCCAGCGCGCCGCGAGCCGCGCGACCGCCTCGACGGCGCCGGGCAGCAGCGGCAGCCCTTCGCGATACCCCTCGAGCAGGCGCCTGACGACGTCGGCGTCGATCTCCTTGGGCTCGCGGTCGACCGCGAGCTCGTCACGCAGGTACACCGACCACTCCGGCGCGCTCATCCCGAGCATCGCGCGGCTGGCCTCCTCCCTCCAGGCCCCACCCCATTCATCCACCACGGCACGCTTGGCGGCGAGCCACGCCGACTCCGAGTCGAGCAGGACACCGTCGAGGTCGAAGATGACGGCGTCGATCAAGGACTACAAGCTAGCGGCGGCCCCTGGCCGATTCCGGGGTGGCCCTCGGAGAAGCCGCCGACGACCGCCCGATCCGCGTTCTGTGCGACGGACACCCCCGGGTCCTGGGGCTGGCGGCCTTCGTGTACTCGCTCGGGGCTGGGGCCCCGGGTCGGGCGACCTTCTGAGGATCCGTCGGAGCCAGCGCGGCAGGCGAACGTCGCCGCCCCACGGCTCGAGCTCTCGCGGCATTGCGTGCTCCGTTGGACCCTTCGACCTAAGCCCGTCGGGGGTCGAGCACAACGACATCGCGAGCGCCGGTGCGAGAGCGGGGGACCAGGGAATCGAACCCCGACCTGCGGTTTTGGAGACCGCCATCCTAGCCGTTGGACCAGTCCCCCGGGCCGATCCGATCTTAGCCCCGCAGGCCCTCCGCGCGCGGTCTAGCCGTACCTGTGGACCATCGAGCCGTGGGCGACGACGGCGTCCGCGGCGTCGACCACGGTGACCTCACAGAAGCACAGCGAGCGGCCGCGGCGGACGACTCTGGCGCGGGCGGTGAGGTCGGTCGCGCGGGCGGCGGCGGCGGCGAAGGAGACGGACATCGAGACCGTCGCGCCGGCGAGGGTATCGGGCACGCTGTCGTCGGACCACGCGGCGGCCATCCCCGCGGTGTCGAGCAGCGTCGCGATCGCGCCGCCATGGACGACGTCGCCCATCGTCGCCAGCCGCGGCGACCATGGGTGACCGGCGCGATCGCGTCACCGCTTCGGCCCGATGAAGTCCTCCAGGCGATCGACATTCGCACGTCGGGAGATCGCGATCTCACGATCTCCAGCACGTGTCCACCCGATCCCGAGATCGTCACAGGCGTTGCAGAAGAGCCGCTTGATGTCCTCGCTGCGGTTACTGAACGAGTAGCGCAGGTACTCCCGCACCCTCGTACCGCTCCGATCGCGAGCCACGAACCTGCATCCATCGGTGTGGATGAGTCCTCGGAGGAGCGGTTTCGGGTACTCGCGGACGATGCGCGCTCGTGCCAGCTTCGGAGTCTGATCGGGCGCTCGTGCTTCCGTCCCGGACCGTGCTGCGGAAAGAGACACGGCCAGTGCCTGGATCGCATCATCACCTCAACGCATCCGCCGGCGGGTCTATGGACATGGCTCGCGGTCCCCTCGGGCCAAGCCGCGAGCATCGCGCCGGCAACCTCGGTGATCACACGCGGATAGCGTCGGTCTGAGATGTAGCCATCTCCGAGATACGCGCCGAGGAGGTACGCGTACGCCGGCGTCATCCATGGCGAGAAATCGTGTGCGCCGTCGCAGCCCCTCCGTGGGGTCACGGACTTCCTGCGTCCATGGCGCCAGTCGAGGACCGTTCTCCTCGGTATTCCCAACTGACGTGCTATCTCACAATCGTTGAGACCAGCGCTGACCAGCTCGAGCGCACAGCGGTGCTGCTCGTAAGGTCTCATCTCATGAGCGCGACAGCTACGAACATATGTTCGTAGCCTACTTCGGGCGCCAGACGCTCCCGAAGCCTGAAAGGATCGTCGTTCGCGGGCGTGGCGGAACTGGCAGACGCGCCGGTTTTAGGTGCCGGTGCCGGAAACGGCTTGGGGGTTCGAGTCCCTCCGCCCGCATCGACTCGCCCCGTGCGCGCCTGGGTTGGCGTCTGCCAGTTCCGCCACGCCCGCGTGCGGGTATTTGAAAGTGCCGCGCCTGCGGCGAGGAGATTGTAAGGTCGCCCGACATGGCAGAGAACCAGAACGAGAACGAGAACGAGGAGACGTACCTCGATCGCCCGAACCGCCGCAAGGCGTCATCCAAGGCGACGAAGGCGATCGTCGCGCTGCTCCTCGTCGTCTCGGCGGCGATCATGATCATCATCTCGCTCGGCGGGTGGAGCACGCTCGAGGGCGCCAAGCCGGTGCAGATCGCCTACATCCTCATCTACCTGCTGATGGCGTTCCTCGTCCTGCGCTGGAACCGCGGCGTGCTCCCGCTGGCCGCGGCGCTGGCGATCGTGCTGCTGATCTTCGCCGCCGTGTCGGGCCCCGCGTGGTTCGACCGCGACAAGGCCGGGCTCACCGACCCGGCCCTCGACGAGAGCATCCTCGGCCTGCTCTCGCTGATCCTCGTGCCGATCCAGATCCTGCTGATCGCCTTCGCCCTGCGCGGCTTCCAGCA
This sequence comes from Solirubrobacteraceae bacterium, assembly GCA_039934455.1. Lineage (GTDB taxonomy): Bacteria > Actinomycetota > Thermoleophilia > Solirubrobacterales > Solirubrobacteraceae > DASQFQ01. The sequence continues at coordinate 4,974 of JBDTMF010000132.1, forward strand.
GTCCTGGAACGTCGAGGTCGAGCGCTCCGTCGACGAGCGCGGCGGCCGCGAGCCGGCCCCCGCTCCCGCCTGAGCGGCCCTAGTCTTCTCCCGGCACCCGCCCGGGTGGTGGAATGGCAGACACTGCGGTCTCAAAAGCCGCTGCTCGAGAGAGCGTGCGGGTTCGAATCCCGCCCCGGGCACTGCTCGCTGGGAGCTACCGTGCAACGCGAGGAAGCGAGATGCGTGCGTCGAACTCCCGCCGCATGCTCGAAGTCATCTCCTTCATCCCCACCCTCTGCGTCCTCGGCCTGGTCCTGTTCGGGCTCGCCGGGTTCGAACCGACGGCTCCGGTCGTCCTCTGGACCGTCGCCGGCGCGATCATGGGCGGCCCCGTCGTCGTGACGCTGTTCGGCTTCGTCGGCTGGCTGCTGATGGTCGTCGCGGGCACCGTCCTCGCGACCGCGTACGCCGCCAATCGTCACCGCCCGGTCCGCGGGTGATCCTCGAACCAGCGGTGACGGAGTACCTGTCCGGGCTCGAGCCCGACCCGGACCCGCTGCTCGCGGAGATGCGGGCGCACGGCGACCGCGACCGCATCCCGATCGTCCACGACGTCACCGGCGGGCTGCTCGAGCTGCTGGCGGCGAGCGCGGGCGCCGAGCGTGCGGTCGAGGTCGGCACGGCGATCGGGGTCTCGACGTTGCACCTCGCGCGCGGGGGCGCGCACGTGACGTCGTTCGAGGTCGACCCCGAACGCCATGAACAGGCCCGGGGGTACCTCACCCGCGACGGGCGCGCGGACCAGGTCGACCTGCGGCTCCAGGACGCGGCCGAGGGCCTCTCCGAGCTCGAGCCGGGCAGCTACGACCTCGGCTTCATCGACGGGCCGAAGGCCGGCTACCCGACGTATCTCGACCAGGACGTCGCTCTCCTGCGACCCGGCGGGCTGCTGCTCGCCGACAACGTGCTGATGGGCGGCGGCACCGCCACCGCGCAAGCCTCGAACCAGTGGAGCGCGGAGAGCATCGCGGCCATCCGCGAGTTCAACGCGGGCCTGAAGGCGCGGGACGACCTGCGCGTGACCTTCCTCCCCGTCGGCGACGGGGTCGCGTTCGGTGTCCGTCTAAGTTAGACGGACACTGATCGACCACGTCAACAACCTCAAGCTCCAGTACCTCGTCGAGCTCTCGAAGCTCGGCGACAGCTGCGCGGGGCTCGAGGCGGAGGTCGAGCGCTGGCTTGCCGAGCACGACGTGGTCTTCAACGGCTCGACGATCCCGTTCGTCCTGATGCCGCACTTCGTCTCCCCCGGCCAGGTGCGCCGCGTCAAGCACGCCGTGACCGCGCTGTGCCGCGTGCTCGACCGCTTCTGCGAGGCCTACCCGCACGACGCGCGGCTGCGCGAGGAGCTCCAGCTCTCCGAAAACGAGGACCGACTCATCCGCATCGAGCCGGGCTTCCCCCGCCCGATGCGCATCTGCCGCCTCGACGCCTTCCTCCAGGGCTACGACGTGAAGTTCCTGGAGTTCAACGCCGACTCGCCCGCCGGCGTCGGCTACACGGACATCCTCTACGAGGGCCTGTGCACCACGATCGACCTCGAGCGCGTGCGCCAGGAGTTCGACACCACCTACACCCAGATCCTGCCGGAGCTGATCGCCACGCTGCGCGACGCCTACGCGCATGTCCGCGCCACCCGCAGCGAGCTGCCCGAGCGGCCCCGGCTCGCGCTCGTCGACTCCGCCGGCTCGCCCAGCGTGCCCGAGTTCCGCATCATCTGCGCCGCCGCCGAGGCGGCCGGGCTGAGCGCCATCCACGCCACGCTCGACGAGGTCGGCTACGACGGCACCACGCTGCGCGTCAAGGACGAGCCGGTCCACCTGGTCTACCGCCGCGCGCTGCTGGAGGACCTCGACCAGTCCAACCTCGTCGCCGCCGCGCGCGACGGGCGCATCTGCCTCGTCAACCCGTTCCGCTCGCGGGTGGCGAACAACAAGAAGCTGTTCGCGCTGTTCCAGGATCCGCGCTTCACCCACCTCATCGAGGGCCACGAGGAGGCGGACGTGATCCGCGCGACGATCCCGTGGACGCGCATCCTGCGCCCAGGGCGCGTCACCTACGGGGACTGGACCGTCGACCTGCTCTCGTTCGTCGCCGACAACCGCGAGAAGCTGGTGCTCAAGCCGGCTTCGGACTTCGGCGGCCACGGCGTCTCGCTCGGCATGGAGACGGGCCAGGACGAGTGGGAGCGGATCGTCGGCGAGCACGCCGACCGCGCGGACTTCATCGTGCAGGAGTACGTCCCGGTGCCGGAGGAGATGTTCCCGACGGTCGAGGACGGGCACGTCCAGATGCGCTTGAAGCGCTTCAACATCAACCCCTTCGGCATCGGAGGCCGTTATGCCGGCTCGATCACCCGTATCTCGGACCGAGCCGTCATCAACGTGAGCGCCGGCGGCGGACTGCTGCCGAGCGTCATCGGGCGCCACAAGCGCCGGCTCCTGGCCGAGGACGACGACGAAAGCGAGGTGCTATATGGCCAGACGCCATGAGCCGCTCAAGGGGGGATACGACGTTGACGAGAACGCGGTCCGCTTCTCCAACTACTTCCACGTCCTCCGCGAGCTCGTCCACCTGACCTGCGGCTGGCTGCCGCTGGAGCCGCGGCTGGAGACGAAGTACCTGCTCGGCGACCACCTGCACGACGACGCGCGCGCGGTCACGAAGATCAAGCGGCGCCTCTACGAGCTGCGCACGCCGTCGGACTACCCGGGCGCCCCGTGCGACGACCTCTGCGCGATCCTCGACCGCGCCAACGCCGCGACCACCTCCGCCGAGTACCTGCGCGTCGCCTACGGGGAGCTGAAGCCGGCGCTGATCGCGGCCGCGCGCGTCCACCTCGACGCGCTCGACCCGCTCGTCGACGAGCCGTCCCTGCGCCAGCTCACGCAGCTCCTGCACCGCCAGGAGCGCCACGTCGCCGAGCTCCCGGTCGAGGCCGGGGCGCCGCTCGCGTTCGACGACCTCGGCGCGCTGCCGATCCGCCTGCGCGAGGTCCGCGAGCTCACGGTCATGCCGCTGCTCGACCAGCCCGCGCGCGACGAGTACGTCGAGGTCACCGAGGCGGGCGACCCCTTCCTCACCGACGAGCTCTACGTCAACGGCGACGAGAACCACGTCCCCACCGACCCGGAGGAGCAGAAGCACTTCTTCCACGGGCTGATGGACGCCGAGCTGTGCGCCGCGGAGCTGATGGCCCGCAACTCCCACGAGCACCCCGAGATGCCCTGGGACTTCCACGTCGACATGGCCCGCCAGACCTGGGACGAGATCCGCCACGCGGAGGTCCACGACGCGCTGATGGGGACCGAGCTCGGCTGCAACTGGGGCGACTACCCCGTCGGCTTCGGCTACTTCAAGTCGGTCTACGCCTACGACCTGCTCGGCCGGCTGGCGCTCTTCAACGGGACGAGCGAACAGAAGGCGATGTGGCGACACTCGCACCGCCGCAAGGTGCTGATCGAGCTCGGCCAACCGACCGTGGCGCGCGTGTTCGACTACCTGCTCGCCGACGAGGTGCCGCACGTGCACAACGGCAAGCGCTGGGGCACGCACCTGCTCGGTGGCGACGAGTCGGCGTACCGCGAGAAGCTGCGCGAGCTGCGCGCCGGGCTCGACGCGACCGGCACGCCTGTCGCGACCTGAGGTCGGGCGACGCCGTCAGCAGCCCTGCTTTCAGGAAACCTTGTCGCGACCGCGCCGGCCGGCGCTGCCGCTCTTGGAGATGGCCTTGCTCGAGCTGTTGAACGGCTTGGACAGCCAGCGTCCGAACGGGCCGGGCGCCTTGCTCGCTCCGCGCGAGCCGGTGCCCACCACCTTCTGTCCGCCGCGCTCGGGGCCACGTGAGAGCCGCGGGAAGAGGAAGGCGAGAATGAACAGCAATATGCAGAAGCCGATGACGGCGCCGATGATCATGCTCCTCCGCGTACCCGCGCGGTGGCGCTGTCAGTCGACCAGTGACGCGAGCTCGTCCGCCAGCGCGGCCGGCGCGGCGAGGATCCCGCCCTCGGCCGGAGGCGCCGGCTCGAGCCTGCGCGTGTGCAGCCCGGCGCTCGCGCAGATCAGCTCGCCGGCGGCGATGTCCCACAGCTTGACCCCGCGCTCGTAGTAGGCGTCGTAGCGTCCGGCCGCGGTCCACGCGAGGTCGATCGCGCAGGAGCCGGCGCGGCGGATGTCGCGCACGCGCGGGAGCAGGCGCGTGACGCTCGCGGCCTGCGCGGCGCGCACGCCGGCGTCGTAGCCGAAGCCCGTGCCGACGAGCGCGTTCGCGAGCCCGCCTGTCCGCTCGGGACGCCGCAGCGGCTCGCCGTTGAGCGTCGGCTCCGCGCCGCGCGCGGCGGCCCAGCACTCGTCGCGCATCGGGTCGAAGACCACGCCCGCGAGCGTCCCCGACTCGTCCTCGACCGCGATCGAGACGGCCCACTGCGGAATCCCGAACAGGAAGTTCGTCGTGCCGTCGAGCGGATCGACGATCCAGCGCAGACCGCTCGTGCCGGGCGTGTCCGAGCCCTCCTCGCCGAGCATGCCGTCCTCGGGCCGCGCACTCAGGAGCGCCTCGCGGATCAGCGTCTCGGCGGCGAGGTCGGCCTCGGAGACGAGGTCGGTGGGGCTGCTCTTCGTGTGGGTCGCGAGCACCCCGCCGGAGAACGCCTCCCGCAGCTGCGCGCCCGCCTCGCGCGCGATCCGCTCGGCGAGCTCGATCACCTCGCCCTGCCTCGCAAGCTCGTCATCGCAGCGGGCCGGCGCCCGCGCTAGCCGGGATGCGATCCGCCCACGGGCGCGCCTGCTCGATCTGCGCGGCGAGGGCGAGCAGCGTCGCCTCGTCGTCAGGGCGGCCGACGAGCTGGACGGCGAGCGGGAAGCCGTCGGGCGTGAAGCCCATCGGGATCGAGGCGGCAGGCTGGCCGCTGTGGTTGAAGGCGGCGCAGTAGGGAACCCAGCGCGAGTAGCCGTTGAAGGACCACAGCGCGCCGCGGCCCTCGTAGGTGCCGATCGGGATCGGGCGGCGCGTGAACATCGGCGTGAGCAGCACGTCGGCCTGCTCGAACAGGCGGCCGAAGCGCTGGGCGGCGGCCTCGCCATCGCGCCGCGCGCGGTCGAGCAGCGGCGGCGCGATCGCCGCCCCGAGGCGCATGAAGCCGCGGGTGCGCCGCGACAGCCGCTCGGGGTGCGCCATCGCGCGCGCCTCGTCGTGGATCCCGCGGAAGTAGCGCGCGGTGAACGCCGAGCCGCCGTTCCCGTAGTCGGGATCGCGCTGGACGACCTCGTGGCCGAGCCCACGCAGCAGCTCCGCGGCCGCCTCGAGCGCGCCCCGCTGCTCCTCGTCCGGGCTGCCGAGGATCGGCGGCGGCAGCTTGCTCGAGAGCGAGATCCGGAGGCGGCCCGGCGCGCGGGTGAGCGCCGGCGCCAGCGGCTCGCCGTCGCTGGTGGCGTCGATGAACAGCGCGGCGTCGGCGACGTGGCGGACGATCGGGCCGTAGACCGAGAGGCCGTGCCAGGCGTCGTCCTTGGGGGCGAGCGAGATCCGGCCGCGCTGGGTCTTGAGGCCGAAGAGCCCGCAGCAGCCCGCCGGGATGCGGATCGAGCCGCCGCCGTCGGAGCCCAGCGCGCCGCCGGCCAGGCCGGCCGCGACGGCCGACGCCGACCCGCCGCTCGAGCCACCCGGCGTGCGATTGAGGTCCCACGGGTTGCGCGTCACGCCGAAGGTGGGGGTCTCCGTGAACGGCGTGATCTCCAGCTCCGGGACGCTGGTCTTGCCGACGATCACGGCGCCGGCCGCGCGCAGGCGCCGCACCACCTCGGCGTCGGCGGTGGCGGGCTCGCCGAAGGCGTTGGAGCCGCGCGCGGTGACCTCCCCCGCGACGTCGGTGTCGTCCTTGATCGCGACCGGGACGCCCAGCAGCGGGCGGCGGTCGCCGCTGCCGCGGCGGCCGTCGGCCTGGGCGGCCTCTGCGAGCGCGCGCTCGGCGAGCACCACGCGGAACGCGTTGAGGGTCGGGTCGAGGCGCGCGATGCGCTCGAGGTGGGCCTCGATGAGTTCGCGCGAGGAGAGCTCCCCCGCGGCGATCAGCTCGGCCTGACGCGCCAGGCCGGCGAAGACGGGGTCGGTGGCGGTGGTCACGGCGGCTGAGGCTACCGGGACTGCGATGATCGCCCGCTGCCCGTGACCGCCGCCTTCACCACCGCTGCGGGCCTCGCGCGCTTCGAGGATCGCGGCCCGTGCAGTGACGCCGAGCGCCGTGCCGCGGCGTGGCTGCACGACGAGCTCCGCGCGGGCGGCCACGAGGCGTGGGTCGAGACGTTCTGGGTGCGCCCGCAGTGGGCGCTGTCGCTCGCGCTGCACGCGACGCTCGGCGTGGTGGCGAGCATGCTGGCGCTGTCCGCGCCGCTGCCGGCGGCGATCGTGGCGGCGGCGGCGGCGCTCTCGATGGCGGTCGAGGCGAGCGGTCGCCGCGGGCCGCTGCGCTCCGTGTTCCCCCGTCGGGCGACCCAGAACGTGCTGACGGTGCCGGACGAGGAGGGGGCGCCGGACGTCACGCTGCTGATCTGCGCTCGCTACGACGCGCCGCGCGGCGGGCTCGTCACGCGCGAAGGCCCGCGGCGGCTGGCGGCGCAGCAGCGCCGCCGCGTCGGGGGCCGCGCGCCCGGGCCGCGGGCGTG
>JBDTMF010000133.1:0-11638 GCA_039934455.1 Solirubrobacteraceae bacterium
TGCCGGCGTGGTGCGGAGCGCTCCGAAGCCAGCCCGTCACAGCGCGACGCGCAGCCCGTGGCGCCCGCACAGCTCCATCAGCGCCCTGCGCGCCCCGTCCGGGTTGGCCGCCAGCGCCGCGAACGCGACCGCGCCCTCGCGCAGGTCCTCGATCCTCACCGTCGGCCGCTCGAGCGCGAAGCGGCCGAGCCAGCGCACCGCCGCCCGCTCGAACTGCTCGGCGTCCTGCTCCTCGATCAGGCACGCGATCAGCAGCGCGTCGTCGAGCCGCACCGCCGGCAGCTCGCCGGCCGCCGCCCGCACCAGCGCGAGGTTGCCCGTGCGCAGGGCGCGCTTGAAGCGGGCGTAGGGTGAGCCTTGACTGGACACGAACGTATGTTCGCGTACAGGTCAAGCGGCGGCGCTCGGCTGACGAGTCAGCGGGGCTCGTAGATCAGCAGGTTGGACCGGTTGTCGTCGGCGACCAGATAGAGGCGCAGCCGCCCGTGGACGATCCGCACGTCGATGGCGTTGCGGGTCGCGACCTGGTGCTGGTCCGTGTACTCCTGGAACGGCACCTCGTCGAGCGGGCGCATCGTGGTCACGTCGACGAGCGCGAGGCCGCCCAGGTCGTAGCCGACGGGCTGACCGTCGGGGCCGGGATGATGCAGCCCCGCGATGCCGCTGCACAGCATCGCCGGGTGCCGGAAGCCGCGTGGCCTGCCGAGGTACTTGCAGTCCTGGTAGTCGACGAAGTGGCTCGGGTTGGCGGTCGTGCCGGTCAGCTTCGCGCCGCGCGCGGTGAGCTTCCACTCGTAGGCCGTGCGCGATCCCCAGTTGAGCCCGAGCACCCGGTGACGGCGCGTGTCGTGCACGATCCCGCCGATGTGATCGCGGGTACGGAACGCCGCGCGGGCCCTGAGCGTGCGCGGGTCGACGCGGTAGATGATCGAGGGGCGGTTGGGCCGGTACTCCGCCACCGCGGCCCACAGCGCGTGGCCGTCGTAGTCGAGCCCGCCCGGGTGGTAGATGTTCGCGCCGTCGCCCAGCCGCACGTCCGCGCGCCGGTTGCCCTCGCCATCGAACGCGATCAGGTGCCCGATCCCCATGCCGGGCGTGCGGTCGGTGCCGCCGACGAGGGTGCCGGGCGGCTGGAAGGTGTGCGTCGGCTCGGTCACCTCGACCGCCGAGAGCACGAAGCGACCGCCGACGCGAGCGACGCCCTCCGGGTGGTACGCGTCGAACTTGAGCGGCACCTTGCGCACGAGTTGCCAGCTGGTGGCGCGCGTCAGCTTCGCGAACGCCGCGGCGATCCGTGCGCCGTCAGCCGCCGCAGGCGGCGCGAGGTCGGCCGCGGCCGGTCGGGCGGCCGCGGGTCCGGCCAGGAGGGCGAAGGCGAGGAGCGCGGCGAGCAGAGCCGGCATGCGGTTGAGTCCCATGCCGCCCTCCTACCCGCTCAGCATCACGCGAGCGACAGCCCTGCCGCCACGGCGAAGCCGAGCGTCGTGACGAGGCCCGCGACGTTCCCGGACTTGCGCGCGGCCTCGGGGATCATGGAGTCGACCAGCATCACGAGCAGCGCGCCGGCCGCGAGCCCGTCGATGCCGGCCTGCAGGTGCCCCGAGGCGGAGTCGGCGAGCGCGTAGCCGGCGACCGTCGCGAGCAGGCAGACGGTCGCGACGGCGAGCCACAGCCGGCGGATCACCGACGGCGATCGCTTCGCGTCGCGCATCTGGCTCGCGGAGCCGATCGACTCGGGCAGGTTGGAGACGAAGATCGCCACCAGCAGCGCGATGCTGATCTTCCCCCCGCTCGCCAGCCCGATCCCGAGCACGAGCTGCTCCGGGATGCCGTCGAGGAACGCGCCCAGGGCCAGCGCCGTGCCGGCCCCCGAGCCGCCGCTGTGGCGGTCCAGCGCCCCGTTGAGCGCCCAGTACGTGAACGCCCCGGCCGCCAGGCCGATCCCGACCGAGGCGCCGCCGCCGACCTTGATGCCCTCCTCGGCGAGCTCGAACGAGACCGAGCTGACGAGGGCGCCGGCGCCGAACGCGAGCACGAGCCCGACCAACCGGTCCGGCCATTCGCGCGCGAGCCCGAGCAGCGCGCCGATCACGAGCGACGAGGCCGCGAGCGCGCCCCATCCGAGAGCGGATGCCATCGGCGTGGACCCTACGCGCTACGCGACGGGCGGAGCGAGATCGTCGGGGTCGTCGGCGAGGACGAGCATGTCCTGCACGCCGGTCAGCTTCAGCACCCGCTGGATCGCCGGCGTGCCGCTCACCACGGCGAGGTTGTGGCGGTTCTCGCGCGCGAACTCGTGCTGGCGCAACAGTTCGTGCAGCGCCGTGCGACGGTGCCTGACCGCCTGGACGTCGAGGTGGTCGGCGGGTGGCGGGGTGCTGGCCTTCGCTGCGGGCACGACGGTTCCTCTCTGCTCCTCTGAAGCGGGTGCGCGGCGCGGAGGAGAGCTGAGCACCCGAAGTGAGGCGGCGAGTGTCGCACACCGCTCGCGGTCAGCCGCCGATCGGACGCTCCATCGCGACGCCCGCGAGCACGATGCCGTCGGCCGGCGTGATCTCGACGCGCTCGATCACCCGGAAGCCGAACGCGCGGTGGAGCGGCTCGCCGGCCAGGGTCGCCGTCAGCGCCAGCGTCCGGAGCCCGCGGCGCGGGCGGCGCGCTCGCAGGCGTCGACGACCGCCCGCCCGAGCCCGCGCCGCGTCCAGTCCGCGCGCGCACGCGCGCGACTAGGGGCTCGGGTCCAGGAGCCGGGCGTCGTCCGCGCGCGCGCCCGAGCCGCTGTAGAGCCGTCGCGCCGGCGTCGGGCTCGGTCGCAGGACGGATCGGCATGGGCCGAAATTACCTGCCCCGCTTCGCCGCGGGCGGCGAGGCCTACCTCGTCGGGCCGTCGGAGGAGCTGCTGCGCGTGGTGCGGCGCGAGCGGTTCACGGCTTGACGTCGTGCTTGCGGAGGTATTCGAGGTAGAACGGCCGCAGCTCCTCGGCGATCTCGCCGCGGCCGGAGTCGGTGATGTCGTCGAGGTGGCCGCGCAGCGTGAACACGTCGAGCTCGGCCTCCTCGGGCTCGCCGGCCGCGACCTCCGCGGCGGGCAGGACCTTCAACAGCCGCCAGAAGAAGCCGACATCGACGTGGCGCAGCGCGTAGTGCACCGCTAGGTCGTGCAGCTCCTCGGAGGAGATCTGGTCGAGGGGATCGGGCGCGGGCTCGGACATCGCCCGCCGGAGACTACGGACTTGACGCGTGGGCGAGCGCCCCGGAGACGCCGCTCGCTGAGGTCAACTCCTGCTGCGGACGGGTGCGGGCGAGAGCGCAGACGCTGCTGCGCCCCAATGACGGGCGACCGCGTAGCGCTTCAACCCAGATCGTTGTCGAGCTCGCGCGCCGGGAGGCGGATCCGGGCGGGCGCGATCAGGCGCGCCCGCCCGGATGCCGATACAGGCCCGATGGAGTCCGGAGCGACGAGAACGGCAGGCCACAAGGCGCGCAACGGCGCGCTGCTGTTCGGCGCCGCCTCGCTCGTCACGGCGCTCGGCCTGCTGCTCCCGCACCAGACCGAGGTCGACGAGAAGGGCCTCGTCGCGGTCGTCGCCGGGTCGGCGGCGCTCGCGCTCGTCCTGGTCGTCGCGGGCGGCCGCTTGAACGACGTCGGCTATTCGGTGGTGATCGGCTTCGGCACCGTGCTGATCTCGCTCGCGGCGCTCTCCAACGGCGAGCGCGCCGGCGGCGCGGCGGGCTACGACGAGCTCTACTACCTCTGGGTGGTCTTCTACGCCGCCTATTACCTGCGCCGCCGCGCCCTGGTGCTGCAGGTCCTGGTGATCGCCGTCTCCTACGGCGTCACCCTCGCGCTGATCGACCCGGGACCGGTCGCGACCAGCCGCTGGCTCACGGTCATCGGCCTCGTCACCGGTGGCGCGATCGTGGTCCGCCTGCTCACCGAGCACGTCGAGCAGCTGCTGGCCGAGCTCGAGGAGGCGGCCCGCACCGACCGCCTGACGGGGCTCGCCAACCGGCGGGCGCTCGAGGCCGACTACCGGCGCGAGGCGGCGCGGGCGGCGCGCACCGGCGGGCCGATCGCGCTCGTCCTGCTCGACCTCAATCGCTTCAAGCACATCAACGACCTCTACGGGCACGCGGCCGGCGACACGGCGCTGGTCGGTGTCGCCGGGCGCATGCGCAGCATCCTGCGCTCGACCGACGTCGCCGCCCGGGTCGGGGGCGACGAGTTCGTCCTCCTGCTCCCCGACAGCGACGTCGAGAGCGCGACCGCCGTCGCCGAGCGGCTGGCCGAGTCGGCCGCCGAGCGCTACGCCGGCATCACCCCGGTCGGGTTCTGCTTCGGCGTCGCAGCCTGCGAGGCGGGCGCCGGGACCCTGGACGACCTGATGCGGAGCGCCGACCAGGCGCTGTATACGAAGAAGCGCGCACGCTACGGCGGCGCGTCCTCCGAGACGCCGCTCAACGCGCCGATGGGTCGTCGCTGACCCTAGGTCAGTGGCGCCGACTGGCGCCCGTGACCCGCTCCGCCGGGCGCGCCCACGCTCAAGCCCGCCGCTGTGCGGTCGACAACAGTCGTAGATGTCCGTCTACGCGCGTCTCCGCGTCCTGCTCGCGCTCTCCGTCCTCATGATCGGCGGCAGCGTGTGGCTGATCGCGGGCCAACAGCGCGACGCGGTCATCGGCATGCAGGGCCAGTTGCGCGCCGCGAGCGGCCTGCTCACCGCGATGCTGGATCAGGAGACTGGACTGCGCGGCTACGCGCTGACCGGCAAGCGGGCGTTCCTCGGGCCCTACCAGCGCGGTCAGACCGACTTCGAGCAGGCGCTCCGGGAGGCCCAGTCGGGCCCCGGCCGCGAGCCCACCACCCTGCGCCTCGTCCGTGACCTGACTGAGACGGCGCGCGAGTGGCAGGCCCATGCGCGCATCGCGGTCGACCAGGTCGACCGCCGCGGTCCGAGGGCGATCAGCCTTGCCGACGCGCGACAGCGCAAGGCCCTCATGGACCGCTTCCGCACGAAGAACGCCGCACTGCGTATGCACGTGGAGCAGCGCGCGCAGCGCGACCTACTGCACGCTCGCTGGCTCGCGTTCGGCTTCGTGATGCTGTTCAGCACGACCGTGCTCTCGCTCGGCATGGCGGCGCTGGAGCGCCAGGCCGCGCGCGAGCGGGCGCGGGCCAAGCAGCAGCGCGAGTACGTCGAGGCGCTGCAGGGTGCGGTCGACGAGCTCGAGGTCAAGGAGCTGCTGCGCCGCCGCGCCGAGCGGCTGACTCCCGGCTCACAGGCGGTCGTGCTCACTCGCAACGCCAGCGGCAACTCGCTCGCGGCGAGCACCGACCCTTCCGCGGTCCCCGGATTGGCCGATGCGCTCGTGGACGCGACCCCGCGGTCGTGTCTCGCCATCCGCCGCTCGGGCATCCACGAGCAGAAGCCCGACGGCGCTCCGCTCCAGAGCTGCGAGCTCTGCCACCGCGCCGGCGGCGGGTCGCTCTGCGTCCCGTCCGTCGTGAGCGGCGAGGTGATCGGCTCGCTGCTCGTCCTGAAGCCTCGGACCATCAAGCCGGCCGAGCGCGACCGGGTCGTCGTGGCGGTGTCGCAGGCCGCCCCGATCCTGGCCAACCTGCGCAACCTCGCGATCGCGGAGCACCGCGCGGCGACCGATCCGCTGACCAAGCTGCCCAACGCCCGCTCCGTCCAGGAGGCGTTGATCCGCATGGTCGCCCAGTCGCAGCGCGCGCACTGCCCGCTGTCGGCCCTCGTGATCGACCTCGACCACTTCAAGGCGCTCAACGACCGTCACGGGCACCAGGCCGGCGACGACGTCCTCGAGGTGTTCGGGGCGACGCTGCGCCGCGGCGTCCGCGCCAGCGACTTCGCGGGCCGCTGGGGCGGCGAGGAGTTCGTGGTGCTGCTGCACGACACCGACCTCGAGGGCGCCGTCGTAGCCGCCGAGACGATGCGCGCCAGCTTCGAGGGGCTGCAGGTCCCGGGCGTCAACGCGCACGTCACCGCGAGCCTCGGGATCGCGACGCTCCCCGACCACGCCGCGGACGGCCCGGCGCTCATCCGCGCAGCCGACCGCGCGCTGTACCGCGCCAAGACGGCCGGCCGCAACCGGATTGCGGCCGCCGTCCCGGCGGAAGAGCCCGTCGCGTAGCGCCCGCAGGGGGAAGCCGGGTGAGCGGATATGCTCATTGCTCCGCTGTTCTCCTGCATAGCGCGTTTGTCTTGTGCTGAACCCCAGCGGTCCGGAGGCACGTGGCCCGCGACGCACAGCGCCCATCGCTAGACGCAGTCCAGCGGCTCTTCGAGCTCTCGCTCGACATGCTCGGAACGTCGAAGGACGGCTACTTCACGGAGCTCAACCCGGCGTGGGAGCGGTGGCTCGGCTGGACCCGCGAGGAGCTGATGGCCGAGCCGTTCATCTCGCTCGTCCATCCCGACGACGTCGCGGCGACCGCCGACCGCAGCACCGAGCTCGCCGACCCCCTCAGCGCCGCCGTCGTCACCCACGAGAACCGCTATCGCACGCGTGACGGCGGCTACCGCTGGCTCAACTGGACGACGGTCGCGGTCGACGGCGTCCTCTACTTCGCCGCGAAAGACGTGACCGAGCGCAAGGCGCGCGAGAACGAGGACGACGAGGCCGAGCGGCTGATCCGGCACTCCGACGCGCTGCACCGGACCCTGACCGCGAACCTGCCCGACACCTCGGTCTTCCTGCTCGACCACGAGCTGCGGGTGCTCGTCGCCGACGGCGAGGCGATCCGCCGCCTCGGCTTCCTCGACGCGGGCATGTTCCGCGGCCGCCTGGTCGCCGAGCTCTACGCCGAGGTGCCCGACGAGGTGCTCGAGCTCTGTCTCACGAACTACCGGGCGGCGCTGCACGGCGAGCGGCGGACCTTCGAGTTCCTCAGCAACGGGCTGACGTTCTCAGTCCAGGCGGTTCCCGTCCGCGCTGAGGACGGCACGATCGAGTCCCTGCTCGTCGTCGCCCGCGACGTCACCGAGCGCACCCGCGCCGAGCAGCACCTGGCGCGCCTCGCCCTCCAGCAGAGCGCGATCGCGGCGCTCGGCCGCTTCGCGCTGGAGAGCCACGACCTCAACCACCTGCTGGCCGAGGCCCTGCGCACCGCCACCGCCACGCTGGGAGCGGACCTCGGCCGCGTGCTCGAGCTCGACGCGGCCGGCGCGCGCCTGAATCCGATCGCCTCGCTCGGCATGCCGGGCAGCATCCCCGACGCGCACACGCTGCCGCTCAGCCTGACCGAGAGCGAGAGCGCCGCGTACACGCTGCGAGCCGGCGAGCCGGCGATCACCGAGGACCTCGCGGCCGAGACGCGCTTCACACCCGCGCCGGCCCTGCTCAAGCTGGGCGCCGTCAGCAGCCTCAGCGTCGCGATCGAGGGCCACGCCGATCCGTTCGGCGTGCTCAACGTCAGCACGCTCGAGCGCCGCGCCTTCTCAGAGGACGAGGTCGCGTTCCTCACCGCGGTCGCGACGCTGATCATCATCGCGGTCGAGCGCCACCGGGGCGAGGAGGAGACGCGCCACGCGGCGCTGCACGACCCGCTGACCGGGCTGCCGAACCGGATCCTCGCGCTCGACCGCCTCGACCAGGCGCTCGCCCGCCGCCACCGCGAGCGCATCGACCTCGCCGTCTTCGTGCTCGACGTCGACGGCTTCAAGCTCATCAACGACTCGCTCGGCCACGCCGCCGGCGACGAGGTACTGCTGACGCTCGCGCCGCGGCTGACCACCGCGCTGCGGATGACCGACACCGTCGCGCGCCTCGGCGGCGATGAGTTCGTCGTCATCTGCCCTGACGTCGACGGGGCCCGCGGGGCCACCGACGTCGCCGCCCGCCTCGCCGGCGCGATCGCCCGCCCGCTGAGGCTCAGCAGCGGCGAGCACTTCTTCACGGTGAGCATCGGCGGCACGCTCGCCGCGACGAAGCAGGACACACCCGAGTCGCTCCTCGGCGACGCCGACGCCGCGATGTACCGGGCGAAGGCGCGCGGCCGCGGTGGCTACGAGCTCTTCGACGAGGCGATGCGGACCAGCCTGGTCGCCCGCGTGCGCACCGAGACCGAGCTACGCCGCGCGCTGGACCGCGGCGAGCTCGAGGTCTACTACCAGCCGGTGATCGACCTCGCGTCCGGCCGCCCGGTCTCCACCGAGGCGCTCGTGCGCTGGCAGCACCCCGAGCGCGGCCTCCTCCCTCCGCTCGAGTTCATCCCGCTCGCGGAGGAGACCGGCCTGATCGCGATGCTCGGGCTGCAGGTGCTCGAGCACGCCTGCCGCCAGACCGCGACCTGGCAGCGCGACATCGATCCGGACATCGGCGTGTCGGTCAACGTGTCGGGCCGGCAGGCGCTGAACCCGCTGCTCCCCGCCCAGGTGGCGGCGATCGCCGAGCGCAGCCGGCTGCGGCCGGGGACGCTCGCGCTCGAGATCACCGAGACCCTGCTCATGGAGGAGGCCGACGCGCCCACCACGGTGCTGGACTCGATGCAGGAACACGGGCTGAGCCTCGTGCTCGACGACTTCGGCACCGGCTACTCGTCGCTCAGCCGCCTCAAGCGCTTCCCGCTCGACGTGCTCAAGATCGACCGCTCGTTCGTCGCCGGCGTCGACTGCAACACCGACGACCACGCGATCGTCAAGGCGACCATCGACATGGCCCACGCGGTCGGGTTGACGGTCGTCGCCGAGGGCGTCGAGACGACCGAGCAGGAGGAGTGCCTGCGGGCGCTCGGCTGCGATCGCGCGCAGGGCTATCTCTACGCCCGGCCGCAGCCCGCGGAGGCGATCACGGAGATGCTCGGCGCCGCGCTGCGGTAGCCCTCAGATCAGCGCGCAGGGCGCCGGATCGCCGCCGGCAACCGACTCGACGGCATCGGTCGCGCGTACAGGAAGCCCTGGCCTGGTCGCAGCCGAGGTCGCGCAGGAGGTCGTGCTGCACCGGCGTCTCCACGCCCTCGGCGATCGATCGCAGCCCGAGGTTGCCGGCCAGGTCCACGACTGCGGCGACGATCCGCGCGTCCTCCCGGTCGCTGCCCAGCCCCTGCACGAACGTCTGGTCGATCTTGACGAAGCTCAACGGGAGCCGGCGGAGGTGCGTGAGCGAGGCATAGCCGGTGCCGAAGTCGTCGAGGCCGATCTGCACGCCGAGATCCCTGATCCGCTCGAGCTGGCGCAGGATGTCGGGGTGCAGGTCCATGATCGCCGTCTCGGTGAGCTCCAGGTGCAGGCAGCTCGGAGCCAGGCCGGTGCGCTCGAGCGTGCGCTGGACGACCTCGGTCAGGTCGCCGGGACCGAACTGGCGGGGCGAGAGGTTCACCGCGACGGTGAGCCTGCGGCCGGCGATGCCCGGCGGCTGCCAGCCGCGCGCCTCCTCGCAGGCCAGCGCGAGTACCTGCCCGCCGAGCGGCACGACGAGCCCACTGTCCTCGGCGACGGGGATGAAGTCGGCTGGAGGCAGGATCGAGCCGTCGGGCTCGGCGATCCGGGCGAGCGCCTCGAAGCCGGCGATCCGCCCGCTGCTCAGATCGACCAGCGGCTGGAAGTGTATGACGATCCGCCGCTCGTCCAGCGCGGAGTCGAGCGTCTTCTGCGCGCTCGCCCGCTGCTTCGCCTGACGGCCGAGGGCCGCGTCGAACATCTCGGCACGCCCGCCGCCGAGCGACTTGGCCCGGTACATCGCCGTGTCGGCTTCGTGCAGGAGCGATTCCGCCGTCCCCCGCCCGCCGACCGAGACGGCGATGCCGACGCTCGCCCCGACCCGTTCGCCGACGCCCCCCTCGTCGTCCCGGTGCAGCTCCGCGATCAGGCGTGCGGCCATGGTCGCGGCGTGCAGGTGCCCGTCGACCTCGGGCGCGAGGACGATGAACTCGTCGCCGCCGATGCGGCCGACCGTGTCCATGGGGCGGAGCACGGAGACGAGCCGCTCGCCGACCCGTTGCAGCACGGCGTCACCCGCGGCATGGCCCCGGGTGTCGTTGATGTGCTTGAAGAGATCGAGATCGACGAAGAGGACGGCGGTGCAACGGCGGGTGCGCTCGGAGACGGCGAGGGCCTGCTCGATGCGGTCGACGAGCAGGGTCCGGTTCGGCAGGCCCGTCAGCGCGTCGTGCGTCACCTGCTCGGTGAGCGCCGCCTGGGCCGCCTGCAGCTCGACCATCCGCTCGTCCTGGGCGCGGCTGAGGCGGGAGATCTCACGCTCCTGCGCCTTGTGGGCGCTGAGGTCCGTGAACGTGAGGCAGCTGAGCTGGTCGCCGTCCACCTCGAGGGACGAGCTCCCGACCAGGACCGGGACGGCGCCGCCGTCGGCGTCGAGCAGCTCGAGCTCGGCGCTGGTACCCGCGGGGACCTCGCCGGACATGAACCTCGAGAGCGGCGATCCCACGATGGTGTCCGGCGTACACGAGAGCAGCTCGGCGAGCCGCCGGTTGACGAACAGGATCACCCCGCTCGACGAGAGCGTCGCCGCCCCGTCGCGCATGTTCTCGACGAACTTCCGGTACGGCCGGTCCGCCGTCGCGAGCGTGAACACGCGCCGCTCGGCTCCGCCGTCGGAAACGACGAACGCGTCGACCTCGCCGGCGCCGATGGCCCGGAGGGTGTCCTCCGCCTCGGTCATCCGGAGCAGCGCCTCGGCCAGGGTGATCGCGGTCTCGTCCGCGCCGGCCGCCGCGCTGACGATCTCGACCGGCGGGTCAATCGGCGACATGGGGCGCGATCTCCAGCTTCAGCAGCACGTCGTGGGTCTGCGACAGGTCCCCGATGAACCTCCGCAGCGGCAGCGGGCGCGACCTGACCAGCGTCGGCGCGGCGAGCACGCCGTGGCTCAGCACGGCGGCGGAATCCTCATGCACATCGACGACGGACAGCGCATACCCGCCGCCCAGGTGGATGTCGCAGAGCGCTCGCGCGTCGGCGATCGCACGCGCGGAGAGATCGGAGGCTCCGCTGACGAAGAGGGT
Organism: Solirubrobacteraceae bacterium; assembly: GCA_039934455.1. Taxonomy (GTDB): domain Bacteria; phylum Actinomycetota; class Thermoleophilia; order Solirubrobacterales; family Solirubrobacteraceae; genus DASQFQ01. The sequence goes on from JBDTMF010000133.1 coordinate 10,985, forward strand.
CAGCTCGCGGCGGTCCTCGTCGCGTGCAGCGGTCATCGCGGCGAATCGGAGATGTGGAGCCCGACCAGGACGCGCTCGGTGTTGGAGAGGTCGCCGATGATCTTCCGCAGGGGCGCGGGAAGGTGGCGGACGAGCGTCGGGATGGCGAGGATGTCGTCGGCGCGAGCCAGCGCCGGGTGCTCCACGAGGTCGATGACCTCGATCTCGTAGCGCCCGGCCAGGTGCGCTTCGCAGAGTGCCTTCAGGTTCACGAACGCGCGCAACGACTTCGGCGACTGGCCCGCGACGTACAGCCGCAGGTACCAGACCTCGGACGGCTCGGCGACGGCTGCCCCGAAGCGCGTCATCGCGCACCGGCCGGCACGTCTTCGGGCCCGTCGCTGTCGGCGCGCCGGAGGCGCCCCTGCTCGGCGCGCTGACCGGCTCGGTCCTCGACGCCGGTCGAGGCATGGCTCAGCAGCCGGCCGACGACGTCGGCCTCGTCCTCGAACTCGCGCCACAGCGCGGCCGTCTGCGCCTCGACCGCCTCGCGTCGCGTCTCCAGGCCGGCCCGGCGCTGCTCGAGGCCCTCGCGGCGGGCCACGCCGTCGGTGCGCTCCTGGGCCTCCTGGGCCTGGCGGGCGGAGCCGGTGAGCACCCCCTGCGGCCCGACGT
>JBDTMF010000134.1:0-11588 GCA_039934455.1 Solirubrobacteraceae bacterium
TTTGCTTTTTTGCTTTTTTGTCTTCCTGCTTGGAGAAGGCGACCTGGCCCGCAGGGATGAGATCGCGAGGGGGTCGTCGGTCTGGGGCGGCATCTGGGTCGCTCACCCAGCGCGGTTGCGATGTGGCCCCGGGGCCTGATCGCCGCTCCGCCGATCGCCCCCTCCGCGGCTCGGCAGTGCCAGTAGCGCATAGGCGACCGCGACGAGCGCGGTTCGGGTTCGCGGGGTTCGCGGAGGTCTCTTTCCCGATCCTTGACGGAGAACGCTTGCCGCGTTCATGGGCAGGTGCATAGGATATGTGCGCGATGCATATATCTGAACGAATCAGCGTACCCATGGTGCTTGCCATGCTGGGGCTCGTCCTGTCGGCGTGCGGGTCCGGCGAGCCGAAGGCGCCGTCAAAGAGGCATGCGCCGGCGCCCCTGCCACCTGCTGGCGAAGGTGGGCCCGTGGGAGCGCGGGCGGTCGGGTTTCGGGCCGGCGACGGGGTCGGGCTGCGGGGCCGCCTGTTCGGCCGTGGCCGCGCCGCGGTCGTGCTGGCCCACATGGGCAACCGTCCCGACAACGAGTCCGACTGGTACCCGCTCGCGCGACGCCTCGCTCGCGAGGGCTATCTCGTGCTGACCTACAACCGGCGCGCGGTCTGTACCGGCGACGAGCACCCATACGACTGCTCTGGTGGACCCAACGACTACGGCACGAGCTGGCAGGACGTGATCGGCGCGGTGAAGTTCGTCGAGTCCCAGGGCGCGGATCGCATCGCGCTGGGCGGCTCGAGCATCGGCGGTACCGCAGTCGTCTACGCCGCAACGACGGGCAAGATCCACCCGGCCGCGCTGATCTCCCTGGCCGGCGTCAACCACGCGTCGACCTACAGCATGAAGCGCGCCGACATCTAGCGAATCCCGGGAGCCAAGCTCTTCGTGTGCGCCCGCCGCGACCCCGACGGCGCGGCGGACTCGGCGCGCGAGCTGAGCGGCTGGGCCCGGGCTCCCAAGCGCCTCGTGCTGGTCGACTCCGACCTGCACGGCACGGACATGCTCGACCACCGCCAGCGCACCGCCAACCCCCTGACCGACCTGATGGTGCGGTTCCTGCGGGAGTCGATGCCGCCGTCCGTCTAGCGTCCGGTCCGGTGCGAGACGCGCCCCTCCTCCGCCTCGCGCTGCGCCGTCTGCGCAGCCACCCGGTGGAGCCGCTGCTCCTGTGTGCCGCGGTGCTCGGCGGGTGCGCGCTGGTCAGCGCGGTCAGCCTGATCGGAGCGGTCGGTCGCGAGCAGGCGACGCACGCGACGTTGTCGGCGCTCCCTGATGCGCGGCGTGACGTGCGCGCGCAGGTGCGCTATGAGCCGGCGATCAGCTCCGACGCCGGCGGAGAGGCCGTCGCCGCGGCGGCGATCGATCGGCTGGGCGAGCTCGTCCAGCGTCCCGCGCGGGTGCGCGTGTGGGGCCCGCTCGCGCCGGAGGACGAGCTGGGCACCCGGCTGGTGTCGCTCACGGGCGCGCGGGCGCCGCTGCTCGCCGGCCGCGCGCCGGCAGGCTGCGCCCGCCGGCGGTGCGAGGTGCTGTCGCTCAGTCCCCGTCCGGCGCCAGGGCAGTCCTTCAAGGTGGGAGCGACGAAGCTGCAGGTGGTCGGCCGCACGCGCCTGCCCGAGGGCGTGCGCCCGTCGGCGACCGTGCTCCACGGCCGTGCCGTCCTCGTGTCCGACGGGCCGGCAGTGGCTCGGATGGTCAGCCAGAGCCGGCGCTTCTCGGTGTTCACCGCGCCGCTGCGGCCCGGCCGTGTGGAGGGCGCCCAGCTCGGGGCGATCGCCGATCGCCTCGAGCGCCACCTGCGGCGGCTCCACCAGGAGGACCTCACGAGCATCGTCTCGGGGCCGGTCGCCGAGCTGCGGCAGATCGACCGGCGCACGTCGATCGCGCAGCGGCGGCTGCTCGTGATCGGCATCGAGGGCGCTGCGCTGCTGATCGCGTTCGTGGCGTTCCTCGCCACCACGCGTCGCGGTGAGGTCGCGCTCGGCAACGCGCAGCTGGCCTACCTCGGCGCCTCCGCTCCGCAGCGGCTGCGGCTACGCGTGCTGGAGACGGCGCTTCCGACCGGGCTCGCGGTCGCGGTCGCGCTCGCCGGGGCGGTGGTGCTGGCCGAGGCCGTCCGGACCGCCGAAGGCTTCGGCGCCAGCTTCGTCGCGTCGGCGCTCCCGCTCTCGACGATCGCGGTCCTGTGCGGTCTCGCGCTGGCGGGGACGTTCGTCGCGGTCGGCTGGGGCCGGGCGCCACGCGCTGCCCGGGGGCGCGTCGGGCCGCTCGAGGCCGGCGCGCTCGTGGCGCTCGCGGTCATCCTCTGGCAGGCCTCGACCACCGGAGGCCTCGACCCCGCCGTGCTCGCGCGCCGCGACGCCGGCGTGCCGGTGGTGCTCTTCGTTCCGGTGCTGGCCGTCGTCGCCGGCGGGGTACTGCTGCTGCGGCTCCTGCCGCTCGGCTTCCGGGCGCTCGAGCGCCTGGCCCGCCACGGGCCCCTGAGCTTCCGCCTCGCGCTGCTGGGCGTCGTCCGCCGACCGGCGCTGGCGGCGGGCGCGACGACGTTCCTCGCGGTCGCGCTCGGGAGCGCGCTGTTCAGCCTCAACTACCGCACCACGCTCGTTGACCAGGGGCAGGCCGAGGCCGCGTTCCGCGCCGGCGCCGCGTGGCGCACGAGCGAGCGGGCGGGCTCGGCGACCAGCGTCGCGCCGCTGACGCGCTATCGCTCGCTGACCCGCGAGCCGCCCACGCCCGTCATCCGCACCGCGGCGAAGATGGACGTCGTCGACGATCCCATCGATGCCGACGTCGAGGTGCTCGGCATCCCGCACGACCGCATCGGCGCCTTGTCCGGCTGGCGCCCGTCGTTCTCGCGCACTACGCCCGCGCGCATCGGACGGGCGTTGGCGAAGCCGCGCGCGCGGTTCCGGGGGCCGCGCCTGGCGGCAGGCGCCACGGCGATCCGGATGTGGGCACGCGCACCGTTTCAGAGCGCGGTGACGGTGCGGCTGCTCACCGACGGGCAGCAGTTCGGGGCGCTGCCGGCCGGGGGGATCGGGCCGGCGTGGCGGCACTTGCAGGTCGCGATCCCGCGCGGGCTGCGCGACGCGACGCTCGCCTCGATCGTGGTCGGCGGATCGAGCACGAGCTCGGCCGCGACGGGCGCGGACTTCGGCTCAGTGCAGCAACGCCTGGCCGGCGGTCGCTGGGTGACGGTGAGCGATCTGGGCGACTGGGAGGCCCCCGACCCTTGGGGCGAGTCGGTGCTCGTGCCCGCCGGTTTTCGCCACGGGCCGGTCGCACGCGGCATCAGGGTGACGTTCGTGCCGATCGGCGTCTCGCTCATCCGGCCGAGCTTCGATCTCCCCAGGGCGCTGCCGGCACTGGGCGGTCCCGATATTCCGCGCGGGCGCGTCGACGTCAAGATCGCGGGCGTCGAGGTCGCGCTCGACGTGGTGGCGCGCAGCCGCCTGCTTCCGACCGTCACCGAGCAGCCGCGACGCTTCGTGCTCGTCGACTACGACACGCTGTTCGCGTATCTCAACGGGACGCAGCCCGGGCTGATCGAGCCATCCGAGGCGTGGTTCTCCTCGCGGCCGCCGCCCGGGCTCGGCGCACGGCTCAGGCGCGCGCCCTTCCGCAGCGCCGCGGTGGTGCGGCAGGACGAGGTCGAGCGGACCGCTCGCAACGATCGCCTCGCGCTCGACGCGCAGGCGCTGCTGCTCGCACTCGCCGTGGTGGCCGCGCTCCTCGGCGTCGGCGGCCTGCTGATCGCAGCGGGCGCGATGGTGCGTGACGAGGCACAGGAGCAGGCCGAGTACGAGGCGATGGGCGTCGACCGCAACGCGGTCGTGCTCGCACTGCGGCTGCGGCTCGCGATCATGGCGGCGCTGGGCGTCGCCGGCGCGGTCGCCGGAGGGGTGGCAGGGGCGGCGATGACGGCGAGCCTCGTCGCGGTTAGCGGCGCCGCGCGCGTGCCGCTGCCGCCGATTGAGGCGCGGGTCACGTTGTGGTCGTGCGCGCTGCTGCTCGCCGCGGTCGCCGGCGCGGTCGCGCTCGCGACCGCGCGCGCGGCCCGCGGCCCGCGGCCCTCGATCGCGACGAGGCTGCGTGGGACATGACCGTCGTCGCCGGCCGCGACGTGTACGTAATACATCGCGCCCCGTCGGGCGATGTCGCGGCCTTGCGCGGGCTCAGCCTGACCGTCGAGGCGCGTGAGACCGTGGCGGTCCTCGGGCCCAGCGGTGCCGGCAAGTCGAGCCTGCTGGCAGCGTGCGCCGGGCGCACCCGGCCGTCGACCGGCGACCTCGACGTCCTCGGCGTCTCGATCGCCGCCGCGGGCCCGCGGGCGCTGGACGCGTTGCGGCGCGAGCAACTGGCGCTGGTGCCGCAGAACTTCAACCGCGCGCTGCCGCGCGACCTGACCGTCGAGGAGATCGTCGGGCTGCCACTGCGGCTGCTCGGACGGTGGGGCGCGGCGGCCCGTGAAACCGTGGCTGCCCTCCTGCGCAGATCCGGGCTCACGACGCGCGCGGAGGCCCGCCCGCGGGAGCTCTCCGGCGGCGAGCAGCAGCGCGTCGCCGTGTGCGCCGCCCTGATCAAGGGGCCGAAGCTGGTGCTCGCCGACGAGCCGACCGGCCAACTCGATGCCGTGCACTCGAAGCTCGTCATCGACCTGCTCCTGGAGCTCAGTGGGGAGGCCGGAGCCTCGGTGCTCGTCGTGACGCACGACCCGGCGATCGCCGCGCGGACCGCTCGCACGGTCCACGTCCGCGACGGCCGCGTGAGCGGCGAGGGGGCGGTCGAGCCGGTGCTGGTGGTCGACCGGCAGGGCTGGCTGCGGATCCCGAGAAGCGTGCGCGACGCCGCCGGCCTCCACCAGCACGTGCGGGCGAGCGCTCGGCGCGGCGCCGTCGTGCTCACGGCCGATGACGAACCTGCGCCCGTCGCCGCGACGCGCCCGCCCGCCGCGGAGCGACGACGTCAGGTCGCGAGCACCGCGGTCGGCGTCGAGCAGCTCGACAAGTCTCACGGGACGCAGCGCATTTTCCAGGCGCTGACCCACGAGTTCGCGCCGGGCCGGCTGCACGTCGTCGCCGGCCCGTCTGGCTGCGGCAAGACGACGCTGCTCGACCTGATCGCCGCGCTCGACGTGCCGGACCGCGGCGTGATCCGGGTCGCCGGTGAGGCCATCGACGCCGGCGACGCGCTGGCGGCGGCGGCGTGGCGGCGACGCACGCTGGGACACCTGAGCCAGCATGCGTCGCTCGCCGGCACGCTGACCGCGCGGGAGAACGTGGAACTCGGCGGCGCCGCCCGCGGCATGGCGCCGGCCGAGGCGCGCGATGCCGCCGAGCGCTGGCTCGAATGGGTCGGCCTGGCGGCACTAGGGGACCGGCCGGCGGAGCTGCTCTCCGGCGGGGAGCAGCGGCGGGTCGCGCTGGCCCGCGCCGTCATCGGCGAACCCTCGCTGATCGTCGCCGACGAGCCGACCGCTCACCTTGACCGCGCCAACGGCGCCACCGTGCTGCATCTCCTCAAACGCGCGGCCGCCGAGCACGGCGCGACAGTCATCGTGTCCAGCCACGATCCCGACGCGCTCGAGGCGGCGGACGAAGTCTTCCCGCTCGGGAGCGTTGGAAGCAAGGGCGCGGCCACGTGCTCCGCGCCCTGACCGGAGCGAGCTCAGCCGATCTCGGGGATCGCGTCCATAAGCAGTTCGTCGCCGCGTTCGCCGTCCGTGAAGGTCGTACCCCGTCGTGTGCCGATGCTTCGGAAGCCCGCCCGCTCGTAGGCCGTGATCGCGGCGACGTTCCAGTCGCGTACCTCGAGCATCACGTTGTGCAGGCACAGCACGCGGAACGCCCACTCGAGCGTGAGTCGCGTGGCCTCCGTGCCGAGTCCCTGCCCGCGCCGCAGTCCGAGTGAGATCGCGAAGCCCGCGGTGCCGAACGTCGGCGAGATGTCGCGCAGCTCCGAGATTCCCACGGGGGTCAGGTCGGAGAGGTCGTAGAGCGTGAACGCCACCTGCGACGGCCCGGCCGCCGCGTCGCACCACGCCTCGACCGCCTCGAGCGTGAAGACCGCGCGGACGCCGCGCCCGCGACGGACGCAGGGGTCGTTGATCCACGTCTGATACTCGGCAAGCAGTCGACAATCCAGCGGGGCGAGTCCGACGCGCGCCCCGCACAGAACGAACGTCGGCCCGGCTCCCGGCCTACCCACCGTTGCGGCGGCGCCAGAAGGCCACCGACGCCACCATGCGCTCGCCGACCTTCGCTCCGCGCGCGTCGATCGCCTCGATCGTGCCCGGCCTCGTCGCGAAGTCCCGCTGGCGCGCTCGCGGGACGTCATAGCGGTAGCGCTGCTCCTTCAGCGCGATCGCGGCGGAGTGGCCGTCCGGGTAGCGGAGTCGGAGCCGCGTGACGCCGGGGATCTGGACCGTGCCGCGCACGCCGAGCATGCGCGTGAGGTCGCTGCCGTCGCTGATCGTGTCGATCTCGATCGGGTCCTTGGGACGCTGCGCCTCGGTGGGCGGCGTGATCGCGTCAGCTGGCACCACGGCCTGCGCGAGCGCCTTGCCGTCCGCATCCCGTGCGATCAGCAGCAGCCCGCGGCGATGCACCGCCGCGAGGTGGGCCTCAGGCACCTCGGCGACGTAGAAGCGCTCCGGTGAGATCGGCACCTCGTCGACGGCCTGATCGGGATAGACGAGCTGGACGACCCGCGCGCCGGCGACGGACACACGGCCACTGACGGTCACCGGCGAGGTGTCCTTGATGGGGTCGGTGAACGGTACTGTCACGCCGATCGGCGTCTTGTCGGTCTGCCCGGCGGTCGAGCAGACGGCGCCGCGCGCGCGGTCGCCCGTGACCAGCTCGGCGCAGTAGCCGCCGTCGGCGAGCTGCGCGAAGTAGACCGTCGAGCCGTCCGCGACGGCGACCGCGTGCGCGCTCTCGACGTCGGGATTGCGGCGCAGGTCGGCCGGCATCCCCCGGTCGACCGCCCGCAGGTCGCGCTTAACGGACTCCGGCGCCGGCCGCCCGAGGATCGCGCTGGCCCCGAGGGCCGCGGTCGCCAGCAGGCCCACCGTCGCCGCCGACAAGCCGGCGGAGCGCGCGACGCGCCGGCGCCGTCGGCGGGTCGCCGCCAGGCGCCGGACGGCAGGGCGGAGATCGGCGAGGATCGCGTCGAGGTTGGGGGCCAAACCGGGCATCTAGAGCCACACTCCTTGCAGTCGGGATCGCAATAGCGCCAGAGCACGGGAGACCCGCATCCGCGCGGCCGGCTCGTTGCAGTTCAGGTGCTCGGCGACGACGCCGAAGTCGAGGTCGGCGACGATCCGCAGCTCGATCGCGCGGCGCTGGCCGGGCGACAACCCGCGCAGGGCGGCGGCGAGCTCGCGGGCCAGCGCGACCGCGCTCGCACGCGCGTCGACATCGTCCCAGCCATCCACGTCGTAGCCGCGAGGGGAGACGCCCAGCCGTCGCCGGGCGGACGTCTCGAGCCGCGAGGTCCGGTAGTGCTGATGCAGGAGGTTGCGCGCGATCCCCCACAGCCACGCAACGCCATCGCCCGGCTCCTCGCCGCGGAAGCGGCCGAGGCCGACGAGCGCGGCGGCGAAGGTCTCGGCGGTGAGGTCGTTGGCGGCCTCGGGATCGTGCAGCCGCGCCCGCAGCCACGCGTGCAGCGGCGGGGCCCAGCGCGCGTAGAACTTCTCGAACGCGGCGGGGTCCGTGCGAGCGGCGCGCAGGAGCGTGGCGTCGTGGTTCGGTGAGCCCATCACCGTTGAGTGGCGTGAGCGCCGCATCGTGTAACAACGATAGATGCAGCACGCATATATTTCCGCGCCCGGCGATACCGTATGCGGCATGCATGCACAGCGCGCTGCGAACGTCGTCGGCGCCTTCGCGCTCACGCTCGGCGACCGGCTCGCCGCGCGCTCGAGCCTGACGGTCAAGCACGGCGCCAGCGCCCCGGCGGCGCTGGCCGCCGCAGCAAACTACGAGGACCTGAGCATCGAGCGTCTACGCCACGTCCTCGGCCTCAGCCACCCAGGCGCGGTGCGCCTCGTCGACCGCCTGCAGGCTGATGGCCTCGTCTCGCGCCGCCCGGCCGCCGACGGCCGCGCTGTGGACGTCCGCCTGACCGCCCGCGGCCGCAAGCGAGTGGAGAAGCTCTTCGCCGAGCGCGAAGCGGTGGTGAACGAAGCGCTGGCCGGCCTAGCTCCCGCCGAGCGCGACATGCTCGTCGGCCTGCTCGGACAGCTGTTGGACGCGATGATCGACACCACCCCCGAGGCCGAGGGCACCTGCCGCCTGTGCCGCCATGAGGCCTGCAACGCGACCGGCGGCTGCCCGATCGCGGCGTAGCGCAGATAGTCCCCAGCCACGAGTGCGACTGCCGTGATTCGGGACACCGCGATGGCGTCCGTCACGAGTCAATGCGCGCTGGCCATTGGCCAAAGATCGACGCATCCCGATCCGATTGAACACGGCCGGCTGGATGACAACTCCCAGCCGGACGGGGGTGCCCGCCGATCGGCTCCGCACCCGTGCCCCTCACCAACGCCCGCATTCACCGGCACCTGCGGCCGATCATTGCGTCGGGGTGCGCTTAGGGCTTCCACGCGCCGAAGCCCGCCTCGATGCCCGCGAGCAACGTGAGCTGTGCCGATCCATCCGGTGCGATCGCGCACAGCCCGATCTGATTCGCGTGCAACCTGCAGTTCGCGATCAGCCATGCGCCGGGCGCCCAATTGGCGGGCACGCCGACTCCGGAGCGGATCTCGTGCTTGCCGGATCCGTCTGCCGCCATCCGCCAGAGGCCCGACGTCGCGCCCTCGACCCCGTAGGCGATCTGCGTGCCGTCGGGTGACCACATCGGCCACTCGGTCAACCCCTGGTCATGGACCAGCGGCGTCAGGTCTGAGCCGTCGGCCGCGACGGAATAGATGTCAAAACCCGGCGGGCGGGAGACCTGGAAGGCGATCGTCGCGCCGTCCGGCGACCAAGCGGGGTACTGGACCTCGCCGACGTCCGTGGGTGTAACGCGGCGGTAGCGGCTGCCGTCGACGCTCGCGATGTAGAGGCCGGCCGGCGCGTCGTTGGGATCCGGCCTCCCGCGCTTGGATCGCTGACCGGCAAAGGCGAGAGAGCGGCCGTCCGGCGCCCAGCTCGGGCTGGTGCCGAACACCCCGAGCTTGCGGGAGAGATTGAAACGGCGACCGGAGGCGACGTCGAGGAGGACGACCTGATCGTGCCGGTAGTCGCACTGCGGCATGTACCGGAAGGCGACGCGGCGTCCGTCGGCAGACCACATCGGCTTCTGCTTGCAGCCGGCAGCCTTCTCGAGCTGGCGCATGCCCGACCCGTCCGGTCGCGCGACGAAGAGGTGATCTTCGCGCTTGCCGGTCTGCCGGACGAATACGAGTTCCCGATCGCGCAGCGATGCTGGCAGCGTCGGGGAGCCCGCCTTGGATGCCGACGCCGCATCGCGGGCCGGGGACCTGCCCGAGTCGCCGCACGCCTCGAGCCCGGCAAGCGCAGCGCACGCCAGAAGGACCGTCCACCTCACGCCGCTAGTACACCAGTGCCGCGGCCCCGGTTCCACGCCGGCTGATCTCGGACTTCGCGCAGAACACGATCGAGCAGCTCCTCAGCCACCAACCACACCCTACGACCCTTGCGACGGCTGACCGCGCCCGCCACCCATCACGGGGGCGGCAGCCGTACGCGAATATCGAGTGTCCGATCGACCCTCGGCCTGATCCGCTCCACGGCGCCTCCCCCAACTCCATTCGCGCAGACGCTCACCGCTCGCGTCCGACGATACCCGGCGTTACTGATCTCCGCGAACGCCTCAGGGACCCCGACGTGTCCGCCGACGCAGGAGGCGCTCCGAAGGGATGCGTCAGAAGTCCACGATCGCCACGCAACTCGCCGGCGAGCTCGATCTGAGCATCGACGGCCGCCCGACGGCGCGACTCGTGGACGACACGAGCTCGGGTGCGCGCGACACGCGAGCGGGACGCGCGGCCCGGGATGCTGCTGGCGGCCGCAAATCGCCGCCAGGCTCGGCGCGACACGCCAAGGGCGGCGACGGGCGCGCTCGCGACGCTGCCAGCCGCGCGCACGGACACCTGCGATGCGCAGCTCCTGCGCCGCCGGCTCGCCTGCCGGGAGCAGCACGATCTGGGTACGCCACCACTGACCGCGGGCGTCGCGTTCGGGCACGTGCGCGACCAGCCCGGCGGCCTGCAAGTCATCCAGCCAGCGCTGCACGCTCTTGCGATGCGCGCGCACAACCCGCCCCCGCTCCGCCCGCTCGCGCGGAGCGCGGCCCCGGCCCCAACCCCACCACGAGCTGCTCCACCGACGTCGCGGAGCGCGCACAAGCGGACGCTCGCGGAGCGGCTGGAGAAGCCACCCGCGGCCGCAAGCACGGCTCAACCAGCGCACGACGAGCCGACCCCCGCAAGAGGGTTTGGCGATCCGTCCGATGCTCGGCTAAGGCACTTTCGCCTCCATGGCCGCATACAGTTGGCGAACAAGGCATATGCAGGTGCTCCTCGCGGAGCACCGGATGGTCGGAAGACCGCAGTGGAAAGACCGGGCTGGCACCCGGTCTTTCGCGTTCTATGCGGCCATGGAGGCGAAAGTGCCTACACGAGTTGCACCTCCTGGCCCATCGTGTCGCGGGCGGTGACCCGCTCACGAATCTTGGCCAGGAGCGCGTCGCGCAGGTCCAAATTCAACGAAATGCGCTGGAAACGACGGCTCGCTCGAGGCGCGCACGACTCACCTAACGACCATGTTTCTCCTGCATATCGCGATGTTTCGACGCGTTGAGCGTGTTGCTTCACACGCGAGAGGTCGCAGGTTCGAAACCCGCCGCGCCCATGTTCTGAAAGCCCTGCTCTGGCGAAGGCCGCTTGGGGGCCGGCACTGAGTGGCTCCTCCTCCGCGGGTTCTTCCTTTCCGTCAGGTGCCGAGAGCTGTAGCGTAAGCCGCTTCGCCCGGCCGGGAAGGGAGACGGGCACCGCAAACCAAAGAGGAGTAGGCCGACGTGTCACGACTTCTGGTGGGTCTCGTCGCTGCGGTGGTGCTGGCTGTCATGCCGGCTTCCGCGCTCGCACAGGACAGCGAGGTGAGCGTCGGCAGTCCGCCGTCGCCCTTCCCGCAGAACAAGCAGAACGAGCCGGACGTGGCCATCGACGCCGCCAATCCCTCAGTGGTCGCCGCCGGTGCCAACGACGAGATCGACCTAGCGCCCTGCAACGGCTCGAGCTGCCCATTCACTCCGGGCGTCGGCGTGTCGGGCGTCTACCTCTCCTTCAACGGCGGCCAGACCTGGGAGCAGCCCAACTACACGGGCTACTCGGCCCGCGACGGCTCGCCTGGCCCGGGTCTGATCGGCACGCTGCCAAACTACGTCGAGGCCGGCCTGACCTCCAACGGCGACCCGGCACTGGCGTTCGGCCCGCGCCGCGGCGCGGGCGGGTTCTCGTACGGCAGCGGCACCCGTCTGTACTACGCGAACATCGCGACGAACTTCTCCGCGGTGCGCTCG
>JBDTMF010000135.1:0-11467 GCA_039934455.1 Solirubrobacteraceae bacterium
CCCCGCCCCGCCGACCTCGCGGGCGGCGAAGAAGTGGTGGGCGAGCTCCCCGGGGGGCGCGCCCGCCGCCGCGAGCGCCTCGCCGGCGCGCAGGTGCAGGCGCTCGCGGCGCGAGGCCGCGGGGGCGTCGTAGAGCGTCTCGCGCACGAGCGCGTGGCCGAAGGCGAAGTGGTCGACCTGCGCCGCGTCCTCGAGCACGACGCCCGCGCGCAGGGCCTCCTCGAGCGCCTCGAGCAGCTCCTCTCCCGGCCGCCCCGCCATCGCCGCGAGCGTGGCGAGCCCGAAGTCGCGGCCGAGCACCGCCGCGGCGGCGAGCGCCTCGACGGTCGCGGGCGCGAGGCGGGCGAGCCGGCGCGAGACGAGGTCCTTGACGCCCTGGGGCAGCCCCGGCGGCTCCTCGGGCGCCTCGGCGAGGCTGCGCAGCATCTCCTCGATGAAGAACGGGTTGCCGGCGGTGCGGTCCTGGAGCGTGCGGGCGAGCGCCTCGTCGCCCACCAGGACGGCGGTCTCCGCCTCCTCGAGGCCCGCCAGCGGGATGCGCCGGACGACCTCCTCGCGGCTGAGGTCGGCGAGCAGCCGCGCGGGCGTCCCGCCGGGGTCGGCCTCGGCGTCGCGCAGCGTGACGAGCACCAGCAGCGGCCTGCCGTGGAGGCGGCGGACGACGTGGCGCAGCAGCAGCAGCGTCGGGCGCCCCGCCCACTGCAGGTCCTCGATCACGAGCAGCAGCGGCCGCGTGGCGGCGGCCTGCCCGAGCAGCGCTGCGACCGCCTCGAAGAGGCGGTAGCGGCGGTTCTCGCGCTCCCCGGGCGGGCGCTCGGGCGCGTCCGGCGCCCCGGCGAGCTCGGGCACGAGCGGCGCGAGCGCCTCGAGATCGAGCGCGGCGGCCGCGTCGCGCGCGTGGGTCGCGTAGTGGCGCAGGGCCTCCACGAACGGCTGGTAGGGCACGACGGTCTCCTCGTCGATGCGCCCGTGCAGCACGGTCGCGCCGTCCGTGTGGGCCGCGGCGGCGAAGCGCGCCGCCAGCCGCGTCTTGCCGACGCCGGCCTCCCCGGTCAGGACCACGACGCCGCCGGTCGCGGCCCAGCGCTCGCGCAGGACGGCCAACTCGGCCTCGCGGCCGACGAACGGCCGCTCCTCCAGCCGCTCGATGATCATGGGGAGCGGGACGGCGCCGCTCGCCGGCGCGAGCGGTGCGGCCGGCTCCGGTGAGAGGAGCCGCTCATTGAGTGCGGTGATCTGCGGCGCGGGCGTCGCCCCGAGCTCGTCGCGCAGCAGCACGCGCAGCTGGTCGTACACGCGCAGCGCCTCGGCCAGGTTGCCGCGCGCCGCCAGCGCCTCCATCAGCACGCCGTAGGCCGACTCGCGGTAGGGCTCGCGCCCGATCAGCTCCCGCGCCGCGCGCTCCGCCGCCGGCAGCTCGCCCTGCCCGAGCCGCAGGGCCGCCCGCGCGAGCGTCTCCAGCGCGTCGGAGCGCAGCGTCTCGAGCTCACCCCGGCGCTCCTCCACCCAGCGCCCGCTCAGCTCCGGCAGCAACGGGTGCTCGAGGCGCTCGAGCGCTGCGCGCGCCCGCGCGGCCGCCCGTACCGGGTCGGCGGCGCCGAGCGCCGCCTCCGCCTCGGCCGCCGCGCCGCGCGCCTCCTCGACGTCGAGCCGCACGTCGGGCAGCGCGAGCCGCAGCCCGCCGCGGCCCTCGATCGCCGCCGGCCCGAGCGCCCGCCGCACGCGCGTGAGGAGCGCGGCGAGGCCCGCGTCCGGCGCGCCGGGCGGGTGGTCGTCCCAGACGACATCGACCAGCTCGTCGCGGCGCACCTCGCGGTCGCGGTTGAGCGCGAGGTAGGCGAACAGCAGCCGCCCCTGGCGGCCCGGCAGGTCTCCCTCGACCCGGCGCCCGTCGACCTCGACGGCGAGGGCGCCCAACAGCTCGATATGTGCGGGCACGGGCTGCAGCCAACCGTAACCGCCCTGAGCGCTCAGGACACGCCGAACATCCGCGCGGCGGCCTCCTCGCGCTCCTCGGCGGCGCGGTAGACGCTGAACGCGACGGCGCGATCGGGCCTCTCGGCCTCGGTCCAGGCGCGGTAGGCGCGCCGCGCCTCCTCGCGGGCGTGGATCCACGCCCGGCGCCGGGACTCGTAGGGCAGCAGTGCGGGGTTGAGCGTGAAGGAGATGAACATGCCCCACAGAGGCGCGTACGCGCGCGGTGATACGTCACCCCAAGGCCGACCCAAAGCGGTCCCAAACGGCGCCGTGAAAGGTCCGGGCCATGACGAACCTCACGTCCCTGACCGACCGACGGGCCGCACGCCGCGGCGAGCACGACACGGAGACGCTCGTGACGGCCGCGGCCGCAGGCGAGCCGCTCGCCTGGAGCCAGCTGATCGACCGCTACACCGTCCTGGTCCGCTCCGTCTGCCGCGCCCATCGCCTCTGCGATGCCGACGCCGACGACGTCGCGCAGCTCACGTGGCTGCGCGCCGTGGAGCACATCGGCCGGCTGCGCGACCCGGAGCGCTTCGGCGCCTGGATCGGCACGACCGCACGGCACGAGTGCCTGGCGGTCCTGCGCGGGCGCAGGCGAGTCGTCCCGACCGACGACGAGATCCAGCAGCCGCTGTTCGCTGGGCATGTCGACGCGAGCGAGACCGAGCTCGCCGCCGAGCGCCGCGAGGTGGTGCGGCATGCCCTGGGCACGCTGCCGCCGCGCCAGCAGACGCTCCTGCGCCTGCTGCACTCCGACTCCGCCCCCAGCTACGAGGCGATCGGCCTGGCGCTGGACATGCCGGTCGGGAGCATCGGGCCGACCCGCGGCCGCGCGCTCGAGCGCCTGCGCAGAGAACTCCAGCACGGGTACCGCTCGGCCGCATAGGGTTGGCAACCATGAGTACGGACGACCCGGTCGACGGCGTCGGCCTGTGCCTCTCGGGAGGCGGATACAGGGCGATGCTCTTCCACGTCGGGGTGGTCTGGCGCCTGCACGACGCCGGCTGGCTGGACCGCCTCGATCGCATCTCGAGCGTGTCGGGTGGCTCGATCACCGCCGGCGCGCTCGCCCTCGCCTGGCCGCGGCTCGCGGCCGACGGGCTCGAGGACGCCTTCGTCGCACCGGTGCGGGCGCTGGCCGGGCGGACGGTCGACCAGTCCTCGGTGATCATGGGCGCGCTGACGTCGGACACGATCTCCGAGCGCGTGTCGAAGGCCTACCGGGAGCACCTGTTCGGCGACGCGACGCTGCAGGACCTGCCCGACCACCCGCGCTTCGTCATCAACGCGACGAGCGTGCAGTCGGGCGCGCTGTTCCGGTTCTCCAAGCCGTACATGGCGGACTACCGGGTCGGGCGCGTCGACCACCCGCGGGTCGCGCTCGCCGACGCGGTCGCGGCCTCCTCGGCCTTCCCGCCGGTCCTCTCCCCCTTCGAGCTCGACGTGGCCGGCGAGACCTGGGTCGACGAGCCGGGCAACGACCTCGGCCACGGCGAGTACCGCGAGCGCGCGGTGCTCTCCGACGGCGGCGTCTACGACAACCTCGGGCTCGAGACGGCCTGGAAGGCGTGCCGCACGATCCTCGTCTCGGACGCCGGCGGGCTGATGAAGCCCGAGCCCGACCCCGACCACGACTGGGGCCGCCACCTGTTCCGCGTGCTCGGCGTGATCGACAACCAGGTGCGCGCGCTGCGCAAGCGCGAGTGCGTGGATGCGTTCAAGTCCGGCGCGCGCGCGGGGGCCTACTGGGGCATGCGCACCGACATCGGGGACTTCGGCCTCGCCGACGCGCTGCCCGCTCCGCACAACGCGACGCTCGCGCTCGCGCTGCTCTCGACGCGGCTCGCCCGCCTCGACGGCGACGTTCAGGAGCGCCTCATCAACTGGGGCTACGCCGCCTGTGACGCGGGGCTGCGCGCGCACGTCGACGAGACGGTGACCGCGCCCGCGGGCTTCCCGTATCCGGCCGCTGGAGTCGGGGCGTGAGGCTCGAGCTCAAGCAGCTGGCGCCGTGGGTGTTCGGCCAGGGCCAGCTGCGCCGCTACACCCAGGACTCGCCGGTCATGCCCGACGTCTGGATGGCCTACGGCGACGCCGATCGCGACGACCGCCTCGACCTCCTGCTCGAGCCCCATCGCGAGGCCGGCGCGCCGGCGCTGGCGCTCTCGCTCCAGCTCAGCGAGCTCACCGCGGCGCGGCCGGACATGCAGCTCGCCTACAACCAGTCGCACGTCGCCGCCGAGCTGACCTTCGAGGAGCTCGTGCGCGGCGTGCTGCCGATGTCGGGCTGGTGGCGCGACGACCTGTGGCCGCGCGACGCCGGGGACGTGGGCAAGGTGCTGACCGAGCGCCGGGCCGAGATCATCGCCGGCCTCGAGAACCCGCAGCGCGAGCAGGGCCGGCGCGCGGTCGGCGACGAGCTGCCGGGCGCGCTGATCTGGTTGGTCGGCGTCCTCGGGCGCATCGAGTGGGAGCGGCGGCGCGACCCCGCGGACACCGTCACCTCCGACGAGGAGCCGCCGCCCGGCCTCACCTACGAGCTGATCGTCGCGACGGCCGCGGACCTGCTGGCCGGCCTGGAGCGCGACCCGGGCCAGCCGCCCGTCCTGTGGGCGGTCAACCGCAACCGCCCGGCCCGGCCCGCGATCTGGCGCTCGCGCGTGACCGTCAAGGCCGACGCGGCGACGCGCCTGTTCAGCCTCTCGTGCCGCACGCTCTGCTGGGCGATACTCGACTCGGGCATCGACGCGACCCACCCCGCCTTCGCGCGCCGCACCGGCGACGAGCCGCTGGCGGAGACCCCCGACGGCCTGCGGGCCGCCGGCGAATCGCGCATCCGCGCCACCTACGACTTCACGAAGCTGCGCGCGCTGCTCGCCAAGGAGGGCACCACGGAGGCCGAGGCGATGAAGGCCCAGTCGCTCAATGAGATCAACCAGCGGCTGCTGAGCGGCCGCGCGGTCGACTGGAGCCTGCTACTGCCGCTCATCGAGGTGCCCAAGGATCCCTACGAGCCGCCGGCCCACGAGCACGGCACCCACGTCGCGGGCGTGCTGGGCGGCGACTGGCGCACGGACGATCCGCAGGGGTCCGGCGAGCACTCCGTCCAGGGCGTCTGCCCGGACATGGAGCTCTACGACCTGCGCGTGTTCGACGCCAACGGCGCCGGCGACGAGTTCGCGATCCTCGCCGCGCTGCAGTACGTCCGCTGGCTGAACTCGAACGCCTCGGCCCCGGTGATCCACGGCGTCAACCTCTCGCTCTCGCTCGACCACGAGGTCGGCGCCTACGCCTGCGGGCGCACGCCGGTCTGCGACGAGTGCGAGCGGCTGATCGGCAGCGGCACGGTCGTGGTCGCGGCGGCTGGCAACGAGGGCCGCGCGTTCTACTCGATGGCCTCGGGCACCTCCGAGGGCTACCGCCAGATCTCGATCACCGACCCGGGCAACGCCGAGGGCGTCATCACCGTCGGCGCGACCCACCGCCACCAGCCTCACACCTACGGCGTCTCCTACTTCTCCAGCCGCGGGCCGACCGGCGACGGGCGCTTCAAGCCCGACCTCGTCGCCCCGGGCGAGAAGATCACCGCGCCGGTGCCGAACCTCGGGCTCAAGAGCCTGGACGGCACGAGCATGGCGGCGCCGCACGTCTCCGGCGCCGCGGCGCTGCTGATGGCGCGCCACCCCGAGCTGATCGGCTCGCCGCGCGAGGTCAAGCGCGTGCTGTGCGCCACCGCGACCGACCTCGGCCGCGAGCGCTACTTCCAGGGCGCCGGGGTGGTCGACGCCCTCCGTGCGATCCAGGCGGTCTAGGCCATGGTCTTCTCGCTCGAGGCGCTGCAGGCCTTTCAGGGCGACTCGCTGCTGCTGCACGCCGGCGACCGCCTTTGCCTGATCGACGGCGGCCCCCGCAGCACGTGGGAGACGAGCCTGCGCCCGCGCCTCGAGCAGCTGCGCGCCGCCCGCGCCCCGGGCGGCGGGCCGCTGCGCATCGACCTCGCGATGGTCAGCCACATCGACGATGACCACATCCACGGCCTCACCGACCTCGGCGGCGCGATGGTGGAGCTCGCCGACGACCACCAGCCCCAGCCCTACGAGCTCGGCGGCCTGTGGCACAACGCCTTCGACGACGTCCTCGGCAACCGCGACCAGGAGCTGGCGGACGCCGGGGCGCCGGTCGTGGCGAGCGTCGGCCAGGGGCGCGTGCTGCGCGACCAGTCGGTGCGGCTGGGGTGGCCGCGCAACGAGCCGTTCGGCGGCCTCGTGGTCGCGCCGCGCGAAGTGCCGTTCGGCGATGCGACGCTGACCGTCGTGGCCCCCGCCGCGCCGGCGCTCGCGGACCTCGACGCGAAGTGGGAGGAGGTGGTCTCCAAGCAGGCCGCCAAGACGCACGTCACCGAGTACGCCGACCGCTCCGTCTTCAACCTCTCGAGCATCGTCGTGCTCGCCGAGGCGGACGGGAAGTCGATGCTGCTGTGCGGCGACGCGCGCGGCGACCACGTGCTCGGCGGCCTCGAGACGGCGGGGAGGCTGCCCGCCGGCGGCGCGCTCGCGCTCGACGTCCTCAAGCTCCCCCACCACGGCTCCATCCGCAACGTCGAGGCGGACTTCTTCACCCGCCTCCCCGCGCGCCACTACGTCATCTCGGCCAACGGCCGCGACGGCAACCCGGAGTCGGCGACGCTGCAGGCGATCGCGGACTCGCGCGCCGACGACGACTTCACGATCCATCTCACCAACCACGACGGCCAGGACGACCTCGCCGCGCGGCTCGACGCGTTCGTGGCGGCGCGCGACGCCGCAGGGCGTGCCTACGGCATCGAGTTCCGCGACACCGCGGCGCTGAGCCTGCGCATCGACCTGGCCGACCCACCGGAGGAGCCATGAGCCCGCTCGAGGACCTGCAGGCACGCGCCGACGCCCTGCTCACCCGGACCGACGACAGCGCGACCGTCGAGGCGAAGATCGCGTCGACCGAGGGACCCAGCCGGCGCTTCTCGGCCTTCATCCCGTCGGAGCTCGACCGCGCGCTCGCGCTCGCGAGCGAGCTCATGGAGATCGCGGCCGACACCGGCGGCGAGGCGGGCGTGGCCGCGGCGCTCGAGGAGGCCGAGCGGCGGGCGGGCGTCGAGGACATCCAGCTCGTCCGCCACGCGGTCGAGCTGTTCATCGTCCACGACCCGGAGGCCGCGCGGCTGGCGATCCCGCCGATCCCCCCGGCGCGCCTGAAGCGCGCGGGGGCGCAGCTCGCCGGAGCGATCGGGCGCGAGTCGGCGCTCGACTGGTTCCGCGAGGACCCGCTCGCCAACGACCACCACCGCCACTGGCACATCGTCTACCCCGCGCGCGGCCGCCCGGGCCCCGGCGGCGTGAAGCTCCAGGACCGCCAGGGCGAGCTGTTCTTCTACATGCACCAGCAGATGCTCGCGCGCTACGACGCCGAGCGGCGGGGGCTCGGGTTCGGCCCGGTCGTCCCGTTCTCCGACTACCGCGAGCCGATCGGTGAGGGCTACGAGGACCGCCCTGCCGGACAGGCGCTGCGCGACATCGACCGCCAGGACACGGGCCCCCTGCTCGTCTCCGAGCTCGAGCAGCAGCGCGACCGCCTGCTCGCCGCGGTCGCCGCGGGCGCGGCGGAGAACGGCGCGGCGCCCAAGCCGCTCACCTCCGAGCTGCTGGGCGCGCTCGAGGAGCCGACCGCCGGCACGCTGTGGGGCGACGTCTGGCACCACGGCTACGGCCACGTCATCACCGCGTTCGTGATGGCGCCGCACGGCGGCGGCCAGCCCGGCGACATCGGCGACACCTCGACCGCCATCCGCGACCCCTTCTTCTGGCGCTGGCACCGCCACATCGACAACGCGAACTTCGCGCTGCAGGAGCAGGCGCAGCCGTTCGCGTTCGACGACGCCCCGGACGTGACGCTCAGCGACGTCGAGCTCGCCTTCGAGGCGAACCCCTCCACCCCGGTCGGCGAGCTCAAGACGATGGTGGCGAAGACCGACGGCGTGGAGCACGGCGACCATGAGCCGTTCCTGTGGCGCCTGCGTGCCGAGAACCCCGGCGACGCAGAGCGCACCGTGACGGTGCGGATCTTCCTCGCCCCCACCGAGGCCGCGGAGGACCGGCGCGCGTGGATCGAGATGGACAAGTTCGAGCAGGTCCTCGCGCCGGGCGCGAACGAGATCGAGCGGCCGGGCCGCCTCGCCTCTCCGGCACGCAAGCCGGCCGACCGGCCGCCGGTGCTCGTCCAGGGCCCGGCCCAGACCCCGCACGAGCAGTACTGCCGCTGCGGCTGGCCCTACCACCTGCTGGTCCCGCGCGGCACGCCCGCCGGGATGCCGTTCCGGGCGCTCGTGATCCTCACCGACTGGGAGCGGGACAAGGTCTCGGGCGACGACGACTGCGGCTCGATGAGCTTCTGCGGCTCCCGCGACCGCTACCCCGACACGCGCGAGATGGGCTACCCGTTCTCGCGGCCGCTGCCGGGCGGGGTCGCCGCGACGCTCGAGGCGCTGCCGACCGTCCACGCGCGCGACCTCACGATCCGGCACGACCCGCGCCCGCCGCACTGAGCATGGGCGAGCACGACGAGCTGCTGCGCCGCTACGTGCCGCGGCTGCGCTACGACTCCAACGAGCAGTACTTCGCCGACAGCCCGGCGCAGTGGACCGAGAATCCCGGCAACGAGCTGCGCCGCACGGGCGGCAGGCTGATCGCGCGCGCGCCCGACCTCACGCTCGGCTTCCTCGGCGCGGAGACCTACCTGGACGGGCAGCCGGTCGCGAAGGACGACTTCATCGGCGACCCCAAGCGCGACTACCGAGCCCAGTACGTGAAGCTGCGGATCGCGCGGCCCGAGCTCAAGAATCGTGTCCACGGCCACGCGGTCGAGGCCGGCGGCCGCGTGTGGCTGCAGTACTGGCTCTGGTACTTCTACAACGATTACTCGCTCGCCCTCGGCGCCGGCCTCCACGAGGGCGACTGGGAGGGGGTCATGCTGCGGATGCACGACGACGAGCCCGACCTCGCCCTCTACGCCCAGCACACGCACGCCGAGAAGCGCCCGTGGCACGAGGTCGAGAAGCTCGACGGCCACCCGCTCGTCTACGTCGCCCGCGGCTCGCACGCCTCCTACTTCGAGGCCGGCTTCCACACCACCGAGGCCTGGTACGACCTCGCCGACGGCAAGCGCAAGAGCCCCGACCTCGAGCTCGAGATCCTCGACGGCGACGGCCCGGGCTGGGCGCTGTGGCCCGGCCGCTGGGGCGATACCCATCCGATGTTGCCCGGCGGCATCCAGCAACCGAGCCCGACCGGGCCCGGGGCGAAGAAGCAGTGGAAGGACCCCGGCTCGCTGCTCGACACCGCGCGCGTCGCAGAGCGCCGCGACGCCCCCGAGGGCCCGGAGGTCGCCATCTCGCGCGCGGGCGACTGGATGCGGATCGACTTCGACTTCGAGCGCCACGCCCAGCCGCCGCGCGCGCTCGTCGTCACCGTCAACTCCCGCGACGAGGACGGCGTCCCGCCGCGCACCTACACCTTCACCCTCGAGGACACGGTGAGCGGCTCGCTCAAGACGCGGATCCCGACCGATCCACGCAAGCACTACGACGTCTACACGAGCACCACCGCCGGCGACCCGGCCGTGCCGTCGGAGTCGACGCTGACGGAGCTCGATCCGGTCGGCTCAGGGCCGCCGAAGCCTCCGCTCGGGCAGCGGGTCGCGCTGGGGCTCTCGAAGCTGTTCGCGTGGGTCCGGGGGCATCTGCCCGGGCGTTCGCGGTGAGCGCGGCGAAGGTCAACGGCGGGCATTGACGAGGAGGGAGCGAGGCGGTGGTGGCGAGGATCGAGGGGGGTGCGCTGGGTTTGTGGCAACTATTGCCATGAACTTCGTACACCCGGCCGAGATCCACCCCGGCCCCTCGAACCCCTCCCACCCTGCCCGCCGTTGACGTGCGCCCCGCTCACCGCGGACGCCGAACGCGCAACACCCCCGGCTCCGCCGCCGTGATCTCCAGCGTCCGGTCCGGCAGCACCAGCTTGTTGCCGTCGGCCACGGCCCATTCCCCCTCGCCCGACGCCTCCGGCTTGTCCGCCGGCCCCGGCACGGTCCCCCCGTACGAGCCGTCCGGACGCAACTCCAGCGCCTCGCGTCCGCGGGAGCGCGGGAAGTCGTAGCCGGAGGCCTCCGAGCGGAAGACCATCTCGTCGGCGGTGTCCTCCTCGTGGGAGTGGACCCAGCGGCCCTGGAGGGCCTCGCGATCGATCACGATCCAGCCGCCGCGAGCTTCTTGCGCGGGCCCGCGAGCGTGGCGTTCATGCGCGCGGCCTGGCCCTGGGTGAACATGAACATCGCGGCGTCGTCGACATAGTCCATGTAGTCCATGAACATATCGCCGTTGGGGCCGTTGTTGCAGGAGATGTGCGGGAAGTCCGGCCTGCCGTAGTTCGGCGCCTGGGCGCGCGGGGTGTCGGACACCTGGTCGGAACCCGAGCAGTCGTTGGTGTCGCCCCAGATGTGGCGCAGGTTCAGGAAGTGGCCGATCTCGTGGGTGGCCGTGCGGCCGAGGTTGAACGGGTCCGCGGCGGCGCCCTTGGTGCCGAAGGCGGTGTAGAGGATCACGACGCCGTCGGTCTTGGCCGGCCCGCCGGGGAACTGCGCGTAGCCGAGCAGGCCGTCGCCGAGGTTGCAGACCCAGATGTTGAGGTAGCGGTCGGTGGCCCACGGCGGCGTGCCGCCGCCCGACTTCTTCTTGACCGAGTCGCCCGTGCCGAAGGAGTCGCGCGTCGTCTGCACCCGGGTGATGCCGTTGGTGGGCTTGCCCTTGGGGTCCTTCGTGGCGAGCGCGAACCGGATGTTCGGGTCGGCGGCGAGGCTCGTCCAGGCGTCGGGGATCTTGCTGTGGTCCGCGTTGGTCGCGCGGTAGTCCTGGTTGAGCACGTCGATCTGGCTCCCGATCTGCTCGTCGGAGATGTTCTCCTCGTCGGTCTTGGCGACCACGTGCACGACGACCTGGATCGTGACGAGCTTGCGCCACACCCGCTGCGCCTCGCCCTTCTCGATCGAGCGGCGGCACTCGTCCTCGATGCGCTGGTGACGGCCGCGCAACGCCGGATCGAGCTCGTACAGACGCTCGTTGACCTGCTGCGCACCACACTGCCGGTGCTTGGGCGGACGCGCGGGGCTCATGGGTGACGCCTCTCCTTTGGAATGAGAATGGGGTTCTGACCCGGGTTGAACGGTCCGGAAGTGCCGGTACCGTCGAAGCCACCGGGATGAAGCGCGTGTTCATCATCTCCGAGGTCCGGCTCTACCGGGACGGCCTCGCTCGCCTCCTGCGGCGCGACCAGCGGCTCGACGTCGTCGGCGCGTCCGACGACGTGCCGGGCGCGCTCGAGCGCGTCGCCGCCCTCGACGAGCCGCCGGAGGCGGTGCTGTTCGACGTGCCGGCGCCCGCCGGGCTCGAGGGCCTGGAGCAACT
>JBDTMF010000136.1:0-11401 GCA_039934455.1 Solirubrobacteraceae bacterium
GCCGAGTAGCGCAACCAGGCGCGGAACAGGCGCGGGTGCCGGCCAAGCGTCGTGAAGAGGTTCGGGGGTCCGCTGCCGCTCACGCGCCCGGCGAGCACGGCCACGAGCCTGGAGAGCGGTCTCAGCTCCCGCGGCTGGGCCGGAGCGATGCGGGGCTCGCCGCGCTCCGGGGATGGAAGCAGCGCTTGCAGCCTGGCGATGGTCGCGCCCTGCGCGCGCTGACTGCGCACGCCTGGATCATGCCCGGTAGATCGCCGCGGCGGCGGTGATCCCCGCCCCCGCGGACACGAACAGCGTCGTGCGCGCCGACTC
This sequence comes from Solirubrobacteraceae bacterium, assembly GCA_039934455.1. Taxonomy (GTDB): domain Bacteria; phylum Actinomycetota; class Thermoleophilia; order Solirubrobacterales; family Solirubrobacteraceae; genus DASQFQ01. Next base: position 313 of record JBDTMF010000136.1, read on the forward strand.
CAGTCGCACCGACTCGAGCGCGACGGCCGGCGCGGCCGTGTGCGCACCGGCGACACCGTTCGACGGTGACGCGACCCGTTCGTGGGACACGCCGAGCCGCCTCGCCAGGGAGTCGGCGAAGCCCGAGACGGACGCGGTGGCGACGAGCAGGTCGACCTCGCCGAGGTCGAGCGCCTGCTCCGCGATCAGCTCGCGCGCGGTCGATTCCGCACAGTCGACCGCGCGGGCGGCGTAGGACTCGGCGATCTCGACGGTGAGGAGGTTGCGACCCCGGTGGGCGAGCCCGCGCCCGTCATCGTCGTGCCAGCTCACGTCGCTCCGGAACAGCTCGGCGAACTCGGGGAACGTGTCGAAGCGAAAGGCCGTGAAGCCGGCGCGGGAGTCGTCCGCGCTCAACAGGATCGCGCCGCCGACCGCGGGAAAGCTGAACCCTCGGGTGACGTCCGGCTCCGGGTTCATGTCGCTGGCGACGACCATCCCGAGCTTGGCCGTGCCCGAGGCGATCATGCCGTCGACCAGCTGCATGCCCGTCAGCAGGCCACAGGCCCCGTTGTAGACGTCGAAGGAGAACGTGCCGTGCGCCGCGCCGAGAAGCTGGTTCGGGTTCGCCCCGATGTCCTCCTGGATCAGGGCCGCGAACGCCGGCTCGCTGAGGATCCGGTCGTGGTAGACGCCCGCGTTGATCAGCAGGTCGAGCTCGCCGGCGGAGCGGTGCGCGCGCGCCAGGCACGAACGCGCGGCGGTGTCGGCGAGCTCCAGCGAACCGGGGCTCATCGACCGCTCGTGCGCCACCGAGGTCGCGGACGCCTCAATGATCGTGCCCATGCCCCACCAGCTGATCGACCTTGAAGATCACGATCCCGACCTCGAGACCCGAGGCGATGGAGAGCAGCATGACCCTGTCCTCCTTGGCGAAGCGGCCCTCGCTCAGGTACTTCCAGAGGGCGACGAAATGCGTCGTCGACGACGTGTTGCCGTATTCGTCGACGGTGACCACGACATGCTTCGGCGCGCCACCCATGCGCGCGGAGAACTCCTTGACGCCCTTCTCGATCGCCCGCGCCGAAGTCTGATGCGGGATGAAGTAGTCGATCTCGTCGAACTCGAGCCCGGCCTGATCGAGCGCCTCGCGCAGCATCGGCACGGTGTCCTCGATCCCGACGTGCTGCAGCGACCTGGAGTCGCTGTACATCGACGCCCCGAGCCCGACCTTGGACGGGAACGCGAGGCACAGGCGGCTGTGCTCGGCCAGCGTCGTGAACCCGGCGACCTCGATGCCGGGTGCGCCCTCGGGCGCCCGCTCGAGGATCGCCGCCGCGCCGGCGTCGCCGAGCGTCAGCGACGCGAGCTGATCGCTCAGGATCGTGGTGACCTCACGTGCGGCATTGACGCCCAGCTGTGAGATGTACTCGCCGCTGACGACCATGCCGCGCCGGATCCGGCCCTGCCGGATCATGTCGTTGAGGATGAAGACGCCGGTCATCATCCCTGCGCAGGCGTTGGAGATGTCGAAGCTCATCGCGCGCTCGGCGCCGAGCGTCTCTTTGAGCGACACGCTCAAGGGCGGCTCGAGCTGCATCCGCAGGCCCCCGACGTAGCGGGTGATGCTCGACACGATCAAAACGTCGAGGTCCTCCGCGCCGAAGTCCGCGTGCGACAGGGCGTCCCGCGCCGCGGCGAGCGCGAGCGTGTAGGAGTCCTCGCCCTCGGCGACGACGCGGTGCTCGTGGATCCCCGTCAGCCGCTCGAGGTCGATGTGCGTCCGGTGCGCCGTGCTCGCCATGAGCTCGGCGCTGGTCAGCCGCTGCTCCGGGACCGAGGCCCCGATGCCGGCGAACCGGCTCGTGTGAGGCCCGTCGCCCGATGAGCCGTCGGCGCCGCCCTCCAGCGCCATCCAGTGCTCGCCGCCGTTTACGGACCCGGGACTCCCCTCCATGCGCCCAACCTCCTCATGCGAGAGTGCTGCGGGCCGAGCCGTCCACCCTAGCGCGCCCCCGGATCAGGTCTGCCGCGCGCTCGGCGATCATGATGGTCGGGGCGTTCGTGTTCCCGCCGGGGATCACCGGCATGACCGACGCGTCGACCACGCGCAGGTTCTCGAGCCCGTGGACGCGGAGGCGGGAGTCGACCACCGCGTCGTCGCCCCCGTCGCTCATCCGGCACGTGCCGACGGGGTGATAGATCAGCATCAGCCGCCGCCGCAGGTCGGCCTCGAGATCGGCGCGGTCGCGCGCGCCGGACCCCGGCTTGAGCTCGGAGACGACGATCTCGCGCATGGGGCCCTGTGCCGCGATCTCACGCGCCAGCTCCATGCCGTCGACGAGCGAGCGCAGGTCGTCGGGCTCGGACAGGCTGTTCGTGATCACCCGCGGCGCCGCGGTGGGATCGGCCGACCGCAGCCAGACCCGGCCGCGGGCCTGTGGCGACACCAGCACGGGCGCGATGACCGCGCAGTGGCCGTCGTAGGTCTCGGCGCCGTGGTCCTCGTAGTAGGCGGCGCCCATGTGGAACTGGACGTCGGCCGCCGGCAGGCCCGGGCGCGTGCGCACGAACGCGACGACCTCGGCGACGGTCGACGACAGCGGGCCGGTGCGGCGCAGGACCCACTCGGCGAGTGGCTTGGGCTTGTCGGCGCCGTAGAGGGTGTCCTGCTCGGAGACCTCCCAGATCAGCGAGACGAACGGGTGGTCCTGCAGGTTGCGCCCGACCCCGGGCAGGTCGTGGCGCGCCTCCACGCCGACGGCGCGCAGATCGCCGGGCGAGCCGATGCCGCTCAGCTGCAACAGCTGCGGCGACTGGATGCTCCCGGCGCTCAGGATCACCTCGCGCTGGGCTCGGATCGAGCGCTCGCGGCGCCCGCGTGCGACTCGCACGCCGACCGCCCGGTCACCCTCGAGCTCCACGCGCAGGACCCGCGTCCGCGTCATCACCTCGAGGTTCGGCCGCTCGAGCGCCGGGCGCAGGAAGGCGTCCGCGGAGCTCCAGCGCCGCCCGTCGCGCTGGTTGACCTGGAACATCGCGACGCCGTCCTGCTCGGGACCGTTGTAGTCGTGGCTCCTCGGAATGCCCGCCGCCTCGCTCGCGGCGATCAGGCGGCGGTCGACCTCGGCTCGCGGGGAGCGCTGGTTCGACACGCGGAGCGGGCCGCCCGCGCCGTGGAACTCCGACGCGCCTCGCGCGTCGTCCTCGGACTTCAGGAAGTAGGGCAGAACGTCCCGCCAGCCCCAGCCCGCGGCGCCCTGTGCCTCCCAGAGGTCGTAGTCGAGCGGCCGCCCGCGGACGTAGAGCATCGCGTTCATCGAGCTCGACCCGCCCAGGCTCTTGCCGCGCGGCACGTAGAGGGACCGGCCGTCGACGTGCGGCTCCGGCTCCGTCGAGAAGTCCCAGTCGAGCTTGGTGTGGAACTGCTTGGCGAACGCCGCCGGGATCTTGATGTTCGGGCTGCGGTCGCGGCCGCCGGCCTCGATCAGCAGGACGCGCGTGCCGGGGTCCTCGGTGAGGCGGTTGGCCAGCACGCAGCCCGCCGACCCGGCACCCACGACGATGTAGTCGAACGGTTCTGGCATGCGCCCAGCGTAGGCGTCGGTGCGATGATCGCGTGGAACATGTCGGAAAGCGCATCGGGAGCCGGCGGTCCGTCACCGCCGCGCGCGTTGCAGGTGCTGGTCGGCCGCTATGACGGCGCGGCCTTCGAACCGCGCGGCGGTGGCGCGCGCCTCCGCCTCCAGGACGCCGAGGACAACGCCTGGGACGTCGTGGTCCAGCGCGGTGTGGCCCGCCTCGAGCGCGCCGCAGGCGGCGGCGACGCGACGCTCACGGCCGAGTCCCGCACGTGGGCGGCGATCGCCGATGACGGCGACGGCGCCGGCATGCTCGCCTTCCGGTCGGGTCGCCTGACGGTGCGCCGGAACCTGCACGTCGGCGTCGGGTTCCTGGCGGCGACGAGCGGCCACAACGGGCCGGGGCGGTTGCGCCTCGAAACGATCGCCACCCGTCACGCCCGTCTGTCCACGCTGGAGGCGGGCGTCGGCCCGCCCGTTCTCGCCATTCACGGGCTGGGCGCCACCAAGGGATCCTTCCTGTTCACGGCTGCGGCGCTGGCCGACCGCTTTCGCGTCATCGCCGTCGACCTTCCGGGCTTCGGCGACTCCGACAAGCCGATCGGCGCGGCGTACGACCCCCGCTTCTTCGCCGAGGCGATGATCGACCTGCTGGACGCGCTCGAGCTCGACCGCGTCGAGGTGATCGGCAACAGCCTCGGCGGACGCGTCGCGCTCGAGCTCGCCCTCCGAGATCCCGACCGCGTCGGTCGCCTGGCCCTGCTCTCGCCCTCGCTGGCCTGGCGACGCCCGCGCCGGTGGGCACCGGCCCTGCGGCTCGTGCGACCGGAGCTGGGCCTGGTCCAGCTCGCCCCCCGCGCCGTCGTGGAGTCGATCGTGCACCGGCTCATCCCGGGCGCCGATGAAGGCTGGACGGCGGCGGGCGTCGACGAGTTCCTGCGCGCCTATCACTCCCCCGCCGGGCGCGCCGCGTTCTACGCGGCTGCGCGCCACATCTACCTCGAGGCGCCCCACGGCAAAGCCGGGTTCTGGCCCAGGCTGCGCGAGCTCCAGCCCGATGTCCTGTTCGTCTGGGGGCGCCGCGACACCCTCGTGCCGATCGCGTTCGCGCGTCACGTCGCCGAGGCGCTCCCGCAGGCCCGGCACGTCGAGCTCGACTGCGGGCACGTGCCGCAGATGGAGCGGCCCACAGAGACCCACGACGCCGTGGCTTCGTTTTTCGGGGAGTAGCTTGCATGCCATGGCGGTGAGCCTGGGCGCGCAGCTGGAGGCGGTGGTCGGACGCGAGCACGTGCGGACGGACGACGGCGCGCTGCTGACGTTCTCGACGGACGCGACGCCGCTCGAGCGCGGCCGTCCCGACGCGGTCGTCTTCCCGGCGACGGCCGAGGAGGTCGCCGGGGTGCTGCGCATCGCCGGCGAGCGGCGGGTCCCGGTCGTGCCGCGCGGGGCGGGCACGAACCTGAGCGGCGGGACGGTCCCCCACCGCGGCGGCATCGTGCTCGTGCTGACGCGCATGAACCGGATCAAGGAGGTCAGCGCCGCTGAGCTCGTCGCGGTCTGCGAGCCGGGCGTGCGCACGATCGAGCTGGCGCAGGCCGCCGCCGCGAAGCGCCTTCTGTTCCCGCCCGACCCGGGCAGCCAGACCGTCGCGACCATCGGCGGGAACGTCGCGGAATGCTCGGGCGGGCTGCGCGCGCTCAAATACGGGGTCACGCGCGACTATGTGCTCGGCGTCGAGGCGGTGCTGCCGACCGGAGAGATCATCCGCAGCGGCGGGCGGCTCGTGAAGGACGTCGCGGGTTATGACCTACGGCGCCTGCTGTGCGGGAGCGAGGGCACGCTCGCGGTGATGACCGAGCTGACGCTGCGGCTGGTCCCCGCGCCGGAGGCGACCGGCATCGGCATGGCCTACTTCCCCGAGCTCGCGGACGCCGCCCGGACGGTGTCGCGCGTGCTGGCGTCCGGGATCATGCCGGTCACGCTCGAGTTCCTCGACCGGGTCTGCATCGGCGCGGTCGAGGACTTCGCGCACATCGGCCTCGACACGACGGCCGGCGCGCTGCTGATCTTCGGCCAGGACGGGGACCCGGCCGTGATCGAGCAGGATCTGCAGCGGATGGCGGAAGCCTGCGAGGTGGAGGGCGCGACGCAGGTGCGGATCGCCGAGTCCCCGGAAGCGGCGGACAAGGTGCTCGAGGCGCGCCGTGCGGCGCTGCCGGCGCTGTCGCGCCTGGAGCCGCTCACCCTGCTCGAGGACGCGACGGTGCCGCGGTCGCGCATCGCGGAGATGGTCGAGTTCATCCAGGACGTCGCCGACCGCCACGAGCTCAAGATCGGCACGTTCGGCCACGCGGGCGACGGCAACCTGCATCCGACCGCCGTGCTCGACCCGGCCGACGAGAGCGCGATCCACCGCGCCCACGCGGCCTTCGACGAGATCTTCGGGCGGGCCATCGAGCTCGACGGCACCATCACCGGCGAGCACGGGATCGGCAGCGTCAAGCTGCACTACCTCGAGCGCCAGCTCGGCGCCGAGCACATGGCGCTCCTGCGGCGCATCAAGGCCGCCTTCGACCCCCACGACATCCTCAACCCCGGGAAGCTCGGCTCATGAGCGCAACGGACATCACACCCGAGAACGCACCCGAGCGGCGCGGCGTGTTCACGCCCGAGCTGCTGGACCGCTGCATCTCGTGCGGCTTCTGCCTGCCCACCTGTCCGACCTACGCGCTGACCGGCGTGGAGACCTCGTCGCCGCGCGGGCGCATCAACCTGATGCGAGCGATCGAGACGGGCGTGCTGGAGGACGACGATCCCACCGTCGCCGAGGAGGCGTCCTTCTGCCTGGGCTGCCGCGCCTGCGAGCCGGTGTGCCCCGCCGGCGTGCAGTACGGCGCGCTGCTGGAGGAGTGGCGCGACCATCAGTGGAACGGGCGGCGGCGGCCCGCGAAGGTGCGGCCGCTGATGTGGGCGGTGGACTCGCCGCGGCGCGTGCGCGCGCTGGGGATGCTGCGCCGGCACGCCGGCCGCGGCAGCGACGCGCCGGGGCCGGTCAACCTCATGCTCGGGTGCTTCGAGCGGATCCTGTACCCGCAGGTCAGCCGCGCCGTGCGCGAGCTGTGCCCCGAGCTCCCCGCGCCGGCCGCCCAGGGATGCTGCGGTGCGCTGCACGCGCACAACGGAGAGCTCGAGCGCGGCAACGAGATGGCCGGGCAGCTGGGCGAGGCGCTCCCCGGGACGATCGTGACGACGGCCGGCGGGTGCGCCGCGCACCTGGCGAGCGTGCTCGGCCGAGAGCGGGTCAAGGAACTCTCGCAATGGCTGGTCGAGCGCGGCGACGTGACGTCCGGGGAGCCGGTCGACGGCGGCCCGCGGATCGGGCTCCAGGACTCCTGTCACCTCCGCAACGGGCTGGGCGTCTGGCGCGAGCCCCGTGAGCTGCTCGCGCATGTCGGCGAGTACGTCGAGCTGCCGAGCGCAGCCGCCTGCTGTGGCGCGGCGGGCTCCTACTCGGTCGTGCGCCCCAAGGACAGCGCGCGCGTGCTCGAGCGGCATCTCGACGAGATCGCCGAGGCGGACCTCGACATCGTCGCGGTGGTCAACCCCGGCTGTTACCGGCAGCTCGAGCAGGGCGTCAAGCGCCGCGGGCTGCGGACGCGCGTCCTCCACCTCGCCGAACTGTTCGTCGGGGAGAAATGACGCTCGCCATCGCAGCGTCGGCGTAGCGGCTCCGTAGTTCTCCACACCGGCGTCGGGATTGTTGCGGATGAAGGCGCGGGCGCCTCGTGCTGGGCTGTTGACAACCGGTGAGGATTCCGGTTTCCCAGCCGTAGCACCGATGACGGAAGGCAGGTGACGCATGGCCGCTGATACCGGTTACAAGGAGGCGCGAGCGATCTCGGAGGCGGCCCGCGAGAAGGATTGGAAGCTGCCCAGCTTCGGCAAGGGGCTCTACCTCGGCGACTTCCAGCCCGAGCTGATCTCCCCGCAGCCGGAGATGCCGGCCGAGGCCGTCGAGAAGGGCGAGCGGTTCATGGCGATCCTCGGCGCCTTCCTGCAGGCACAGGTCGATCCGCAGGCGATCGAGCGCGACGGCGCGATCTCCGACGAGGTGGTGGCCGGCTTCAAGGAAATCGGCGCGCTGGGCATGAAGGTGCCCGAGGAGTACGGCGGGCTCGGCCTTTCGCAGGTCTACTACAACCGCGCGCTGATGCTGGCCGGGGTGTGGCACTCCAGCCTCTCGACGCTGTTGTCGGCGCATCAGTCCATCGGGCTGGCGCAGCCGCTGTTGCTGTTCGGCTCGGAGGAGCAGAAGCGCGAGTGGCTGCCGAAGGTCTGCACCACGCACCTGTCCGCGTTCGCGCTGACCGAGCCCGGCGTGGGGTCTGACCCCGCGCGCGTCTCGACGATCGCGACGCCCACCGAGGACGGCGCGGGCTACGTGCTGAACGGCCGCAAGCTGTGGACGACCAACGGGACCGTCGCCGACGTCCTGGTGGTGATGGCCAAGGTGCCGCGCAGCGAGGGCCGCCGGGGCGGCATCACCGCCTTCATCGTCCCGAGCGAGAGCGACGGCGTGGTCGTCGAAGCGCGCATCGAGTTCATGGGGCTGCGCGGGATCGAGAACTCCCAGACCCGGTACACCGATGTCTACGTGCCGAAGGAGAACGTGATCGGCAAGGAGGGCCAAGGGCTCAAGATCGCCCTGGCCACGCTCAACACCGGCCGCCTGGCGCTGCCGGCCGTCTGTGCCGGCGTCTGCAAGTGGGCGACGAAGGTCGCCCGCGAGTTCGCGAGCCAGCGCGTCCAGTGGGGCAAGCCGATCGGCGAGCACGACGAGGTCGCACAGCGCATCGCGTTCATCGCCGCGACCGCCTTCGGCCTCGAGGCCATGCTCGACGTGACGAGCCGGCTGGCGGACGAGAAGCGCAACGACGTCCGCATCGAGGCCGCGCTGGCCAAGCTCTATGGCAGCGAGATGGGCTGGCGCGTCGTCGACGAGCTCATGCAGGTGTGCGGCGGCCGCGGCTACGAGACGGCCCGCTCCCTGGAGGCCCGCGGCCTCCGCGGCGTGCCGGTCGAGCAGGCCCTGCGCGACATGCGCGTCAACCGCATCTTCGAGGGGTCGACGGAGATCATGCACCTCATCGTCGCCCGCGAGGCGATGGACCAGCACCTGCACGTCGCCGGGGATCTCATGGATCCCGAAGTCGCGGCCGCAGGCAAGGCGAAGGCGCTCGGCAAGACCGGTGCCTTCTACGCCAACTGGTACCCGCGGCTGACGGTCGGCCGCGGCAACGCCCCCGGGGCATATTCCGAGTACGGCGACCTGGCCGAGCACATGCGGTTCGTCGAGCGCACGAGCCGCAAGCTCGCGCGCTCCACGTTCTACGGGATGGCACGCTGGCAGGCCGGCACCGAGGGCCACGGGGCCTTCCTGGGGCGGATCGTGGACATCGGCGCCGAGCTGTTCGCGATGGCGGCAGCCGTGGTCTACGCCCAGACGGCGATGAAGGAGCACCCCGAGCGGGCGGACGAGACCAGGGAGCTGGCCGACGCCTTCTGCACCCAGGCCAAGGTCCGCACGGAGCGCCTGTTCACCGCGCTCTGGAGCAACGCCGACGGGCCCAACCACCGCCTGGCGCTGGACATCCTCAAGGGCCGTCACACGTGGCTCGAGGAGGGCGTCATCGACCCGTCCGCGGGCGACGGCCCGATGGTCCCGTCGGCCGAAGGAGACCGCGGGATCCCGATCGCCGCCACGGCGAAGACCAACGGCTCGAGCTAGGAGACCCGCGATGACCGACGCACCCCACATTCGCGACCGCGACGCCACGACGACCCTGAGTGCCGGTCAGCGCGACTGGATCCGGCGCGAGGGCCGCGTGGCCCGCGCGCTCGAGGCGTCGCAGCGCCGGAGCGGCCGGCGCTTCGTGAGACTCCCCCCGAAGCCGCGCGGGCAGAGCGATGCGGTCGGTACGGGCCTCAGGCGTTGACGGACGGGAACGCCGGTGAGGGTCCCGGCGCGTCGAGCCGCACGCGTGCCTCGACGACGAGCGCGCCCGCCGGCGACGCGATCACGGGGCTCAGGTCGAGCTCCGCGATCGCCGGGTGCGTGACCGCCATCGCGCCGACGCGCATGAGGAGGTCGCCCAGCGAGCCGAGCTCGGCCCGCGGGCGGCCGCGGTAGCCGTCGAGCAGCGGGAAGCTCTTCAGCCCGCGCAGCATGTCGCCGGCCTCGCGGGGCCCGAGCGGAGCGAGCCGGACCTGGACATCGCCGAGGAGCTCGACGGCGACCCCGCCGGCACCGCACGCGACGAGCGGGCCGAAGGCGGGATCGGCGACCGCGCCGAGGGTTAGCTTGGTCCCCGAGGGAAGCATCGGCTGGACCTGGAAGCCCTCGATCGGCGTGCCCGCCTCCTGCAGCTGCGCCGCCATCTCGCGGGCAGCCCGCGTGACGGCGGTCGACCCCGAGAGCCGGAGCCGAACGGCGCCGGCATCGCTCCTGTCCACCACGCCCTTGAGCGCGACGGCGCCCCCGAGCTCCTCGGCGGCCCGGCCGGCGGCCTCCGCCGAGGCGACGAACCGGCTCGGCACCAGCGAGATGCCCCAGCAGCCCAGCAGCCGCTCGACGTCGCCGGGCCGGAGCCAGCCCTGACCCGCGGCGACGATCGTCGCCGCGGTCGCGATGTCGGCGTCGGGAGCCTCGAACGGGGGGTCCGGCGGCGCGGCGCGGCGGCTCGCGTGCCGGACCGCGTGCGCCAGCGCGCGCACCGCATACTCGGGCGTCGTGAAGGACGGCACCGCGCCGGTGTCCTCTGCCGTGGGAACGTCGGCGCCGAGCCAGACGGCGAGCACCGGCCGGTCGGCGCCCTCGGCGGCAGCGGCGATCGCGCGAGCGACCTCGGCCGCGCGGGCCGCGAGCGGGCGGACGAAGATCGTCACGACGGCATCGACCGCATCGTCGGCGAGCAGGATCCGCAGCGACCGCTCGTACTGGTCCGCGGTCGCCGAGGCGATCATGTTCACCGGGTTGCCGGTCGAGGCCTCGGCCGCCAGCCCCTCGGCGAGCCGCGCGCGCGTGGCGGCTGACGGCGGCCCGACCCGGAGGCCCGCCGCCTCGCAGGCGTCTGCGCACAGGGTCCCCGGGTCGCCGGCGTTGGTCAGCACCGCCACGCGGTCGCCGCGCGGCAGCGGCTGGTGCGCGAGCAGGCCCGCGACGTCGAACATCTCCCCCACGGTCTCGGCGCGCAGCACGCCGGCATGGGCGAACAGCGCGTCGACGGTGACGTCGGAGGCGGCGAGCAGCGCCCCGGTACGCGACGATGCGGCACGCTCCCCGGCCGCCGTGCGGCCGCTCTTGACCGCAACCACCGGCTTGTCCATGGTGATCCTGCGCACGACCCGCGCGAAGCGGCGCGGGTTGCCGAAGGAGCTGAGGTAGAGCGCGACCACGGCGGTCTCGGGATCCTGCTCCCAGTACTCGAGGAAGTCATTGCCGGAGAGGTCGGCCTTGTTGCCCATCG
>JBDTMF010000137.1:0-11337 GCA_039934455.1 Solirubrobacteraceae bacterium
ATCCCCATCTCCACTCCGGTTTATCCAGGCGCACCACGAACGTATGTTCGCATACGCGGGGGACGGACTTCGCCGTGGCGACGCGGGTAGTAGACCTCCGACTGCATGCGAGCGATCGAGGACACGGTTGTGCTCGTGACGGGCGCGACCGACGGGCTCGGGCGCGCCGTCGCGCGAGCCCTGCACGCGCGGGGTGCGCGGGTGCTGGTGCACGGGCGCGACCGCAGCCGCCTCTACCCCGTCGCGCGCTCGCTGAGCCGCGACGGCGTGCCGGCACCGGCCTTCCTGGCCGACCTCTCATCGCTCGAGGAGGTCCGCGCGCTCGCTCGCTACGTCCGGCGCTCGACCTCGCAACTGCACGTGCTGATCAACAACGCCGGCATCGGCTCGGGGCTGCCCGACGCGCGGGAGCGGCAGGAGAGCCAGGACGGCTACGAGCTGCGACTCGCGGTCAACCACCTCGCGGGCTTCCTGCTGACCATGCGCCTGCTGCCGCTGCTGCGCAGCTCGGCGCCGGCGCGGATCGTCAATGTCGCCTCGCTCGGCCAGGCGCCGATCGACTTCGACGACCCGATGCTCGAGCACGGCTACAGCGGCAGCCGCGCCTACGGGCAGAGCAAGCTCGCGCAGATCACGACGGGCTTCGAGCTGGCCGAGCGCCTCGATCCCAAGGAGGTGACGGTGACGAGCCTGCACCCCTCGACCTACATGCCCACCAAGATAGTGCTGGAGGAGATCGGGCACTCCGTCGACCGGCTCGAAGACGGGGTCGCCGCGACCGTGCGGCTCGCGCTCGATCCAGAGCTCGAGGGCGTCACGGGGCACTTCTACGATCGCCGGGCCGTCGCCGCCGTGCATGCGCAGGCCGACGACCGGGCGGCCCGTCGCCGGCTCTGGGAGCTCTCGCTGCAGCTCGTGGGCGAGCGCGAGCCCTCGTTCTAGCCCGCGGGGGGGAACACGCCCAGGAAGCGCCTGACCGCGGGCGTGCTGCCCTCGATTCTCGGCGTCGCCGGTGCGCAGCGCCTCGGCAAGCGGGCGGTCGGGCCAAAGCACCGCCGCCAAGGTGCCCGGGGAGTTCTCGACGACCGCATCAGCCGGCGCGGGCGAGCAGGAAGGCCTGCTCGCCGCGCAGCGTCTGGCTCGAGGCCTCGTGGATCTCGACGTCGAGCACGTCGCCCGGGGAGGCCAGGCCGCTGAAGTTGACGACCTTGTTGTGGCGAGTGCGGCCGCGCAGGCGCGTGGCGTCGGTGCGCGACGTGCCCTCGACCAGCACGTCGAGCGTACGGCCGACGAAGCGCTGGGCGCGCTCGCGGGCACGCCGCTGGACGACCTCGACGAGGCGCTCCATGCGCTCGACGCTCACCTCGTGCGGGAGGAACTCGCCCTTGAAGGCGGCGGCCTCCGTGCCGCGCCGGGGTGAGTAGATGAACGTGAAGGCGCCGTCGTAGCCGGCGTCCTCGGCGACCTCGAGCGTCTGCGCGAAGTCCGCCTCGGTCTCCCCCGGGAACCCGACGATCACGTCGGTGGTGATCGAGCAGTCCGGGACGTGCTCGCGGATCAGCGCGACGCGATCCAGGAAGCGCTCGCGCGAGTAGGTGCGGCGCATCCGCTTGAGCACGCGCGTGGAGCCCGACTGCAGCGGCAGGTGGATGTGCTCGCAGACGCTCGGCAGCTCGGCGTGCGCGCGGATCACGTCCTCCGTCATGTGCGCGGGGTGCGGGCTCGTGTAGCGGATGCGGTCGAGGCCCTCGAGGCCGTCGAGCGCGTGCAGCAGCTCCGCGAACGACGTCCGCGGCCGGGCGCCCCGGCCGTAGGAGTTGACGTTCTGGCCGAGCAGCGTGACCTCTCGCACCCCGTCCGCGGCGAGGCCGCGGACCTCGGCGACGAGCTCGTCGAGCGGCCGCGAGACCTCGCGCCCCCGGGTGGAGGGCACGATGCAGTAGGAGCAGACCATGTTGCAGCCGGCCGAGATCTGCACCCAGCCCTGGAAGTCCCGGCCGCGCTTGGGCGGCAGGTGGCCCGTGAAGCCCTCGAACTCGAAGAAGCCCTGGGCGGTGAGCGACTCGCTGGTGAGGAACTCCGCGAGCTTGTGGACCTGGCCGGGACCGAAGGCGACGTCGACGAACGGGAACTGGCGGAACACGTCGTCCTTGACCGACTGCGCCCAGCAGCCGCCGACGCCGATCACGCGCTCCGGGTCGCGGCGCTTGAGCACCGCGGCCTCGCGCAGGTGGGACACGAAGCGCTCGTCGGCCTTCTCGCGGATCGAGCAGGTGTTGAACAGGATCAGCTCCGCGTCCTCGCGGGTCGGCGCCTCGCGATAGCCGAGCGCCTCGAGCATGCCCTTCATGCGCTCGGAGTCGTGCTCGTTCATCTGGCACCCGAAGGTGGTGACGTGATAGTTCATCGGGCTTTCCCGTCCGAACTCGTGAGGATGGGGAAACCGCGCATTCTCTAGCGAGCGTAGTCGGTGGCCCTCGACTCCCGGATCACCGTCACCTTGATCTGGCCCGGGTACTCGAGCTCCTGCTCGATCTCGCGCGCGATCTCGTGCGAGAGCAGCACCGCGCCGTCGTCGTCGAGCGAGCCGGGCAGCACCATCACCCGGATCTCGCGCCCCGCCTGCATGGCGTAGACCTTGTCGACGCCGTCGTGGCGGGTCGCGATGTGCTCGAGGTCGCGCAGGCGCTTGACGTACTGCTCGAGCGACTCGCCGCGGGCGCCGGGCCGGGCGCCCGACAGCGCGTCCGCGGCCTGGACGATCACGGCCTCGACGGTCTGCGGCTCGACCTCGTTGTGGTGGGCCTCCATCGCATGGGCGACGGCCTCGGACTCGCCGTGCTTGCGCGCGAGATCGCCGCCGACGAGCGCGTGCGGCCCCTCGATCTCGTGCGAGACAGCCTTGCCGATGTCGTGCAGCAGCGCCGCGCGGCGGGCGGTCTTGGGCGAGGCGCCGAGCTCGTGGGCCATCATCGCCGCGAGGTGGGCGCACTCGACCGAGTGGGCGAGCACGTTCTGGCCGTAGCTGGTGCGGAACTTCAGGCGGCCGAGCAGGCGCACCATCTCGGGGTCGAGGCCGCCGACGTTGGCGTCGAAGCACGCCTGCTCCCCCGCCTCCTGCATGTGGCTCTCGAGCTCCGACTTGGCCTGGTAGAAGGTCTCCTCGATCCGAGCCGGGTGGATGCGGCCGTCGGCGAGCAGCTTCTCGAGCGTCATGCGGGCGATCTCGCGACGCACGCCGTCGAAGCCGGAGAGGATCACCGCGTTCGGGGTGTCGTCGATGATGAAGTCGACCCCGGTCAGGTGCTCGAGCGCGCGGATGTTGCGGCCCTCACGGCCGATGATGCGGCCCTTCATGTCGTCCGCGGAGAGCTGGACGACCGACACGGTGGTCTCGGCGGCGTGGCCCGCGGCCATCCGCTGCATCACGACGGAGAGGATGTTGCGCACGCGGCGCTCCGCGTCGCGCTTGGTCTCCTCCTCGATCGCGCGCACGCGGCGCGCGCACTCGTGCCGCGTCTGCTCCTCCAGCTCGCGCAGCAGGATCTGCTTGGCCTGCGAGGCGCTCAGGCCCGAGACGCGCTCGAGCTCGAGCACGTGGCGCTCGCGCACGGAGGCGATCTCGGCGCGCTGGCCGTCGAACTCCTCCTCGCGGCGGTCGAGCGTCGAGCGCTGCCCCTCGAGCGCTGCCTCCTTGGCGAGCAGGCGCTCCTCGAGGCGCACCATCTCCCCCCGGCGTTCCTTGAGATCCGCCTCGACGCTGCCGCCGGCCATCGGCTCAGCCGCGACGGGCGCCGCGGTGCCGGAAGGGCGCGGCCCGGCCAGCGCCGGTGCGCGGCGGGCGAGCAGCGACGCCGCCCCCACGAGCCCTGCGGCCAGACCCAGCGCCACCACCACCGCCGCGATCACGATTTCCATTGTCGTTTCCTCTCCCCTTTGGGCCGGCCGAGGCCACCCCGGGCTCACATTCATTTTGGGAGCGCCAGACCAGGCTCGAGGCACCGAGCGGAGAGGGCGTGCATGAAGGCGGCCGGATTGGCCGCCGCGTCAGATGGCGGCTAGTTCTGTCTTGGTCGGAGGAAATGGCCGAGGCATGAGCGCCTCGGAGTCAGTGTTCGATAGGCCGTCACGTGATGCTGCTTGATCTCTCGCTAAAAGCGTCCGTTTGCTGGAGTTTTCAGGGGCCCGCGGGCCAGGTCTGTTGCTAAGCGAGGATCGTAGTACTGCGGGGCGGTCCGCGCAAACCTGGGCGCAGGCGGTCAGAAGTCCGGGTCCGGCTCGGCCCCGCAGTGGCGGCGCAGGGCGTCGAGCGCGAGCTCGGGGGCGTAGCCGCGCCGCATGAGGATGCCGAGCGCGCGGTCGCGCTCCGCGCGGGTGGCGGGCGGTGTGGGACAGCGCCGGCGCAGCAGCTCGCGCGCCGCCCTGAGCTCCTCCTCGGGCTCCTGGGCGGCGACGGCGGCCGCGATCGACTCCAGGTCGACCCCGAGCTCTCGCAGCCGGCGCGCGATCCGATCGGACCCCCAGGCGTCCAGGCGCCGCCGGTCCTCGGCGAAGCGCTCGGCGTAGCGGGCGTCGTCGAGATAGCCGAGCTCGATCAGCTCCGTCACCACCTGGTCGGCGATCGCCGGCTCGACGCGCTTGCCGAGCAACATGCCGCCGACCTCGTTGACCGTCCGGTCGCGCTTGTTCAGCGACCGCCACGCGAGCCCACGGGCGCGCTCGACGGGGTCGGGCTCCGGCGTCGCGGGCGTCGCCGCCCCCACTCCGCCCGCGGCGAAGCGATCGTCGCCCGGGTCACCCAGCGGACTTCGTCCGCCGGCACTGGCACACGGATCCGCCTCGAAGCGGTCCGCCTCGGACGAGGCGGACCAGGTACGGCGCGCCACAGCGCCCTGCTCAGGCGGCCTCGACGGCCACCGGCGCCACGGGCGTGTCGTCGTCGAGTCCGTTGAGTGGTGCGTCCTTGTCCCGGTCGATCGGCGTCACGAGGTCCTGGCCGATGCCGAGCGCCGCGTAGACCTTCGCCTCGATCTCCTTGGCGATCTCGGGGTGCTCGACGAGGAACCCCTTGGCGTTGTTGCGGCCCTGGCCGAGCCGCTCGGAATCGTAGGAGAAGAACGAGCCGGACTTCGCGACGATGTTGTGCTCGATCCCGAGGTCCAGGATGCAGCCGGAGCTCGAGATGCCGGTGCCGAACTCGATGTCGAACTCGGCCTGGCGGAACGGCGCCGCGACCTTGTTCTTGACGACCTTGACCCGCACGCGGTTGCCGATCGCCTCGGTGCCGTCCTTCAGCGTCTCGATGCGGCGGATGTCCAGGCGCTGGGACGAGTAGAACTTCAGCGCGCGGCCGCCCGGCTGGGTCTCGGGCGAGCCGAACATGACGCCGATCTTCTCGCGGATCTGGTTGACGAACAGGCAGAGCGTCTGCGTGCGGTTCAGGTTGCCGGCCAGCTTGCGCATGGCCTGCGACATCATCCGCGCCTGCAGGCCGACCGTCTGGTCGCCCATCTGGCCCTCGAGCTCGGCCCGCGGCGTCAGGGCCGCGACGGAGTCGACCGCCACGACGTCGACGGCGCCCGAGCGCACGAGCATGTCGGCGATCTCCAGCGCCTGCTCGCCGTAGTCCGGCTGGGAGACGAGCAGCTCGTCGATGTCGACGCCGATCTTCTGGGCGTACAGCGGGTCCATGGCGTGCTCCGCGTCGATGAACGCGCACACGCCGCCGAGCTTCTGCGCCTCGGCGAGGACGTGGTAGACGAGCGTGGTCTTACCGGAGGACTCCGGCCCGAAGACCTCGACGATGCGCCCGCGCGGCATGCCGCCGATGCCGAGCGCGAGGTCGAGCGACAGCGCCCCGGTGGGAATCGCGTTCACCTTGACCTGGGCGCCTTCATCACCCATGCGCATCACGGTGCCCTTGCCGAACTGGCGCTCGATCTGCGTCAGTGCGCCCTGCAGGGCGGTGTCACGGGCCTTGACGCCCGCGGTATCCGTGGCATGGTTGCTCATCTGGGCGTGCTCCTCTTACGAAGTGGGAGCGTGGAGGCTAGGTGGGGCGCCGGACGGAAGACAACGCCGTCCTGTGACGGAATCGCGCCGTCTTCGCAACGCTTCTCGCACCGCTCGCCACCGGCCGCGGCGGCCCCGCCCGCAGGCGCCCGCGCACGCTGCGCCCGCCGAGCCGCCCGCGCACCACGCCGCCCGGTGAGATCCGCACCCGGCCGCGCGCCGCATGCGCGCCCGCGATCCGCAGCTGCGCGCTCCCGCGCCGCGGCAGCCGGCCGCTGACGCGCACGCCGGGGACCACCTGCAGCCCGGCGAGGACGATCGCGTGCGGGCGCAGGCGGAAGCTCCCGCCCCGCAGCCCCGCGCCCGCCAGCGGCGAGCCGAGGGCAGGTGAGAGCGAGAAGGTCAGGTCGTCGAGCGTGACGTCGAGCGCCGCCACCGTCCGCCCCGCGCGCCCGCGCATCCCGGCCGCGGGCGCCAGCTGGCTCAGCGCCGTCGGCGGCACCGTGGTGGCGGGCACCTCGGTCGGCACCCGCGGGCACGGCGCGGAGGCCGCCCGGCCGCGCAGGAACGCGAACAGGCGCCGGATGCCGCAGCGCGAGGGGTCCCCGCCCACGACCGCATGCCCGACGCCCGGCACGACGACCCGCTGCGCGCCCAGCGCGGCCGCCACGCGCGCCGAGCCCACCGGCGGGGTGCGCAGGTCCTCGCCGCCCTGGAGCACGAGCGCGGGGACCTTCGGATAGACGCCGCCGGCCGGCGGCGCGGCGGACGCCTCGGCCCAGTGCAGGCAGAGCTCGATCTCGTCGGCCTTCGCCTCGTCGTAGGCGAAGGGGAAGAACGCGCCGGGCCCGAGCGCCGCCGCCTGATCGCGCGCGCGCTGCGCCCGCTCACCGA
This sequence comes from Solirubrobacteraceae bacterium, assembly GCA_039934455.1. Classification (GTDB taxonomy): domain Bacteria; phylum Actinomycetota; class Thermoleophilia; order Solirubrobacterales; family Solirubrobacteraceae; genus DASQFQ01. The sequence goes on from JBDTMF010000137.1 coordinate 6,907, forward strand.
ACGGCGCGCCCCGCGGCCACGGCAGCGGCGTCTCCTCGCACACGGTCGCGTAGCGGGCGGCCGAGAAGATGCGCGCGGGCGGCAGCCGCGAGAGGTCGGCGGCCGCATCGGCGAGGCGCAGGAGCGGGGCGGCGTCACCGTGGTCGAGCGCCGCGCGCGCCCCGGCCGGGATGCCCGCCCGGATCGACGGGTTGTAGTCGGAGTCGAACATCAGGTCCGACAGCACGAGCGCCGTCAGGGTGCCGGCGTGCCGGCGCCCGCCCGGCCCATAGGTCATCCCGTGCAACGGTGCGACGCGCAACCGGTCTGCCAGCCGGGCGAGATCGCCGGCCGGGTCGGCGGTCACGCCGCGGCAGCGGTCGGGGCAGAGCGCGCTCAGCGTCGGCCCCATCGCCTGATAAGGCTCGCGCCCGAAGCCGTCGGCGTCATCGGGCTCGAGCACGGAGTCGAGCGCCAGCCGCTCGACGTGGTCGGGGTGCGCACGGGCATAGGCGAGCGCGAGCTTGGTGCCGTAGGAGATGCCGAACAGCGTCAGCTTGTCCACGCCCAGCGCCTGCCGGACCGCCTCGACGTCCTCGACGGAGTCGCGCGTGGTGTAGAAGGCGCGCCGTGCGCCCAGGCGGCCCGCGCAGTCCTCGCCGGCGGCGGTGGAGCGCAGGCGCGCGTCGCGCTCGAGCGCGCGGCAGCGCAGCAGGCCCGAGTCGCCCGTGCCGCGCTGGTCATACGAGACGAGGTCGAAGCGCTTCGACAGCGCGGCGACCTCGAACAGCACGTCGGAGAACTCCTGCACGCCGGCCCCGCCCGGCCCGCCCGAGAGGTAGAGGAGCGTCGGGCGCCGGCTTGGCGGCGAGTAGCGCGCGAGCCGCAGCCGCACGGCTCCCGGCGTGGCGCCCCAGCGGTCCAGCGGTACGCGCAGCGCCGCGCACTCCGCCTCCACGTCGCCGCAGCCCGACCAGCGCAGCCTCGCGGCCGCCGGCGCGGCGGCGGCCAGCATCGTCAGCGCCGCGGCGCCGATCGTCGCCGCGCAGCGCAGGCCTCTCCTCATCGGGGCGGAGCTTAGACCGGTCTCGGAGCGGCAGGGTCCTCGCTGGACCACTCTCGTAGCGGCAGGCGCGCCAGCGGCTCGTAGCGCGCGCCATCGCGCCGCAGCTTCGACTCGTAGAGCGTCAGCGCCTCGCCGTAGAAGGTCACCGGAGCCGGGCCGGGCAGCTTGCCCCCGGACACTCGCGCGTCCGGCCGCAGGCGGGCCACCGTCGCGTGCGGGCGGAACTCCCGCGCCTCGGGCACGTACAGCGAGCGGGCGGTGAGCTCCGCACTCAGCCATGCCTGGAGCTTCGTGAGCGTGCCGTTGTGGTCCACGATCGCGGTGGTCAAGACCCGCGGCCGCTTCAGCGGGAGCCCGAGCGCGCGGCCGAGCGTGAGCCGCGGCGCGTTCGTGGGCGCCGCGCGCAGCACCGCGGCGACCCGCTCGACGTCCTCCTCCGGGCGATGGCCGAGGAACGCGAGCGTCAGGTGCAGCGCCTCGTCGGGCACGGGCCGCCACACCGCCGGGTCGGCCACGGCGGTCCGGAACGCCACGAGCGCCGCGCGAGCGGGCTCGGGGAGGTCAAGCGCGACGAAGAGCCTGAGCTTCAAGCCAACCATCCAACCGCCGTCGCAGCCCGTGCATCGTCACGGTCGTGGTGCGCTCACGGATCGTCTGGCGGTCGCCGGGCAGCAGCACGGTGCGGTCCCAGCGCGCGCCATCGGCCCCCGCCACGCTGAGGCAGACGGTGCCGACCGGCTTCTCCTCCGTTCCGCCGCCGGGGCCCGCGATCCCGGTGATGCCGATCCCGACGTCGGCGCCGAAGCGCGCCCGGGCGCCGTCCGCCAGCGCAGCGGCGACCTCCGGCGAGACCGCGCCGTGGCGCTCGATCAGCTCAGCGGGCACGTCCGCGAGGGCGATCTTGGCCTCGTTCGAGTACGCAGTGACGCCGCCGAGCATGTACTCGGAGGAGCCGGCGCGCTCGGTCAGCCGCGCGGCCATCAGCCCGCCCGTGCAGGACTCCGCCACCGCGACGGTCCGGGTGGGCGGGGACTGCAGCAGCGCGATCACCTGGTCGTCGACCGTCGAGCCGTCGACCGAGAACAGCGTGTCGCGGTGCTGTTTGCGGATCGCCGCCTCGAAGTCGTCGTAGACCTGCCCGACCTCGGGCTCGAAGACGGTGGCGATCTCGATCTCGCCCCGCCGCAGGCAGGTCGTGATCTCGAGGCGGTCGATCGGTACGCCGTCGGCCTCGATCTCCCGCAGTGAGCGGGCGATCTCCGATTCCGGGATGCCGAACAGGCGCATGATCCGCTGCTCGTAGGTCCCGGCGCGCGCGAGCAGGCTTTGCAGGGGCGCCGTCTCCACCGCCGTCTCCCACATCGGCTGGAGCTCGCGCGGCGGCCCTGGGAGCACCAGCACAGTCGCGCTCCCTGGCACGATCAGCCCCGGCGCGGTCCCGACCGGCTCGAGCACGGTCGCCCCCTCCGGCACCAGCGCCTGCTTGCGGTTGCTGGCGCGGATCGCCTCCTCGTCGAGGTTGCGCCAGCGGCTGTGCAGCTGCTCGAGCACGGCCCAGATGCGCTCCTCGAGCGCCGGGTCGAGGGCGAGCGGGCGCCCGGCGAAGTCCGCGACCACCTCGGCGGTCAGGTCGTCGGCGGTTGGGCCGAGGCCCCCGCTCGTGACGATCAGGTCGAGGCCCTCGCCCGCCATGAAGTCGAGCGCCGCGCGCATGTCGGCGCGGCGGTCGGCGACGATCAGGATGTTCGCCACCTCGACGCCGCGCTCGCGCAGCCGCTCGGACAGCCACGGCCCGTTGCGGTCGGAGATGATCCCCGACAGCACTTCGGTGCCGGTGATGAGGATGCCCGCGCGCAGGCTCACCGGCAGGTCGGGCGTTGCGACTCGGGCAGCTCGCGCGGGCGCCTGCCCGGCCGCACGTCGTAGCCCACGGGCGTCGAGCGGTCCGGGACGTCGATCGTCCGGCCGCCGGCCTTCAGGCGCGCCGCGCCATTGCCGAACGAGACGCGGAAGCGGCGGCCCCGGTAGCGCTTGCTCTGCCCCCCGGCCCGCATGGTCTGGCTGTCGATGAGTGTCTTGCCGCGCGCGTCGACGAGGCAGACGTTGACGGTTCCGGTGGGCACGATCTGCAGGGTGACACGCTTCGGCGCCGCGGCCTTGCGCTTCTTCTTGCGCGCGGGGGTCTTGGCGGGCGTCGGGGTCGGCGTGCCGATGGTGTTCTGCGCGTTCCCGCCGTTGTCGTCGCCGCCCCAGGTCCCGAGCGCGTAGAGGGCGCCGAGCAGGGCCACGATGGCGACGACGATCACGACCACGGGGCCGAGGATTCCGCGCCGCCGCCGCTCGCGCTGGCCGCGCCGTCCGCCCCCGGCGCGCGGCGAGAACGGCGTGAGCTCCATGGTCGAGGGCCGCTCGAAGCGCTGCTTGTACTCCTCGACCAGAAGCCGCGAGTCGAGGCCGAGGTAGTCGGCGTAGGAGCGCAGGAAGGTCTTGACGAAGGTGGGGCCCGGGAGCAGGTCCCATTCCTCGTTCTCGAGCGCGCGCAGGTACTTGGCACGGATCTTGGTCCCCGCCTCGACCTCGGTGATGTCCACCCTGTTGCGCAGGCGCGTCTCGCGCAGCGTCTGGCCGATCTCCGCCATGACTCAGGTGGAGGCTACGTCAGTCGGGATCTTCGCCCGCCACCGGCACGGCACTGCCCGCACGATCCGCGAGGGCGGCGAGGACCTGTGGCAGATCGGCCTCGGACACGAGCACCTGGCGGGGCTTTGAACCCTCATAGCCCGAGATGACGCCGCGGCGCTCGAGCATGTCGATCAGGCGGCCGGCGCGGGTGTAGCCGAGGCGCAGGCGGCGCTGGAGCATCGAAGTGGAGGCGGTCTGCATCTCGGCGACGAGGCGGATCGCGTCGGGCAGCAGCGGATCCTCGTCGGGGTCGAACTCGGTCTCGACCGTCTCCTCGACGACTTCTACGACCTCCTCGAGCAGCTCCTCGCGGAACTCCGGCTCGCCCTGGCGGCGCCACGCCTCGGTCAGCTTGGCGATCTCGGACTCGTCGATGTAGGCGCCCTGGATGCGCTGCAGCCGCGAGGTGCCGACCGGCGAGAACAGCATGTCGCCCTGGCCCAGCAGCGACTCGGCGCCGTTCTGGTCGAGGATCACGCGCGAGTCCGTCTGCGAGGAGACCGAGAACGCGATCCGGCTCGGGACGTTGGCCTTGATCATGCCCGTGATGACGTCGACGCGGGGGGACTGCGTCGCGAGCACGAGGTGGATGCCGACCGCACGCGCCTTCTGGGCGAGGCGGATGATCGAGTCCTCGACGTCGGCCGGGGCGACCATCATCAGGTCGGCGAGCTCGTCGATCACGCACAGGATGTAGGGCAGCG
>JBDTMF010000138.1:0-11308 GCA_039934455.1 Solirubrobacteraceae bacterium
GGCGTCAAGGCGGAGCGCGCCGACACGCTGACCGCCTGGCGCCGCGGCCTGTTCGGCGCGCTCGCGGCCGGCGACGTCGACCTCGCCGGCCTCGGCGCCGAGCTGGCCGAGCGCGGCTACGACGGCTGGGTCGTGGTGGAGCAGGACCGTGTGCTCGACGACCCGGGCGCGCTGGCCGGCGCGCGCGCCGAGCAGGAGCGCAACCGCGAGTGGCTGCGCGAGCACGCGGGGTGGTGAGCGTGGCCTTCGACGTCATCACGATGGGCCGCATCAGCGTCGACGTCTATCCGCTGCAGGTCGGGGTGTCGCTGCGCGAGGTCGAGTCGTTCGGCAAGTACCTCGGGGGCAGCCCGTCCAACGTCGCGGTGGCCGCCGCGCAGTACGGGCGCGACACTGCCCTCATCACACGCACGGGCGAGGACCCGTTCGGCGAGTTCCTTCACGACGCGCTGCGCGGCTTCGGCGTCGACGACCGCTACGTCACCGCCGTCCCGGGCCTCAACACCCCGATCGCGTTCTGCGAGATCTTCCCGCCCGACGACTTCCCGCTCTACTTCTACCGCGAGCCCAAGGCGCCCGACATGGAGATCGCCCCTGACGAGCTCGACTACGACGCGATCCGCGCCGCGCGCGTGTTCTGGGTCACGGTCACCGGGCTGTCGGACGAGCCGAGCCGGGCCGCCACGCTCGCCGCGCTCGAGGCGCGCGGGAAGTCCGGGATCACCGTGCTCGACCTCGACTACCGCCCGATGTTCTGGTCCTCGCGCGAGGAGGCCCGCGAGTGGGTCGGCCAGGCGCTCGAGCACGTGACCGTCGCGGTCGGCAACCTCGACGAGACCGACACCGCCGTCGGCGTGCGCGAGCCACGCGAGGCGGCGAAGGCGCTGCGCGACCGCGGCGTCGAGCTCGCGATCGTCAAGCAGGGTCCCAAGGGCGTGCTCGCCGACGACGGCACGACCGCGGTCGAGGTCCCGCCCGTGCCGGTCGAGGTCGTCAACGGGCTCGGGGCGGGCGACGCGTTCGGCGGCGCGCTCTGCCACGGGCTGCTGTCGGACTGGGACCTCGAACGCAGGATGCGCTTCTGCAACGCGGCCGGCGCGCTCGTCGCCTCACGGCTGGCGTGCGCGGACGCGATGCCCAACGAGGCCGAGGTGGAGGAGCTCCTTGTACGACCTTGAGATCACACCGGAGGGCGCGGGCTGGGGGTTCTGCGGCCTGCGCGTCCTGTCGCTGGCGCCCGGCGACCATCATGCGTTCGCCAGCGGGGAGGACGAGCTGATCGTGCTCCCGCTCGAGGGCGGCTGCATGGTGACGGTGGACGGCGAGACGTTCGCGCTCGCCGGCCGCGGCGGCGTCTTCGACGGCCCGACCGACTTCGCCTACGCTCCGCGCGAGTCGCACGTCGAGATCGCGTCCGAGGGCGGGGGGCGCTTCGCGCTCCCCTCGTCGCGCGCCCCGCAGCGGCGCGAGCCGCGTCGCGTGGCCGCCGGCGACATCGCGATCGAGCTGCGCGGAGCCGGCCAGATGAGCCGCGAGGTCCACAACTTCTGCTCGCCCGAGGCGTTCGACGCCGATCGCCTGATCGCCGTCGAGGTCATCACGCCCGGCGGCAACTGGTCCTCCTATCCCCCGCACAAGCACGACGAGGAGATCCCGGGCCGGGAGACCGCGCTCGAGGAGATCTACTACTTCGAGGTCGCCGGCGGCGGCTTCGCCTACCAGCGCGCGTACGGCCCGGAGGTCGACATCCTCGAGGAGGTCCGCAGCGGCGACACCGTGCTGCTTCCCAGCGGCTACCACGGGCCCTCGATGGCCGCGCCCGGCTACGACCTCTACTACCTCAACGTGATGGCCGGGCCCGGCGAGCGCGCGTGGCGCTTCACCGACGACCCGGCCCATGCGTGGATCCGCGACACCTGGGCCGGCCTCTCGGTCGACCCGCGGCTCCCGATGACGGCGGCAGGGAGGCAATCGTGAGGCTCACCGTGGCCCAGGCGCTGGTGCGCTTCCTGGCCAACCAGCACAGCGAGCGCGACGGCGTCGAGCAGCGCCTGATCGCGGGCTGCTTCGGCATCTTCGGGCACGGCAACGTCGCCGGCGTCGGCCAGGCGCTGCTCGAGCAGCGCGACGACATGCCCTACGTGCTCGCCCGCAACGAGCAGGCGATGGTGCACGCCGCCGCCGGCTTCGCGCGGCAGAGGAACCGCCTCTCGACCTACGCCTGCACCGCCTCGGTCGGCCCCGGCTCGACGAACATGGTCACCGGCGCGGCGCTCGCGACGATCAACCGGCTGCCGGTCCTGCTGCTGCCCGGCGACATCTTCGCCACCCGCGTCGCGAGCCCGGTGCTGCAGGAGCTCGAGGACCCGAGCTCGCTCGACGTCTCGGTCAACGACTGCCTCGAGCCCGTCTCGCGCTTCTGGGACCGCATCAACCGCCCCGAGCAGCTGATCGCATCCGCGCTCGCCGCGATGCGCGTGCTGACCGACCCGGCCGAGACCGGCGCGGTGACGATCTCGCTGCCCCAGGACGTGCAGGCCGAGGCCTACGACTGGCCGGAGGAGTTCTTCGAGCGCCGCGTCTGGCACGTGCGCCGCCCGCCCGCCGAGTCCGAGCGACTCGCCGAGGCGGCCGCGCTGCTGCGCGGCGCGCGGCGCCCGCTGATCGTCTCGGGCGGCGGCACGATCTACGCGGACGCGACCGGCGCGCTGCGCGCGCTGGCCGAGGCCACCGGCGTGCCCGTCGCCGAGACGCAGGCCGGCAAGGGCTCGCTGCCCTACGACCACCTGCAGTCGGTCGGCGCGATCGGCGCCACCGGCACGACGGCGGCGAACGCGATCGCGCGGGAGGCCGACGTGGTCTTCGGCGTCGGCACGCGCTGGAGCGACTTCACCACCGCGTCGCGCAGCGTCTTCGCCGATCCGGGCGTGCGCTTCGTGAACCTCAACGTCGCGCCCGTGGACGCGGTCAAGCATGCGGGCGTGGCGCTGACGGCCGACGCGCGCGTTGGCCTCGAGGCGCTGCGTGGCGCGCTCACGGACTGGCGCGCCGATCCTGAGCACACCGAGCGCGCCCGTTCCCTGGCCGCCGAGTGGGACGCGACGGTCGAGCACGCGTACACGCTCGGCCACGGCCCGCTGCCGGCGCAGAGCGAGGTGCTCGGCGTGGTCAACCGCGTCAGCGCCCCGCGCGACGTGGTCGTGTGCGCCGCGGGCAGCATGCCGGGCGACCTGCACAAGCTGTGGCGCACGCGCGACCCGAAGGGCTACCACGTCGAGTACGGCTTCTCGTGCATGGGCTACGAGATCGCCGGTGGCCTCGGCGTGAAGCTCGCCGCGCCCGACCGCGAGGTCTACGTGATGGTCGGCGACGGCTCGTTCCTGATGATGGCCCAGGAGATCGTGACGGCCGTCCAGGAGCAGATCAAGCTCACCATCGTGCTCGTCCAGAACCACGGCTTCGCCTCGATCGGCGCGCTGTCGGAGTCGGTGGGGTCCCAGCGCTTCGGCACGAGCTACCGCGGCCGCGACGGCGAGGTCCTCCCCGTCGACCTGGCGGCGGTCGCGGCGGGCCTCGGCGCCGACGTGCGCCGCGCGACCACGATCGGCGACTTCGAGGCGGCGCTGCGCGAAGCGGCCGCCTCGCCGCGCATCACCGTCGTCGAGGTGCAGACCGACCCGCTGCTCGGCGCGCCGGACTCCGAGGCGTGGTGGGACGTCCCGGTCGCCGAGGTGGCGGCGCTGGACTCCACGCGCGCGGCGCGCAAGACCTACGAGCAGAACAAGGCCACGCAGCGCCACTACGTGACATGAGCGTCGGCGTCGGGGTCATCGGGGCGGGGATGATGGGCGCGGCCCACGTCGTGACGCTCGCGACGAGCGTGGAGGGTGCGCACGTCGCCGCCGTCTCCGACGCCGATCCGCAGCGCGCGGCGGCGGCCGCGGCCGAGGGCGGGGCGCGCGCGATCGCCGACCCGCACGAGCTGATCGCAGACCCGGAGGTGGACGCCGTCGTCGTCGCGTCGTTCGACACGACCCACGAGGAGTTCGTGATCGCGTGCATCCTGGCCGGGAAGCCGGTGCTGTGCGAGAAGCCGCTCGCCACCTCCGCCGACGCCTGCCTGCGCGTGATCGACGCCGAGCTGGCCGCCGGGCGGCGGCTCGTCAGCCTCGGCTTCATGCGCCGCTACGACCCGGGCTATGAGGCGATCAAGGCGGGCCTCGACGACGGCGGCGTCGGCGCGGTCCTGCTCGTGCACTGCGCGCATCGCAACGCCTTCGCGCCGGCCGCCTACACCTCGGAGATGCTGATCACCAGCTCGGCCGTCCATGAGATCGACGTCACGCGCTGGCTGCTCGGCGAGGAGATCGTCGGCGCCACCGTGCGGGCGCCGCGGCCCACCAGCCAGGCGCCCGCGGGGCTGCGCGACCCGCAGCTCGTGCTGCTCGAGACGGCGAGCGGCGTGCTGATCGACGTCGAGGTGTTCGTCAACGCGCGCTACGGCTACGACATCCGCTGCGAGCTCGTCGGCGAGACCGGCACGCTGCGCCTCGGCGAACAGGTCGCGGCGGACTTCCGCGAGCGCTTCGCGACCGCCTACCGGCGCGAGCTCGAGGCCTGGGTGCGGGGGGTCTCGAGCGGCCACGCGGACGGCCAGCCCGACGCCTGGGACGGCTACGCGGCCAATGCCGTCGCGGACGCATGCCTCGCGTCGCTCGCCTCGGGCGAGCGCTCGGAAGTGGCCCTGGAGGCCCGTCCTTCGCTCTACAGCTGAGGTTCGAGCCCCTCAGACGGTTGTCACAAGCGTGTTACAATCTCTGCCTCCACCTCCCCAGGAAGGATCCGAAAATGGCTCGAATCGTCGCCGCCATCTCCCGCGCGCTGCGCGAGGACACCACCGAGCAGGTCCACTTCCACGGCGGGCCCCACGGTCCGTACGTGTGCGAGAACGCACGCTGCACCTCGCCCGGACTCTGAGATAGTTCCAGGGCCATGGCGGTCCTGGACTCCTTCCGGCTCGACGGCAAGGTCGCCGTCGTCACCGGCGGCAATCGCGGCCTCGGCGAGGCCTACGCCCGCGCGCTCGGCGAAGCCGGTGCGCGCGTGGCGATCGCCGCGCGCGACGAATCGCTCTCGGAGTCCGTGGCGGGCCCGCTCGGCGCGCTGGCGGTCACCACCGACGTCACCGACGCCGCCTCCGTCAAGGCCATGCTCGACACCGTCACCGACCGGCTCGGCCCGGTCGACGTGCTCGTCAACAACGCCGGCGTCTGTTACCACCGGCCCGCGCTCGAGGTCCCCGACGACGAGTGGCGCTCGGTGTGGGACGTCAACGTCGACGGCGTCTGGCACTGCAGCCGCGCGGTCGGCGCCCAGATGATCGAGCGCGAGCGCGGCACGATCATCAACGTCGGCTCGATCTCCGCCGAGATCGTCAACCGCCCCCAGTGGCAGCCCGCCTACAACGCCTCGAAGGCGGCGGTGCACCAGCTCACGAAGTCGCTGGCGGCCGAGTGGGCGCCGTTCGGCGTGCGCGTCAACGCGCTCGCGCCCGGCTACGTGAAGACGGAGATGGCGCCGGTCGAGGACCCGCGCTACCGCCCACGCTGGATCGAGGACGCGCCGATGCAGCGCGCCGCGACGCCCGAGGAGATCGCCCCGTCGGTCATCTACCTGGCGAGCGATGCGTCGAGCTTCATGACCGGCTCCGTCCTCGTCGTTGACGGGGGCTACACGCTCTTCTGATGCCCGGCGTCATGCGGCTCTTCAAGCGCCCCCCGGCCCAGCACGACCCGGGCGAGGCGCTGCGCCGCACGGTGTCGGGGGTCACGATGCTGCCGGACGAGGACCTGCGCGACGCCTCGCGGGCGCGGCTGCGGCGGATCGTCGCGGAGGCCGTCCTTCTCCAGGACAACGCGGCCGAGCTGCTCGCCGAGATCCGCGACCGCCGGCCGCTCGCGATGCTGGCGCCGCGCGGCGGGCCGATGGCGACGCGCTTCTTCGAGCTGCGGCGGGAGCTGCCGCCGCCCGCGGATCTCGACATGGCCCGCCAGTGCGCGATCGTCAGCGTCGTGCTCGACCACCACGGCACGCTGATCGTGACCGCGCTGCAGATGCTCTCGATGGACTGGCGCTCGGACGCGATCGTCGAGCAGCTCGAGCGGCTCGACGGGCTGGGCGCGCCCGCGATCCGGCTCGACGCGATCTACGACGAGCTCAGGCCATGAGCTTCCTCAGCCTGCTCACCGGCTCGTTCTCGACGCCGGCGGGCGAGAACCCGACCGTGGCGATGGTCGAGGCGGCCTACCGCCATCACGGCCTCGACGCGCGCTATCTCAACTGCGAGGTGGCGCCCGAGGCGCTCGGCGACGCCGTCCGCGGCGCGCGCGCCATGGGCTGGGCGGGCTTCAACTGCTCGATCCCGCACAAGGTCGCGGTCATCGAGCACCTCGACGGGCTCGCAGCGTCCGCGGAGGTGATCGGAGCGGTCAACTGCGTCGTGCGCCGTGACGGCCGCTACCTCGGCGAGAACACCGACGGCCAGGGCTTCCTCGCCTCGCTGCGCACGGTCGCAGATCCGGCCGGCCGCTCGCTGGTGGTGCTCGGCGCCGGGGGCGCCGCGCGGGCGATCGCGGTCGAGGCCGCACTGGCGGGCGCCCGCTCGGTGACGATCGTCAACCGCGATCCCGGCCGTGGCGAGGAGCTCGCGGCGCTGGTGGTGGAGCGCACTCCGGCCGCCGCCGCGTTCGTCGAGTGGAGCGGCCCGTTCGCCGTCCCCGACGGCGCCGACATCGTCGTCAACGCGACGCCGGTCGGCCTCTTCCCCGACGTCGACGCCCGCGTCGACCTCGACCTCGAGAGCCTGCGACCCGGCCTGGTGGTCGCCGACGTCATCCCCAACCCGCCGCGCACGAACCTGATCCGCGACGCCGAGGCCCGCGGCTGCACCGTCCTCGACGGCCTCGGCATGCTGGTCGGCCAGGGCGCGATCGGCATCCGGCACTGGACCGGCATCGACCCCGACCAGGCGGTCATGCGCCGGGCGCTCGAGCAGCTCTGATCATCAACCCTGATCCAGCCCCGCCCGCCTGACCCCTGGTCGAGGGTTCAGAGGACGGCGGACATCCCGCCGTCGACGTAGAGGATCTGGCCGTTGACGAAGTCGGCGGCCGGCGAGGCGAGGTAGAGCAGCGTGCCGACGAGCTCCTCCGGCCTGCCCCAGCGGGCGGCGGGGGTGCGCTGCCGCAGCCAGGCGTCGAACGCCTCGTCGTTGACCAGCGCGCTGGTGAGCTCGGTGTCGAAGTAGCCCGGCCCGATCGCGTTGACCTGCAGGCCTGAGGGCGCCCATTCGGCGCACATCGCGCGCGTGAGCATCTTGATCCCGCCCTTGCTGGCGGCGTAGGCCGAGGTGCCGGCCCGCGCCAGCTGTGACTGCAGCGAGCCGATGTTCACGATCTTGCCGCGGCCGCGCTCGACCATCCCGCGAGCGACCGCGCGGCCCACCAGGAATGCACTGGTGAGGTTCGTCTCGATCACGCGCTGCCAGGCGTCGTCGGGGAAGTCGAGCAAGAGTGCCCGGTGCTGGATGCCGGCGTTGTTGACGAGGATGTCGAGCGGCCCGAGCTCCGCCTCGACCGCCGCGACGCCGGCGTCGACCGCGGCGCGGTCGGTGACGTCGAATGTCACGTGATGGACGCGCCCGCCCGCGCGCCCGGCCGCGGGCGCGAGGCCCGCCGCCGCCCGCTCCAGCGCCTGCGGGTCGCGCGCGTGGAGCGCGACCGTGCAACCCGCCTGCACCAGACCGCCCGCGAGCGCGAGGCCGATGCCGCGGCTCGAGCCGGTGACGAGCGCGGTGCGTCCGCGGATGTCGAACACGCCCGGCGTCATGCCGCCGTGATGAGCACCTTCGCCGAGCGCTCCGCGTCGAGCGCCGTCTCCATCGCCTCCGGCGCGTCGCCGACGCCGAAGCGGTGCGAGACCATCTCGGCGAACGGGAGCGTGGCGTTGTGGCGGGCGAGCAGGGCGAGCGTCCCCTCGTAGACGAGCAGGTCCTCGCCGCCGATGCCGAGCATGGTGAGGTTGCGCCCGCACAGGACGGCGGGGTTGAACGCCTCCTCCCCCATGTCGACGAACGCCCCGACCTCGATCACGAGGCCGCCGTCGCGCACCATGTCGACCGCCTGCGCGAACGAGCCGGGAAAGCCGGTCGCGTTGACGGCGAGGTCGACGCCTTCGCCATCGGTGAGGTCGCGCACCTCGGCGGCTTCGGCGGGCTCGGCGCCAGCGAGGCGCGCGGCGAGGTCGAGCCGGCGCCGCGACGGGTCGACGGCGACGATCCTCCCGGCGCCCATCAGCGACGCCTTGATCGCGTGCGCCAGCCCGAGTGCCCCGACGCCGATCACGGCCACCGACGAGCCGGGCCGGAAGCCCGCCGGGCTCGGGAGCCGAGCCGCGCGTTCGAGGCTGTGGGTGACCGCGAAGATCTCGGTCAGCACCGCCACGTCGTCCGGCAGCCACTCGGGCACGCGGAAGACCGCCGTGCGCGGCTTGAGGTAGAGGACGTCCGCCCAGCCGCCGAACAGGTGCGGCGCGTTGCTGCTCGTGAGCGAGTTGCCGTAGTTCTCGATGTTGCGGCAGAGGTAGTACGGGAAGCCGCGAGCGCACATGCGGCACTCCCCGCACGCGCGGTTCGGCGCCGGCACCACGCGGTCGCCGATCGCCAGCGGCGAGCCGTCGCGGGCGCGCGCGCCGCCGTCGCCGATGGCCTCGACCACGCCGACGTTCTCGTGGCCCTGGATGATCGGGTACGGCGTCGAGCGCGCGTGCTCGGTGCCCGCGTACTGCTCGGTCTCGCCGCGGTAGGTGTGCTTGTCGGTCCCGCAGATCCCGGACGCGAGCATGCGCAGCAGCACCGCGCCCGGCTCGAGCGCGTCGGGGTACGGATAGGAGCGGACCTCGAGCTGCCGGGGGCCGAGCAGCGTCGCCGCTTGAACGGGGGGCATCCCGGGACGCTACTCAGCCGGCGCAGGCGGGCGCGTACTCGCGGCAATCCGGACTCTGATCTACTCGGGGACGTGGCCCGCCCCGTCACCCTGTTCACCGGCCAGTGGGCCGACCTCCCGCTCGAGGACCTCGCGGCGAAGGGCGCGCGCTGGGGCTTCGACGGGCTCGAGCTCTCGTGCTGGGGCGACCACTTCGACGTCACCGAAGCGCTGCGCGACCCCGGCTACATCAGCCGGGTCAGGGAGCTGCTCGAGCGCCACGGCCTGCGCTGTTGGGCGATCGGCAACCACCTCGTCGGCCAGGCGGTGTGCGACCCGCTCGACGCGCGCCACCAGGCCGTCCTGCCCCCCGAGGTCTGGGGCGACGGCGATCCCGCGGGCGTGCGCGAGCGCGCGACGCGGCGGATGCAGGACACCGCGCGCGCCGCGGCGCAGCTCGGGATCGGCGTCGTGACCGGCTTCACCGGCTCGCCGATCTGGCATCTCCTCTACTCGTTCCCGCCCAACGACTTCGCGGAGATCGAGCGCGGCTACGAGACGTTCGCGGAGCACTGGAGCCCGATCATCGACGTCTTCGAGGCCGAGGGCGTGCGCTTCGCCCTCGAGGTCCACCCGACCGAGATCGCCTACGACTTCCTCACGACGCGCAAGGCGCTCGCGGCGATCGGAGACCGCCCCGGGTTCGGGATCAACTTCGACCCCAGCCACCTCGAGCATCAGTTCCTCGACTCGGCCGCCTTCATCGACGAGTTCGGCGAGCGCATCGCCCACGTCCACGTCAAGGACGCCAAGCGGCGGCTCGACGGGCGCTCCTCGATCCTCGGCGGCCACGCCGACTTCGGCAGCCCCGGGCGCGGCTGGGACTTCGTCTCGCCCGGCCACGGCGACGTCGACTTCGAGGCGATGTTCCGCGCGCTCAACCGCATCGGCTACCACGGCCCGCTCTCGATCGAGTGGGAGGACTCCGGGATGGACCGGGAGTGGGGCGCGCGGGATGCGCTCGCGTTCGTGCGCCGGACCGACTTCGCGCCCTCCGCGGTCGCCTTCGACAAGACGTTCTCGAGGAAGGGCTAGGCGGCGACGGCGGCCCCGGCCACCGTCTCGGCGTCGAACAGCCGGCCGATCTCGGCCTCGCTCAGCCCCAGCACGCCGGCCAGGATCTCCTCGGTGTGCTCGCCCAGCACCGGCGCGCGGCTGGCGGGCAGCCGCCCGCTGGCGGTGAAGTCCAGCGGCGAGGCGGGCACGAGGTAGGACCCGATGCCCGGCTGCTCGAGCGTCGAGAACATCGCGTTGCGCTCCGACGCGCGCGGGTCCTCCTCCACGAGCTGGCGGAAGGTCTGGTACGGCCCCCAGGAGACGCCGGTGCCCGCGAACGCCGCCCGGATCTCGTCGAGCGTGCGCGCCTCGAACCACGGCCGCAGGACGGCGGCGATCAGGTCGCGCGCGCCGAAGCGGCCGTCCTCGGAGGAGACGTCGTGCCCCGTGACGCCCTCGAGGCCCTGGAACGCCGCGGCCGTTCGGGTCACCTCGACGAGCGCGGTCCACTGGCGGCCCGTGAGCGCGACGACCATGACGCGGCGCCCGTCGCTGGTGCCGAAGTCGTGCCCGAAGGCGCCATAGAGGTAGTTGCCGTCGCGCGCCGCGTCCTGGCCGCCGACCTGGACCTCCGCGATGCGGCCGAGGTTGCCGACCATCGCGAAGGCGACGTCGGAGAGCGCGAGCCGGATCAGCTGGCCGCCGCCGGTGCGCGTGCGCTGCCGCTCGGCGGCGAGGATCCCGGTCGCGGCGAGCCCGCCCATGATCGCGTCCCACGCCGGGAGCACGGAGTTGAGCGGCCCGGCGAGATCGCGCGGGCCGGTCGCCCACGGGAATCCGGTGGCCGGGTTGACGGTGTAGTCGACCTCCGACGAGCCGTCGGGGTTGCCGGTGAGCGCGCACATGATCAGGTCGGCGCGGCGCTCGCGCAGCGCGTCGTAGGCGAGCCAGCCGCGGGCGGGGAAGTTCGTCAGCAGGATGCCGCCGCCGGGCCCCGGCGCGCCGACGAGCGCACCGACCAGCTCGCGCCCCTCGGGCGAGCGCAGGTCGACCTGGATCGAGCGCTTGCCCTTGTTCAGCCCGGCCCAGAACAGCGACCGGCCCGACGGCGCGAGCGGCCAGCGGTTGAAGTCGAGGCCGCCGCCGATGTGGTCGAAGCGGATGACGTCGGCGCCCAACTGCGCGAGCGTCATGCCCCCGAGCGGCGCGGCCACGAAAGCGGAGCCCTCGACCACCCGCAGGTCGGCGAGCGGCTGTGCGACCTCGCTCAT
>JBDTMF010000139.1:0-11232 GCA_039934455.1 Solirubrobacteraceae bacterium
CGTATAAACGCTGTTGCCGTCCGGGGAGACGGCGGTCTGGAAGCCCTGGTTGGCCAGTCCCGCTCCATCGGTGCAGGTCGCGACGAGTGTTTCCGTGACGCATCCGTCGACGCCGGCCTTCTGGTTCAGCGTGCCGCTGCTGGTGTTGCGCGTGAAGCTCAGCAGGCCCTCGGATACGCGCACGTAGAGCGAATTGGCGGTTTTCGGGTCGATTGCGAGGGAGAACATGGAGCTGCTGCCGCGGAGGGCGGTGCATCCAGCGCCGGGCCCAAAGCAACCCGCGGCGCCCGCCTTCCGGGTCAGCGCGCCGGTGGTCTGATTGATGTCGAAGACGAGGAGGTTGCCGTCCTGCGTCGGGACGTAGAGATTCCGGCCGTCCTTGTCGAGCGCCATGTCCCACATGTTCGACAGGAGTGCTGAGGTGCTACACGCGCCCCCGCTGCCATCGGACGTCACGCACCCGGCCGCGCCACCACGTCGCGTCAGCTTGCCGGCGGCGCTGCGGTCATAGAGGTTGACGCCGTACCGGCTGCTCGGGTCGCTGGAGGTCCAGGTGCCGATGTACACCCATTTGCCGTTCGGGTGGACAACGATTGGGAACCCGCTCGAAGGCCCGGAGCCTGCGGTGCAAGGGGCCTGCGCAACTCTCGTCAAGCACGCGTCGAGAAACGGGTCACCTTCAGCCGCGCCCGCGGTCGCCGGGACGACGAGAAGGGCGGACAGGAGTGTGAGGAGGGCGGTGACGCGCAGGGCCCCTCGCCCGCAGCGCTCCGTGCCTTGCGTGAGTCGTCGCATATGCAGGCGACCGTAACCCGGGTTGGATCAACCCCGCAAGGGCTTGAGGGCGTAACTCAACGAGGATTGGAGCGGCGTGTCTCCGTGCGGACGACCGCGGCGACGGAGGCGACGATGATCGCGGCCCCGGCGAAGGTCAACGTCGTAACGGCCTCGTCGAGGATCGCCCAGCCGAGCGCGATCGCCACGATTGGGTTGACGTAGGCGTACGTGGCGACCCTGGAGACCGGCGCGTTCTGGAGCAGCCATGCAAACGACGTGAACGCGATCCAGGACCCGAACACGACGAGATAGGCGAGCCCGGCCACCGACCGGAGGCTGAACTCGGCGGGGTGCAGGTCGCCGAACTCCCCGGCCAGCGCGCCTGTCAGAGCGCAGACTCCGCCTCCGAGGAGCATCTGCCAGGCGCCTGAGACGAAGGGTTCGCGCGGCAGTCTGACGCGCTGCGACGCCACCGAACCGCCGGCCCACATGACCGCCGCGGCGACGACCGCGAGCAGCCCGATCAGCGAGGCGCCGCCGGTCTGCTTGCCGGGCAGCAGGAGCAGCCCGACTCCGGCGAAGCCGACGAGCACGGCCGCCACGCTGCGGCCCGCGACGCGCTCGCCCAGCCCGCGGCGGTAGAGGATCACCCACAGCGGCACGGACGCGATCAGCAGCGCCGCCATCCTCGACGGCACCTCGACCTCGGCGACGCTGACCACCGCGTTGGCGCCCATCAGCAGCGTGCCGACCGCGAGGCAGGAGAGGAGCTGCTCGCGCGTGGGGCGAAGCACGCTCGTGCCGCGGCGGACGGCGAGGAACGCGAGCATCGCCGCGCCGGCGAAGCCGAAACGCGCGCCCGCGCTGAGGAACGGCGGCACCGTCTCGACGGTGACGCGGATGGCCAGGTAGGTCGAGCCCCAGATCAGGTAGACGATCCAGAGGGCGGTCCAGATCTGCCAGTCGGGCGCGCCGGCCGGCGCGCCGGGAGCGGGCGCGCCGGCCGGGAGTGGCCCGGGGGAGGTGGTGGTGCTCACGCGGTGATGGTCATGGACATGCGCCTGAAACGCTCGGGCTGGATCGGGCGTGAGTCCAATCTGACGACTGCGTGGCATCAGTTCAAATGAAGCTTTGGCAGGGCCGGTATAAGCTCCGCTGATGCTCGACGTTCGACGCATGCGGGTACTGCGCGAGGTCGCCCAGCGCGGCTCGTTCTCCGCCGCCGCCGAGGCCCTGTCCTTCACCCAGTCCGCCGTCTCGCAGCAGATCGCGGCGCTCGAGCGCGAGGCCGGGACGACACTCGTCGAGCGCAGCGTCCGCGGCGTTCGCCTGACCGACGCGGGGCGCGCGCTCGTGCGCCACACGGAGGCGATCCTCGGCCGCCTCGCGGAGGCCGAGGCCGAGCTCGAGGCGATCGCCGGGCTGCGCGGCGGCCGCCTGCGCATGGCGTCCTTCGAGTCGGCGGGCGCGACCCTGATGCCGCTCGCGATCGCGACGTTCCGCAAGCGCCACCCCGCCGTCGAGCTGTCGCTGCTGCAGGCCGAGCCGACGGACTCGCTGCCGAAGCTCAAGAGCGGCGAGCTCGAGATCGCGCTCACGTTCGACCCCGACGACGTGGCTTCGCCGGGAGGGGAGTCGATCGAGCACGTGCACCTGCTCGACGATCCGCTCTATCTCGCACTTGCGCCCGACCACCCGTTCGCCAACAAGCGCAACCTGCGCCTCGCCGACCTCGCGGGGGACGCCTGGATCGAGGGCACCGCGAACTGCGCCTGCGCGGAGATGACGCGGCGCGCCTGCGAGCGGGCCGGGTTCGTGCCGCGGATCGCGTTCGAGTCCGACGACTACGCGGCCATCCAGGGCTTCGTCGCCGCCGGCGTCGGCGTCGCGCTGGTCGCCGAGCTCGCGCTCACCACCGTGCGCGACGACATCGTCATCCGCTCGCTCGGGCGCGAGACGCCGATCCGCCGCATCCACGCGGCGGCGCTCGCGGGCGGGTATCGCTCGCCGGCCACGACCGCGATGCTCGAGATCCTCACGGACGTGGCGGCGAGCTACCACACCCGTCGCCCCGATCTCGAGCTCGTCGCCGGCTGAGCCGCTTGCCGGCCGAGCGGCTCGCAGGGTTCGGGACGTCGATCTTCACGGAGATGTCGGCGCTCGCCGAGCGCACCGGCTCGATCAACCTCGGCCAGGGCTTTCCCGACGAGGACGGGCCGATCGAGGTGCTCGACGCGGCCGCCGCGGCGCTGCACGCCGGCGCGAACCAGTACGCGCCGCTGCCCGGCGTGGCGGCGCTGCGGGCCGCGATCGCCGCCCACCAGCGCAGCCGCTACGGGCTCGAGCATGACCCCGACACCGAGGTGCAGGTGACCTTCGGCGCGACGGAGGCGATCGCCGCGGCGCTGCTCGGCCTCTGCAACCCCGGCGACGAGGTGATCGCGCTCGACCCGACCTACGACTCCTACGCCGCGGGCGTCGCGCTCGCCGGCGCGCGGCTGCGGCGCGTGGCGTTGCAGCCGCCGGACTGGCGCTTCGATCCCGCGGAGCTCGAGGCGGCCGTGAGTGAGCGCACGCGGCTGGTGCTGCTCAACTCGCCGCACAACCCGACCGGCCGCGTGCTCGACCGCTCAGAGCTCGAGGCCGTCGCCGCGGTCTGCCGCGAGCACGACCTGATCGCGGTGACCGACGAGGTCTACGAGCACCTCGTCTTCGAGGGCGAGCACGTGCCACTGGCGACGCTGCCGGGGATGGCCGAGCGCACGCTGACGGTCTCGTCGATCGGCAAGACGTTCAGCGTCACCGGCTGGAAGATCGGCTGGGCCTGCGGGCCCGCCGAGCTCGTCGCCGCCGTCCGCGGCGCGAAGCAGTTCATGACCTTCGCGGGCGGGACGCCGCTCCAGCACGCGGCGGCCGTCGCGCTGGGGATCGCGGAAGCGCACGGCGCGTGGCTGGCGACGGAGCTGAAGGCCAAGCGCGACCGGCTGTGCGGGGGGCTCGAACGCGCCGGATTCGAGGTGCTCCGCCCGGCCGGCACCTACTTCGTCAACGCGGACGTCGGCGCCGACGCGGTGGTGTTCTGCCGCGACCTGCCAGAGCGCGCCGGGGTCGTGGGCATCCCGACTTCGGTGTTCAGCGGCGATCCCGAGCGCGTGAAGACGCTCGTGCGCTTCGCGTTCTGCAAGCGCGAGGAGGTCATCGACGAGGCCGCCCGGCGGCTCGCCGCCCTGCGCTGAGCCGGGCGGCCTGCGGGTAGTGGTGGCCGCATGCCCGCGACACTCAAAGGCCGGGAGCCGCGCAAGCTCGCGCGGAAGGTCATCACGGGCATGGAGGAGCAGGACCTCCTGACCTATGCGAGTGCGATCGCGTTCCAGGTCCTGACCTCGCTGCTCCCCCTGGCACTGCTCGTGCTCTCGATCATGGGGTTCCTCAGCCTCGACGACGTGTGGACGAAGGACCTGGCGCCTCAGGTCAAGGGGCAGGTCTCGCCGAACGTCTTCGGGGTCATCGACGACGTGGCGCGGCACACGCTGGGCAGCAAGCAGGGCTGGTGGCTCACCGCCGGCCTCGTGTTCACGCTGTGGCAGACCTCGGGCGTTGCGCGCGCGATCATGGGCGCGCTGTCGCGCGTGTACGGCGACGGCGAGGACCGGCCGTTCGTGCGCCGCTACCTGACCTCGTTCGGCCTTGGCATCGCCGTCGCGGTGTGCGTGCTCGGCGCGCTCGCGATCGTCCGCTTCGGCGGTCCGATCCTGGGTCTCGACGACGCCGGGTGGGCCGGCCGGGTGGTGCTGATCGTCGTCCAGTGGGGCACGGCGCTCTCGCTCCTCACCACCGCGGTCTGGGTGCTCCTGCGCTTCGCGCCCGCGCACCCCGGGCCGCACCGCTGGGTCTCGTTCGGGTCGGCGCTGTGCGTGATCGCCTGGGTCGGCACGTCGGCCGTGTTCGGCCTCTACGTGTCCGACGTCGCCGACTACGGCTCGATCTTCGGCTCGCTCGCCACGGCGTTCCTGCTCATGACCTATCTCTACATCTCGGCGTGTGCCTTCCTGATCGGCGCGGAGATCGACGCGATCGTCCGCCACGACGAGACCGGGTCGCGCAGCGGCAGCTAACGTCGGCGCGGTGCCGCCGGTCACGCTGAGCCACCCCGAGAAGGTCCTGTTCCCGGCCGACGGGATCACGAAGGCGGACCTCGCCGCCTACTACGAGGGCGTCGCGCCGCGATGCTCCCGCACGTCCGGCGGCGGCCGCTGAACCTGTGGCGCTGGAACGCGGGGATCGAGCGCCAGCGCGTCGTGCAGCAGGAGATCCCCAAGGGCGCGCCCGAGTGGGTGCACCGCGTCAGCGTGCCGCGCCGGAAGGGCGGCGACGTCACGCACGCGATGGCCGACGACGCCGGCACGCTGATCTGGCTGGCCCAGGTCAACTGCATCACGCCGCACGTGTGGACCAGCCGCGCCGACCGGCTCGACCGCCCCGACCGCATGATCTTCGACCTCGACCCGCCCGACGAGGGCGCCGACTTCGACCACATCCGCGAGGCTGCGCTGGCGATGGGCGGGCTGCTGCGCGAGCTCGGGCGCGAGCCCTACGCGATGACGAGCGGCTCGCGCGGGATCCACGTCGTCGCGCCGCTGCGGCGCACCGCGGTCCACGACGTCGTGCGCGAGCGGGCGCGCGAGATCGCCGAAGAGCTGGCCTCGCGCCACCCCGAGCGGCTGACCACCGAGTGGCGCAAGAACAAGCGCGAAGGGCGCATCCTGATCGACACCGCGCGCAACACCTACGCGCAGACGACCGTCGCGCCCTACGCGGTGCGCGCCAAGCCCGGCGCGCCGGTCTCGACGCCGCTGCGCTGGGAGGAGCTCGAGGACCCGCAACTGCGGGTGGACGCCTACACGCTCGTCACGCTGCCGGCCCGGCTCGAGCGCGACGGCGACCCGTGGGCGGCGATCGGCGCATCGTGACTAGTCGACCAGCGCCTGGTGGACCAGCTGGTGCAGCTGGGAGCGGATCGGATAGGTGCTCGACGGCAGCAGCTGGGTGAAGAAGAGCACCACCATCCGCTCGGCGGGGTCGACCCAGAACGCGGTGCTCGCCGCGCCGCCCCAGGCGAACTCGCCGGCTGAGCTGGGATAGCGGCCGGCGACCGGGTCCTCGACGACGGAGAAGCCGAGCCCGAAGCCGACGCCGTCGAACGTCGTCTCGGAGAACAGCGGGCGCCCGAACGCCTCGAGGTCGGCGTGGCCCGGGAGCTGGTTGCTCGCCATCAGCCGCAGCGTGCGCGGGCTGAGCAGGCGCACGCCGTCGAGCTCGCCGCCGCCGAGCAGCATGCGCGTGAAGCGCAGGTAGTCAGCGGCGCTGGAGACCAGCCCGCCTCCGCCGGAGAGGAACTCGGGCGGCCGCATCGCCGCGACCGACATCGGGCTGCGGGTGGCGCGGCCGGTCTCCGGGTCGGGCGTGTAGAGCGCGGCGAGGCGACCGTGGTCGGCCTCGCGCGCGGAGAACCCGGTCTCGACCATCCCGAGCGGGCCGAGCACGCGGGCGGCGAAGAACTCGTCGAGCGACTGGCTCGAGATCACCTCGACCAGGCGGCCGAGCACGTCGGTGGACACGCCGTAGTTCCACTCGGTGCCGGGCTGGAAGAGCAGCGGCAGCCGCGCCCACTCCGCGCAGCACGCGGTGAGGTCCAGCCCTGGCGGCGAGGCCCACTCGAAGCCGCGCTCGCGGTAGAGGGCGTCGACCGGGTGGGTGTGGTGGAAGCCGTAGGTCAGCCCGGAGGTGTGGGTGAGCAGGTTCCAGACCGTGATCGGCTCGAGCGCCGGCTCGGTCACGACCTTCGCCATCGCCCCGCCCCGGAACACGCGCATGTCGGCGAACTCGGGCAGCCAGCGCGCGATCGGGTCCTTGAGCTCGAAGTGCCCCTCCTCCCACAGCATCATCGCCGCGACCGAGGTGATCGGCTTCGTCATCGAGTAGATGCGCCAGAGCGTGTCCTCCTCGACGGGCGCGCCTGCATCGATGTCGCGGCGGCCGGAGCACTCGGTGTGGGTCTCCCCGTCGCGGTGCACGACGGCGAGCCAGCCAGGCAGGCGGCCGTCCTCGACGTAGCGGTCGAAGTGCGTGCTGAGGCGCTCGAGGCGCGCGGGATCGATGCCGCTCATGTGGCCACCTGCGCCATCAACCAGCGAGCGAAGCCGACGACGCGCTCGACGGGATAGCGGTCGGGATCGGTCAGCAGCAGCCGCGCGCCCTCGTCGGAGACGGCGGAGAGCGTGCGCGCGAGCAACTCCGGGTCGGGCGACTCGCGGCCCGGGCCGAGGCCCGGCCCGACGGCGTTCGCGAGGTGCTCGACGACGGCCGTGCGGCCGCGCGCGATGTGGTCGTGCAGGACGGCGGGCGCGCCCTCGGGCGGCATCAGCACGAGCTGCCAGGTCTCGGGATCGGAGTGCACGGCTTCGAGGTACCCGCGCAGCGCGGTCAGCAACGTGTCGCGCGGGTCGCCGTGGGCGAGGTCGCCGGGGAGGACGGTGACGAGCTGCTCCAGGGCGCGGGCCGCCTCGCGGTCGACGAGCGCCTCGAGCAGGCCGTTGAGGTCGTGGAAGTGGCCATAGACGATCGGGCGCGTGATGCCCGCCTCGCGCGCGACCGCCTCGATCGAGACGGCGTGGAAGCCGCGCTCCGCAACGATCGCCTTGGTCGCGTCGAGCAGCTGCTCGCGGCGTTGCCCGGCCTGCATCCGCATCGGGGTCATGTTACACTTGTGTAGGTTACGAGTATGTAACTCACATGGACACCTTCGACGTCGACATCGCGATCATCGGCAGCGGCTTCTCGGGCCTCGGCATGGCGATCCGCCTGAGGCAGGAGGGGATCGAGGACTTCACGGTGCTCGAACGCGGGGACGATGTGGGCGGCACCTGGCACTTCAACACGTACCCGGGCTGCGCCTGCGACGTCCCCTCGCACCTCTACTCCTTCTCCTTCGCCCCCAACCCCGGCTGGAGCGACACCTACTCGCGCCAGCCCGAGATCAGGGACTACCTGCAGCGCGTCGCCGACGAGTACGGCGTGCGCCCGTACGTGCGGCTGAACTGCAACGTCACCGGCGTCGAGTGGGAGGCCGGCGGCTGGACCGTCGCAACCTCCCACGGGCCGCTGCGCGCGCGCGTCGTCGTCGCCGGGATGGGGCCGCTGGCGGAGCCCAAGACACCGGCGCTCGAGGGGCTTGACACGTTCGAGGGCGAGACCTTCCACTCCGCGCGCTGGAACCACGACTACGACCTCAAGGGCAAGCGGGTGGCCGTCGTCGGCACCGGCGCGTCGGCGATCCAGTTCGTGCCCGAGATCCAGAAGGACGTCGAGCAGCTGTACGTGCTCCAGCGCACGCCGCCGTGGATCATGCCCCACCCGAGCCGGCCGATCCGGCGCTTCGAGGCGCGGCTCTACGAGCGCTTCCCGTGGTTGCAGAAGCTCGTGCGCGGAGCCGCGTACAGCGCCCGCGAGCTGCTCGTCCTCGGCTTCGTGAAGCACCCGCGGCTGATGAAGCTCCCCGAGCGGATCGCCCGCCGGCACATGCGCCACCAGATCTCCGACCCGGCGCTGCTCGAGAAGGTCTCGCCCGACTACACGATCGGCTGCAAGCGCATCCTGCCCTCGAACAAGTGGTACCGGGCGCTGTCGAAGCCCAACGTCGAGCTGCTCACCGGCGGCGTCGAGAAGGTCACGGCGCACTCGATCGTCACCGGCGAAGGCACGGAGCGCGAGGTCGACGCGATCATCTTCGGCACTGGCTTCATGGTCACGGACATGCCCGTCGGCAAGATGGTGCGCGGCGTGGACGGCAAGACGCTCGACGAGGCCTGGCGGGGCAGCATGAAGGCCCATCTCGGCACGACCGTGCCCGGCTTCCCCAACCTGTTCGTGCTGCTCGGTCCCAACACGGGTCTCGGACACTCCTCGATGGTGTACATGATCGAGTCGCAGGTGGCCTACGTCATGGACGCGCTGCGCTACATGGCTCGCCACGGCGCCGACACGGTCCAGGTGCGCGCGGAGGTCGCGGCGCGCTCCAACGCCGACCTCGACGAGCGCATGGCGAGCACGGTCTGGAACACCGGCTGCGCCAGCTGGTACGTGGACGACACCGGCCGCAACGCCACGCTGTGGCCGGACTGGACCTGGCGCTTCCGGCAGCGCACCGCGAGCTTCGACCCCGCGGACTTCGAGCTGACCCAGCGCGCGCGCGGCGCTGCCGAGCCGGTGCCGGCGTGAGACGCCCTGTGTCAACCTCCTTCCTGGAGGTGGCGCGTTGCCGCTCGGTGTTGGTTGATGTTGTAGGGGACGCGGTCTTGCCAGCAGCGCCAGAGGATGCGGGTCCAGGCGCGGCCGAGGATGCGGGTGGCGTGGGGGTGGTCGGCGCCGCGGTCGCGGGCGCGTTGGTAGATGTCGGCGGCCCAGGGGTTGTGGTGGCGGCTGCTGTCGGCGAGGACGGCGAGGTGGTTGCGCAGGCGTTTGTCGCAGGCCCAGCGGAACGCGGCGCTCTTGCGTTTGCCGGATTCGATCGCGACGGGCGCTTGGCCGCCGTCGGCGGCGAGGGAGTCGCGGTGGGGGTAGCGGGCGCGGTTGTCGCCGATCTCGGCGAGCAGGCCGGCGGCGCAGACGACGCTCTTGGGATCGCTGAAGACGGCGAGGAAGATCGGTCCGTCGGGATGGTTTCGGACGGCACCGGCGATCTGGCTGGTCAGCTCGCGGATCTGACCGACGATCGGTCCCAGTGCGTTGACGAGACCGAGGACGGCGGCGCGGCGGGCGTCGGTTTCGAGTTCGCCGAGCACGGCCGACGGTGCGCTGCGGAGCCGGTCCAGGAGCTCTTCGGGGGTCTTGCGGCCGCTGTAGCGATGGCGGGCCAAAAAGCTCTGCAGGCGCTTGGGTCCGAGGCCGCTTGCGTCGCTGGGGCTGGGGTAGCGGGCCAGGAACGCGAGGCCGATCGGGCTGTCGACATCGGCGAAGATCCGCTTGGCGCCTGGCCAGAAGCAGTCGAGCTGGGCGCGCAGCTGGTTGGCGAGGCCGACGCGCGCGGCGACGAGATCCTCGCGGGTGCGGACCAAGGCCCTGAGTGCCATCGTCTCGTCGCCCGAGGGGGCGAGGGCCGGCAGGCGGTGACGGTCGGTGCGCGCGATCTCGCACAGCACGAAGGCGTCGAAGCGATCAGACTTGCCGGCAGCCGCGCGGTAGCGGTCACGGGCCGCCTTGACCTGGTTGGGATGGATCGCGAGCACTTCGATCCCGGCGGCCAGCAGCCGGCCGACCACGAGCCCGTCGGGCCGTTCGATCGCCGCGACCCCAACGCCGTGCTCGGCGAGCAGCACCAGCAGCGCCTCGATGCCCGCTTCATCGTGCGCGAACCGGCGCTCGCCCAGCGGCTCGCCCGCAGCGTCACTGATCCGGACGTCATGCCACTCACTGGCCCAGTCGATCCCGCAGATAGCGGCCATGCGCGCTCCTCCCCGATCGGGGTTGGGTTGACAGCCGTCGACCGGGAGGTACCGTGGCGGGTGCTCATAGGCAGGCCCTCGATGGGGCAACGCCCTGTTGCCGCTCTGGGTGCCTCTCACCGCCGGAAGGGGCAGGTCTCACGCGGGCCCTCCCACGGGCAAGCGAGCGAGGCCCTCCTCCGGCGGTGGTCGACTCTCTTGTCCGGGCAGTCTGAGCGGACGCCTGGCCTGCGGCCAGGCTCCATCACTCACCATCTCCCAACTTCGGAGAACAACTTCCCGAACACCCGAGAGGTTGCCCTATGAGCGCGCGGGTGCTGATCACCGGCGCCGCCGGTGGCATCGGCTCCGCCGCGGCGATCGAGCGGCTCGGCGGCCTCGACGTGCTGATCAACAACGCCGGCATCGGGATCCCGCAGTCCGCCGGCCGCGCGCCATGGCGGTCCTCGAGGTCAACCTGATCGGGCCCTGGCGCGTGACCGGCGCCGCGCTGCCCGCGCTGCGCGAGTCGCGCGGGCGCGTCGTCAACGTCGCCTCCGGCCTCGCCCAGCTCGCGATCCCCTTCGCCACCGCCTACTGCATGAGCAAGCGCGGGCTGGTCGCCTACTCGGACGCGCTGCGGCTCGAGTTCGGCGACGAGATCGGCGTCACGACCGTCTACCCCGGCTACATCCGCACGGGGATCCACGACGCCTCGAAGGAGAGCGGCGTGGGCCTCGAGGGCGCGGTCCCGGCCGAGCGGGTCGAGGACGCCGCGCGAGCTCTCGCCCGCGCGGCGCTCGGGCGCCCGGTGCGCGACCTTGCGACGACCCGCGCGGGCACGATTCAGTACTTCCTCGCCCGCCACTCACCGCGGCGGCTGCTCGACCGCATCACCACGATCCGCATGCGCCACCTCGCCCGCGGCGGCGCGTTCGAGCCGACCGGCCTCGCCGGACGCGTCTCCGCGCGCTAG
>JBDTMF010000140.1:0-11180 GCA_039934455.1 Solirubrobacteraceae bacterium
GCGGCGGCCGCGCTCGACCGCCGCCGCCAGCGCGATCCGCCCGTCGGGCAGCACGAGCACGTCGCGCGCGCGGCCCGCGAGCTTCACCGCGGTCGAGTCGACCGCGCCGCCCGCGCCGAAGCCGGGGTCGGGCGTGCCGTCGGCGAGCAGCCGCATCACGAGCACGGAGCGCCGGGCGCCGGCCGGGACCGAGCCGGCGAGCACGAGCTCGCCCTCGGGCTGCAGCGCCATCGTCTCCAGCTGCGCGCCGGGCGGCCCGACCACCGCCACGCCGTCGGTGCCGAAGTTCGGGTCGAGGTTGCCTCCGGGCTCGAGCCGCGCGACCGCGAAGCGCGTCACCCCGCCGAGCGTGACGGTGCCGGCGACGAGGATCCGGCCATCGCGCAGCAGCGCGACGTCGCGCGCGCCGGCGCGGGTGGCGCCGGTGAAGCCGATGGTCAGCCGCCCGTTGCCGCTGAAGCTGCGGTCCGGGCCGCCGGAGGCGCGCCGCCGCACGACCAGGAAGCCGCGCCCGTCGCGCCCTGCCACGGTCACCCGCCCGTCGCCCTGGAGCGCGAGGGCGGCGCCGGCGTACTGGGCGCCCCGCTGCCCGAGCAGCAGCGCGCCGCCGGGGAAGCCGGTGTCGAGGTCACCCGGCCGCGCAGCCGCGCCCGCGGGCAGGGCCAGTGCGGCGACGGCGACCGTGATCAGGAGGCGGAGCATTGCCCGGTCCAACGCACGCCGGCCGCCAGAGTTCCGCGGGAGCGGGCGCGCGCGACGAAGTGCGCTCAGCGCGCGAGCGAGCCGGCGATCTCGGCGGCGATCTCGGCGACCTCGGTCGGCGTGCGGCCGACCCGCACGCCCTTGGCCTCGAGCGCCTCCGCCTTCGCCGCGGCCGTGCCCTTGGTGCCCGAGACGATCGCGCCCGCGTGGCCCATCGTCTTGCCGGGCGGCGCCGTGAAGCCGGCGATGTACGCGACGACCGGCTTGCTCACGTGCTCCGCGATGAACTCCGCGGCCTCCTCCTCGGCGGAGCCGCCGATCTCGCCCGCCATCACGATCAGCTCGGTCTCCTCGTCGGCCTCGAACAGCTCGATGATGTCGATGAAGCTCGAGCCGGGAACGGGGTCGCCGCCGATGCCGACGATGCTCGAGTTGCCGAAGCCGCCCTGGGCCAGCTCGTTGCCGATCTGGTAGGTCAGCGTCCCGGAGCGCGAGACGACGCCGACGTTGCCCTCCTTGAAGAACGACGCGGGGATGATCCCGACGTTGGCCTTGCCGGGCGAGAGGATCCCGGGGCAGTTGGGGCCGACGAGGCGGCAGTTCGGGTTGCCGAGCAGGTGGTTGAAGACGCGCAGCTCGTCGTGGGCGGGGATGCCCTCGGTGATCGCGACGACGAGCGCGATGCCCGCGTCCTCGGCCTCGAGGATCGAGTCGGCGGCGAAGCGCGGCGGCACGAAGATCATGGCCGTGTTCGCGCCGGTCTCGGCGACCGCGTCGTGGAAGGTGTTGAAGACGGGGACGCCCTCGACGTCCTGGCCGCCCTTGCCCGGGGTGACGCCCGAGACGACCTGGGTGCCGTAGCGGCGGTTGTTCATCGCGTGGAACGTGCCCTCGCGCCCGGTGATGCCCGAGACGCAGAGCTTCGTGCCCTCGTCGACCAGGATCGCCATCAGCCTGTCTCTCCCTGGGGGCTCGCCACCGTTTCGCTCGCCGCCTCCGTTCGCGTGTCGGCCGCGCCCATCTCGGTCTCGGTGCCCTCGCCGGGGGGGACGGTCTCGCCCTCGGGCTCGCCGCCGCCGCTCGGCGACCCGCCCGCCAGCTCGACGACGCGCTTGGCGGCGCCGAGCATCGTCGACTCGGCGTGGACGTTGGGGAGGTTAGCCTCGGCGAGCAGGCGCCGGCCCTCCTCGTCGTTGGTGCCGTCGAGCCGGACCACGAAGGGCACGGTCGGCTTGATCTGGGCGAATGCCTCGATCAGCCCCTTGGCGACCTCGTCGCAGCGGGTGATGCCGCCGAAGATGTTGAACAGCACGGCGGTGACCTTCTCGTCCGAGAGGATCACCTCGACCGCCTGGGTGATCGCCTCCGCCTTGGAGCCGCCGCCTGCGTCGAGGAAGTTCGCGGGCTTGCCGCCGGCCTGGGCCACCACGTCGAGCGTCGACATCACGAGCCCGGCGCCGTTGCCGAGGATGCCGACGTTGCCGTCGAGCTTGACGTAGGTGAGGCCGCGCTCCTTGGCCATCTGCTCCTGCGGGTCCTCGCCGCCGGCATCGCGCAGCTCGGCGTTGTCGGGGTGGCGGAACAGCGAGTTGTCGTCGAGCGTGACCTTGGCGTCGAGCGCCATCACCTTGCGGTCGCTCGTGACGATCAGCGGGTTGACCTCGACGAGCATCGCCTCCTCGGAGGCGTACGCGTCATAGAGCCGGCTGAGCAGCGCGCCGAGCGGGCGCACGACGTCGGCGTCGACGCCGGCCTCGAACGCGAGCCGGCGCGCGTGGAAGTCCTGGAAGCCGAGCAGCGGGTCCACGTGCAGCCGGGCGATCGCGTCCGGGTCGTTGTCGGCGACCTCCTCGATGTCCATCCCGCCCTGGGTCGAGAGCATCACGAGCGTCTTCTTGGCCGCGCGGTCGAAGACGATCGAGGCGTAGTACTCGGAGGCGATGTCGGACGCCGCCTCGACCCACACCTCGTGCACGGTGAAGCCGCGGATGTCCATCCCGAGGATCGCGCGGGCGTGCTCCTCGGCCTCGCTGCGGTCCTGCGCGACCTTGATGCCGCCGGCCTTCCCGCGGCCGCCGAT
Organism: Solirubrobacteraceae bacterium; assembly: GCA_039934455.1. Taxonomy (GTDB): domain Bacteria; phylum Actinomycetota; class Thermoleophilia; order Solirubrobacterales; family Solirubrobacteraceae; genus DASQFQ01. The sequence goes on from JBDTMF010000140.1 coordinate 2,783, forward strand.
CAGCACCTGCGCCTTGATCACGCACGGGTAGCCGATCTCGTCGGCGGCGGCGACCGCCTGCTCGACCGTCGAGGCGGGGGCGCCGGAGGGCACCGGGACGCCGTGGCGCGCGAAGAGCTGCTTGCCCTGGTACTCGAGGAGGTCCATGCGGGCGGCGGACTCTAGAAGAAAGGCCTGTCACAATGCACGGCCGCATGCCGCTCCCCAAGGAAGTCACCTTCGTCAGCTTCGACGTCTACGGAGCCCTCATCGATTCCGATACCGGGATCTACGAGGCCTTCTCCAAGGAGGCCGAGCGCGACGGGTACACGATCTCCCGCGACGAGCTCGTCCACCTCTTCAAGGAGACCCAGAAGGAGATCAAGAGCGGGTCCTACGAGCTCTACGCCGAGGTCCTGCGCCGCACCGCCGTGCAGATCTCCAAGCAGCTCGGCTGGCCGCTCGAGCCCTCGCGCTCCGGGTTCCTGCCCGACTCCGTCAAGCGCTGGCCTCCGTTCAAGGAGACCAACACGCAGCTCGAGCGCTTCAAGAAGAAGTTCGAGATCGGGCTGATCGCGAACGTCGACGACAAGCTGCTGGGCGAGACGCGCCGTCACTTCAAGGTCGACTTCGACCTCGTCGTGACCGCGCAGCAGGTCCGCTCCTACAAGCCCGACCCCGCGCACTTCAAGGAGTGCGAGCGCCGCATGGGCGGCAAGAAGGGCTGGGTCCACGTGGCGTCCGACTACTACTACGACGTCGAGCCGTGCATCAAGGCCAAGGTCCCCGTGATCTGGGTCAACCGCAACAAGGAGCAGCTCGACTCCAGCCAGAAGAAGCCGACCGCCGAGGTGAAGACGCTCCTCGAGGCGGCCAAGCTGCTCGGCGCCGCGTAGGCGCCGCAGGGTCGTGCGGGCGGTCGGGCTGCACCCGGACGTCTTCGTCGTCACGTCGCGCTTCTGGCAGACGACGTGCACGCTGGTCCGCTCCGGCGAGGAGGCGTTCTGCGTCGACTCGCCCGTCCTCCCGGACGAGCTCGAGATCCTGCCGGCGGTCGCCGAGCAGGCGGCGTTCCGCGTCGTCGGGCTGCTCGCCACGCACGCGGACTGGGATCACCTGCTCGGCCGGTACGCGTTCCCGGAGGCGCCGCTTGGCGTCTCGGAGTCGACCGCGCTGCGGCTGCGCAACGAGCCCGGCGACGCCCAGCGCAAGCTACGCGACTTCGACGAGGACAACTACATGGAGCGGCCCGGTCCGCTGGGCCTGCCGGGCCCGCAGGCGCTGCCCGTCCCCGGCCGCTGCGACCTCGGCGAGCAGGAGCTCGAGCTGCACGCGACCGAGGGCCACACCGCCGACGGGATGGCGATCTGGGTCCCGTGGGCAAGCGTGCTGATCGTCGGCGACTACCTCTCGCGGCTCGAGATCCCGATGATCTCCGACGGCGGCTCGCTGAGCGCGTACCTCGCGACACTCGACCGGCTCGAGCCGGTGGTCGAGCAGGCCGCGCACGTCGTCCCCGGGCACGGCGGCGCGATCGACGGCACGCGCGCGGCGGCGATCCTGCGCGAGGATCGCGCCTACCTGGAGGCGCTGCGCGACCGCGGCGCCGCGGCCCCGCTCCCGCTCGCGCGGCGGACGGGCGCGCAGAAGCGGATCCACGCGGAGAACGTCGTCGCGGTCGCGGGTTGACCCTCAGCGTCCTCGTTCCCACCAACGATCCGGCGCCGCGGATCGCGGCGCTGCTGGCGCCGCTGCGCGCGGTCGCCGACGAGTTCGTGATCGCCGTCGACCACCGCGTGGAGCTCGACCGGCTCGGCGCCTACGAGCAGATCGCCGACCGGCTCCTGCGCTTCGAGCACACCGGCCAGGACCTCGCGCCCGGCTGGCTGCATCGCCAGTGCGCGGGCGAGTGGGTGCTGACGCTGGCGGGCGACGAGGTCCCGAGCGCGGCGCTCGTCGCGGCGCTGCCCGAGCTGTGCGCCGACCCCGCCATCCGCCAGTACTGGCTGCCCGTGCGCTGGGTCTGGCCCGACCCGGAGCACTGGCTGGACGAGCTGCCGTGGGCGCCGGACTTCCACAACCGGCTGCTGCGCAACGACGACCACCTGTGGTTCGAGGGCCGCACGCACTCGGGGGCGTGGCCGATGCTGCCGGCGCGCTACGTCGAGGCGCCGGTCTACCACCTCGACGGCGTGCTGCTGTCCGAGTCCGAGCGGGCCGAGAAGGCGCGCCGCTACGTCGCGCTGCGCCCCGGGCTGACCGCGCCCGGCGGCGGCGAGCTCAATGAGCGCTACTACCTGCCCGAGCGCCACGCGCGGCTGCCGCTCGCCGCGGTCCCGCCCGAGGACCGCGAGCGCCTGTCTGCGGTCCTCGACGCGCCGGCCGGCGCCGCACCCGGTCCCGCACGGGGACCCGTGGAGGTCGGGCTGCGGGCGGACTACGAGGCGCACCGGGCGCGCGCGGCGCTGTCGGAGGCCGACTACCGCGCCTCGATCCGGCTGCTCGAGCGCGACCACCGCATGCTGGCGGGCGAGACGCGCAACGTCCTCGTCGCCGTACGCAACCTCGGGAGCGCGACGTGGCCGGGCGGGACCGAGCTTCCGCCGGAGATCCGGATGTCCTACCACTGGCGCGACGGCGAGGGCGAGGTGCTCGTCCACGACGGCCACCGCTCGCCCTTCCCGGCCGCAGTGGCGCCCGGCGACGAGTGCATCGTCCCGGTCGCGGTGACCGCGCCGGGCGCGGGCCGCCTCGAGCTCGGCTTCGACGTGGTCCACGAGCAGGTGCGCTGGTTCGGATGCGAGACCCGTGTCGTGATCGAGGTGGGGGGCGCATGACGCTGCGGCCGTCGGAGCGGGGGCACAACCTGATGGCGGGCGACGATGTCGTGATCGGCGAGGACGTGGTCCTCGGCGCCAACGTCGTGCTCTACGACGGCACGGTGCTCGAGCCGGGCTGCGAGATCGACCACGGCGCGGTCATCGGCAGGCCGCCCCGCCTCGGCCGCCACTCGGCGTGGCCGCAGGGCATCCCGCAGGCGGCGGTGATCGGCGCGGGCGCCGCGGTCGGGTGCGCCGCCGTCGTGTGCGCGGGCGCCCGGATCGGGCCCGGGGCGGTGGTGGCCGACCACGCGCTGATCCGCGAGGGCGCGGTGATCGGCGCCGAGAGCGTGATCGGGCACGCCAGCGGGGTCGGGCGCGGGGCCGTGGTCGGCGACCGGGTCCGGATCATGAGCGGCGTCGGCATCTCGCCCGCCACGCGGATCGAGGACGACGTCTTCATCGCCAGCCTCGCGGTCACGGTCGACGACCCGACCGGAGGGCGCCGCAGCGGCGAGCCGACCGAGGTCGTGCTGCGCCGCGGCTGCCGCATCGGCTGCGCCGCCGTCATCCTGCCGGGCGTCGAGATCGGCGAGGGCGCGCTCGTCGGGGCGGGCGCCGTCGTCTCCCGCAGCGTGCCGCCCGGGATGCTCGTGCGCGGGCAGCCGGCGCGCGTGACCGGCGAGGCGCCCGCTCCCTAGTCGGCCCCCATCGCGGGCTCGCCGCCCAGCAGGTACTCCGGGTCGTCACGGACGATCAGCCGCTCCGCGCTCGCGCGCACCGTCGCCTCGGGCGGCCAGTCACGGCCCGTGTGGGGACGGAAGTCGGCCAGCAGCCGGCCGACGATCATCGCGTCCTGCGGCCCGGCGACCCGCACCGGCGGGGTCACTTGATGACGGCGAGCAGGTCGCCGCTCTTGACCGCGGCGCCCGCCGTGATCGGGAGGTCCTCGATCGTGCCCCCCTTGTGGGCGGTGATCTCGTTCTCCATCTTCATCGCCTCGATGATGCAGATGAGCTGGCCCTCCTCGACCGTCGCGCCCTTCTCCACCAGCACCTTCCACATGTTGCCCTGGAGCGGGGAGGTCAGCTCGTCGGCCCCGCCGCCGCCGCTCGACTTCGCGCGGTCGCTGCGGGCCGGCTTGCGCGCCTGGGCGGGCGCGGCGCCGTTGGTCGGGGCGACCATCGGCTCGCCGTGGACGGTGACGTCGAAGCGCTTGCCCGAGACCTCGACGGTGTAGGTGCGCTCGACCGGCTCGGGCTCGTCCTCGGCAGGCTTGGAGGGCTTGGGCTGGGCGAGCTGCTTGAGCCACTTGCGGTCCTCGATGAGGTCGCGGCAGGTCTCGGCCCTCTGCCACTGCTCGGAGGCCATGATCGCCTTGTGGAACGGGATCAGGGTCGTGACGCCCTCGATCTCGAACTCGTCGAGCGCGCGCAGCATGCGCCGGGTGGCGCGCTCGCGGTCGACGTCCCAGACGATCAGCTTCGCCACCATCGGGTCGTAGAGCGGGGTGATCTCAGAGCCGGAGAGCACGCCCGAGTCGACGCGCACACCCGGGCCGGCGGGCTCGCGGTAGTGGGCGACGAGCCCGGGGGCGGGGGCGAAGTTCTTCGACGCGTCCTCGGCGTTGATGCGGCACTCGATCGCGTGGCCGCGCAGGTCGACCTGCTCCTGGGTGTAGGAGAGCGGCTCGCCCGCGGCGATCAGGATCTGCTCGCGCACGATGTCGATGCCCGAGACGGCCTCGGTCACGCAGTGCTCGACCTGCACGCGCGTGTTCATCTCGAGGAAGAAGTACTCGCCGTCCTGGAGCAGGCCCTCGATCGTGCCGGCGGAGTGGTAGCCGACGGCTTTGGCGGCGTCGACGGCGATCTTGCCGATCTTCTCGCGCAGCTCGCCGTCGACCAGCGGGGCGGGGGACTCCTCGATCAGCTTCTGGTGGCGACGCTGGATCGAGCAGTCACGCTCGCCGAGGTGGATCGTGTTGCCCTCCTTGTCGGCGAGCACCTGGACCTCGACGTGGCGCGGGTCGGGCAGGTAGCGCTCGAGGTAGACCGTGTCGTCGGAGAAGAACTTCTCGCCCTCGCGCGCGGCGCCCTCGAAGGCCTCCTGGAGCTTCTCGGGCTCGAGCGCGACGCGGAAGCCCTTCCCGCCACCGCCGCCGGCGGCCTTGACGGCGATCGGGTAGCCGATCTCCTCGGCGATCGTCTTCGCGTCTTCGAGCGTCGCGACCGCCTCGGTGGTGCCGGGCACGATCGGGACCCCGGCGCCCTGCATGAGCTCGCGGGCGCGGGTCTTGGAGCCCATCGCCTCGATCGCGGAGGCGGGCGGGCCGATGAAGGTGATCCCCTTCTCCTCGAGCGCGCCGGCAAAGGCGGCGTTCTCGGCCAGGAAGCCGTAGCCGGGGTGCACGGCCTCGGCGCCGGACTCCTCGATCACCTCGAGCAGCTTGTCGACCTTGAGGTAGGACTCGGCGGCCGGCCCGGGGCCGAGCAGGTAGGCCTCGGTGGCGCGCTTGACGTGCTGCGCGTCGCGGTCGGCCTCGGAGTAGACGGCGACGGTGGCGATGCCGAGCTCGTCGAGCGCGCGGATCACGCGCACGGCGATCTCTCCACGGTTGGCGACGAGGACCTTGCTGAACATGGCGGCGCGCCATGGTATCCGGCGCCTGTCTTTAGGACCTGTTGCCATTCGTTGTCGCGCAGCGCCGGAGTGGGGAATCCGGTGCGAGGGTGCGCGGCATGTCCCGGGCCGTCGCGGCAGCGCTGTTCCTCATGCCGCTCGGGACCGTCGCGGACCCGCGGGTGGCGGACTGGCACGCGCGAGTGGCGCGCCTGGCTGCGCGCGGACCCGAGGCTGCGGGCGCTCGGCTCGGCGCCTCGCTCGACCTTCCCGAAGCGGCGCAGCGGGGTGCGCACGCAGCTGTTCGAGGTGACGAGCCGCCATGCTGTCGGCCGGTGAGCTCCCTCTTCCTGATCCGCCACGGCGAGTCGACGTGGAACGCCGAGCACCGGCTCCAGGGACAGGCCGACCCGCCGCTGTCCCCGCTCGGCCGCGAGCAGGCCGCCGCGCTGCGGCCGTTCCTCGACAGCATCCCTGAGCGCAGGCTGTCCTCCGACCTCACACGCGCGGTGCAGACGGCGGAGGCGCTCGGGCTCGGCGGCGCGCCGACCGACCGGCGCTGGCGCGAGATCGACATCGGCGACTGGGCCGGCCACACGCTCGATGAGCTCGATCCCGCCGACGTCGCCGCGTGGCAGCGGGGTGAGCTCGCTCCGCCGAACGCGGAGACGTTCGCCGAGCTCCAGGCCCGCGTCGCGGCCGCAGTGGACGAATTGCAGGGGGAGGACGCGATCGTCGTCACCCACGGCGGCGGCATCCGCGCCGCCACCGCCCACCTGACCCGCGCGGACCCCCGCCGGCTGGCGCCTCCGGCCAACGCGAGCCTGACGGTGATCGAGTACGGCGATCGCACGCGGCTGCACGGCTACGGGCTGCGCGCGCCCCATCTGCCGGAAACCCCCGGTCTCAGCTAGCCCCGCGCACCCTGCGTGCCTCGATGCGCCGGATCCTGGCCCTCACGCTCGTCGCTGCGGCGGCGGCCGGTGCGGCTCCGGCGCAGGCGGGCACCTACGCAGTCCGGGCCTGCGCGACGCCCGCCGGCAAGGCCGCGAACCGCTCGTGGGCGTTCCACGGTCCGCGTCCGCGTCGGCTGAGGGATCTATCCCCACCCGCCCGGGCCGGGGTCCCGCTCGACGGCCTCGAGCCGCGACGTGCGCAGCCACTCGTTCTCGACCTCGGCGGGCGGGGCCGGCGGCGGGACGGTGTCGCGCAGGAACTGCTCGATCGCCGCGATCACGGCGGCCGCCTCCTCGGGGGAGGCGTTCGAGCCGTGGAGCTCCAGTCGCGGGCGACGGTTCACAGCCCGGCGTGGCCGCGCTTGACGGTGTAGGTCTTCGACGAGGCGAGCGCGGTGGAGCGGCGGCGCACGGTCTGGAGCTTACGAAAGGTCGCCTTGAACGAGGACTTGGAGGCCTCGCAGACGACGTAGCCGTGGTGCAGGTAGTCGAGCTCCGCGTACCAGGGGTTGGCGGCCTTGCGGCGGGCGAGCTCGTCGGGCGGCATGGCCGGCGCGTCGGGCGTGCCCCAGCCGGGGAGCTTGATGATCGAGTTGATCTCGGGCTCGGTCGAGCTCGACACCGAGCCGCCGACGAACTCCGTCGCCACCGTCCTGCCGTCGGCGGTCTGGACGTCGCCGGCGATGAACGCGTGGTAGTCGCCGGTGATGAACACGACGTCGTCCACGCCCTTGACCGTCCGCAGCAGCGCCTCGCGCTCGACGGGATAGCCGTGCCACGCGTCGAAGGCGTCGAAGGTCTCGGTCGTGACCTTGATCGGCATCATCACGACCTCGTTGGCGATCACCTTCCAGGCCGCCTTCGAGCGCTTGATGCCGCCGCGCGCGAACGCCAGCTGCTGCGCGCCGAGGAACGGGCGCGGGTTGCCCAGCTCGTCGCAGGCCGGGCCGCGGGCGTCGCCGCACGGCTGCGCGGCGCGGTACTGGCGCTCGTCGAGCACGAACAGGTCGACCATGCGGCCGAAGCGCGCCGAGTGGTAGAGCCGGTGGCCGCTGCGGCGGACCGGGAAGGTCGGCATCTGCTCGAAGAAGACGTCGTAGGCCAGATTGCGGCGGGCGGGCGAGTAGGGATCGCCGGTCACCCCGCCGCCCGCCGGATCGCCGCCCGCGTAGTCGTTCTGGACCTCGTGGTCGTCCCACAGCGAGATCATCGGGAACTGCGCGTGCATCTTGCGCAGCGACGAGTCCTCGCGGTAGCGCTTGTAGCGGTCGCGGTACTCGTCCTTGGTCACCGCGCTGAAGCCGCCGGAGAGCACGAACTTCGGGTCGCGGACGCCGAGCGGCGGCGCGAGCGACACGTCGGAGTAGATGTAGTCGCCGAGGTTGACGACGAAGTCGACGTCCTCGTGCGCCAGGCGGGCGTGCGCGTTGAAGTAGCCGAACGAGTACTCCTGGCAGGAGAAGAACGCGAAGCGCACGGTCTCGCGCGAGTCCTTGGGGAGCGCGGTCTGGAAGCGGCCGACCGGGCTGTCCTCGCCCTTGGTCTCGAAGCGGTAGTAGTAGCGCTCGTGGGGCTTGAGGCCGCCGATCCGGGCCTTGACGGCGTGGTCGGCTCGCTCACGAGCGGTCAGCGTCCGGTGGGCGACCACGTGGCGGAAGCCGCGGTCGCGGGCGACCTCGAGCCGCACGCCGCCGGTCCCGCCGGCGCCGTCGACGCGCGTCCACAACGTGATCCCGGTCGGGGTGGGGTCGCCGGAGATGACGCCGCTCGTGAACTTGCCGCCGCGCAGCAGCTTCGGCGCGGCGAGCGCGTCGGGGGCGAACACGAGAGCGGCGCCCGTGGCGCCCGAACGTGCGAGGAACTGCCGGCGGGAGAGCATCCGCCGACTCTAACCCGGTGCTAGAGCGGGATGTTGCCGTGCTTGCGCTTCGGGCCCTGGACGCGCTTGGTGAGCAGCGTCTCGAACGCGGCGATGACCTTCGGGCGCGTCTCGTGCGGGACGATCACGTCGTCGATGTAGCC
>JBDTMF010000141.1:0-11103 GCA_039934455.1 Solirubrobacteraceae bacterium
CTAGGGATGGACGGCATCGACTCCGACCGCCTCGCCGACGCGCTGCGCGTCCTGGCCGAGGTCGAGCAGCTCCCGACGGAGCATCCCGACGCGGTCGAGGTCCGGCGCGCGGTCGGCGGGCTGTTCAAGACCGTCAAGGAACAGCGCCGGGCGCAGCGGCGCGCGGCGGTCCGGGCCAACGACGACGCGGTGACCGCCGCGACCGCGACCGCGGCGCCCGGGCGGATCGACGACGAGACCCAGGGGCTCGCCCTCACCTCGAGCGCGCACGGCAGCCGCGCGGGCACGCTCATGCGCGCTCGCGCGTGTTACAGCTGCAAGCAGCGCTACCGCGACGTCGATGCCTTCTACCACCAGCTCTGTCCCGCCTGCGCCGCGCGCAACCACGAGCGCCGCGACGCGCGCACGGACCTGACCGGGCGCCGCGCCCTGCTCACCGGCGGGCGAGCGAAGATCGGCATGTACATCGCCCTGCGGCTGCTGCGCGACGGCGCGCACATGACCATCACGACGCGCTTCCCCGAGGACGCGGCCCGGCGCTTCACCGCGATGAACGACAGCGCGGACTGGCTCGATCGCCTGCGCATCGTCGGCATCGACCTGCGCGACCCCGGCCAGGTGATCGCGCTCGCCGACGAGGTCGCGGGCCAGGGCCCGCTCGACATCCTCGTCAACAACGCCGCCCAGACCGTGCGCCGCTCACCTGCGGCGTACGCCCACCTCGCCAGGGCCGCGCAGGCGCCGCTGCCGAGCGGGTCGCTGCCGGAGGTCCTGACCCTCGGCCGCACCGAGCCCGCCGCCGGCCTCTCGAACGGCCACTGGTCGCCCACGCCGCAGGTGCTGACCGCGCTCGCGCTGACCGCCGGCTCCGCGTCGGCGGAGCGTGTGGCGGCCGGGATGGCGATCGACGCCGGCGGCCTCGTGCCCGACCCCCACCCGTACAACAGCTGGAGCCAGGTGGTGGACGAGGTCGACGCGGTCGAGCTGCTCGAGGTCCAGCTCTGCAACCAGACCGCTCCGTTCATCCTCATCAGCCGGCTGCGCGCCGCGCTGGAGGCATCGGCGGCGCGACGGAGCTACGTCGTGAACGTCTCGGCGATGGAGGGCCAGTTCAGCCGCGGCTACAAGGGGCCCGGCCATCCGCACACGAACATGGCCAAGGCCGCGCTCAACATGCTCACGCGCACGAGCGCGAAGGAACTGCGCTCCGCGGGCATCCTGATGACCAGCGTCGACACGGGCTGGATCACCGACGAGCGCCCGCACCCGACCAGGACGCGGCTCGCCGAGGAGGGGTTCCACGCACCGCTCGACCTGATCGACGGCGCGGCGCGGGTCTACGACCCGATCGTCCGCGGCGAGGCGGGCGAGGATGTCCACGGCGTGTTCCTCAAGGACTACGCGCCGGCGCCCTGGTGAAGCCGTGCGGCCCCGCTAGGGCCCGATGTGGTCCGGGTGGATCAGCGGCCGCGGATCGTCGCGGGGCGGCTCGGCGCTGCCGCGCTCTTCGGTGCGGCGGGGCGCAGGCGGCGGGGTGAAGCCGGGGATCTTGAGCTTGACCTTGCGACCGTCGCTGGTGATCAGCTCCGGGGCCTTGGTCTCGAGCGGTTCGCCGGGGATCGGAGTCATGGACTGAGACTACTCCCGAGCCTGAGCGGGCTCCCGCGTCCGCGTGCGTACGTTGCGTTTCGCGCGACCGGGCCTACATTCGAAGGCCTGTGTCCTACCTGAACTGTCCCGTCTGCCATCTGTCGCTCCGCGCTCCCCGCGCGAGCTTCATGGCGCCGGAGCACTGCCCCCGCTGCATCGGGCGGCGGCGCGTCGCGACGCCGCTGTTCGCGTCGCCGTTGCCGATGCGCCAGCTCGTTGCGCAGGAAGCGGCCCGGGCGGCTCTGGACCAGCCGCGGCCGCAGCCGTAACCGCTACGGCACGAGCGCGTCGCCGATGACGCGGTAGGCCTTGCGGTTGAAGGCGAGGCCGATGTGGCTCCCGCTGACCTCGACGTTGCGCGCATACGGCACGGTGCAGGCCTCCCACCAGACGACGCCGTCGCCCCGGCTGTAGATCGAGGTCAGCGGCACCGAGGCGGGGAACTCGCCCGCGAAGTCCTCCGTGAAGCGGCAGCGGCAGGTGTCGGTGAAGCACCCGTTGCGCGCCACGCGATCGGTCGTCTGGACGTGCACCCAGCGCACCGCGGCCACCGCGGCGCGGGTGGGAATCGAGATGTCGAACGCGGTGTCGAGCCCGGCCCCCAGCGAGATCACGCGCGAGACGAGGTCGGGGCGGCGGTGGCCGAGCGCCTTGGCGAAGTGCCCGCCGCGGCTGTGACCGATCAGGGCGAGCGGGCGCCCCGACTCCGCGAAGATCTTCTCCGCCCGCACCTCGAGCGCGTCGAGGCAGCGGTCCGAGCAGCCGACGTTCCAGGCGATGCCCGACCGATGCGGCGTATGGCCCATTCGCTCGAGCCAGCCCGCCATCACCGACATCGACGAGTCGCCGGCCAGGAAGCCCGGGACCAGCATCACCGGCCCGCCGTTGCCGCGGGGGACGCCCCTGCCGGCGTAGACGGGGTCGAGCATCAGGCGCGCGAGCTCGGCCTGCCAGCGGAACTCGGCACCGTGGCGCCCCCACCAGCGGCGGGGCGCGTCGGGCGCTGCGGCGGGCGGTGGGGTGGGGTCGAAGGCCTGGGGCACACCTCCTTCCTACCAGTTGACGCGGCGGCGCGAGCCCGTCACCGCCGGACGCTGCGTACCATGTGACCGGCAGGACGCCGTGGTGGGCGTAGCTCAGTTGGTAGAGCTCCTGGTTGTGGTCCAGGCGGTCGCGGGTTCGAGTCCCGTCGCTCACCTCTTACGGGCGGACGCGCGCTGAACGCGGCTCTCGGCATCTTGGGTTGCCGCTTCTCACGAACCTGGAGGACTCAGACACATGGCCGAAGGCCTGGCAGGCAGGACGCTGTTCATCACGGGCGGGAGCCGCGGCATCGGCCTCGCGATCGCCGTGCGCGCCGCGCGTGACGGCGCCAACGTCGCCCTCCTCGCCAAGACCGCGGAGCCCCACCCGAAGCTCCCCGGCACGATTTACACGGCGGCGGAGGAGATCGAGGCCGCAGGCGGCACCGCGCTGCCGATCGTCGGCGACGTGCGCGACCCCGACTCCGTGGCCGGCGCGGTCGAGCAGGCGGCCGAGCGCTTCGGCGGGATCGACGTCCTCGTCAACAACGCGAGCGCGATCTCGCTCACGCCGATCGAGCAGACGGAGCCCAAGCGATACGACCTGATGCAGAACATCAACGTGCGCGGCACCTTCCTCGCCATCCGCGCCTGCATCCCGCACCTCAAGCGCTCCGACAACGGCCACATCCTCACGCTCTCGCCGCCGCTGAACCTCGAGCCGCGCTGGCTCGGCGGCCACGCCGCCTACACGCTCTCGAAGTACGGCATGAGCCTGCTCACGCTCGGCGCCGCGGAGGAGCTGCGCGAGGCCGGCGTGGCGGCCAACACGCTGTGGCCGCGCACGATCATCGCGACCGCCGCGGTCCAGAACCTGCTCGGGGGCGACGAGGCGATGGGCAAGGCGCGGACGCCGCAGATCTACGCCGACTCCGCCTACCTGGTCGTCACCAGGCCGGCGCGCGAGTCCACCGGCCGGACGCTGATCGACGACGAGGTGCTGGCCGAGGCTGGGATCACCGACCTCGAGCCCTACCGCGCCGGGCCAGGCGACGATCAGCTGATCGCCGACCTGTTCGTCGACGACGCGCCGCTCCGCCGGACCTAGGCGGCGCCGGCCGCCACGCGTTCCCCCGCGGCGTCACACGAGGAGCATCCCACGCCTACTCTGTCGCACATGCGCGCGATCACGCTGATCCCCGGCCAGGCCGGCTCCGCCCGCCTCGACGACGTCCCGGAGCCGGACGCGAGCGCGGGCTCGGTGCTCGTCGACGGGCTCGCGCTCGGCATCTGCGGGACCGACGGCGAGCTGATCCGCGGCCACTACGGCTGGGCGCCGGAGGGCGAGGAGCGCCTCGTGCTCGGCCACGAGTCGCTCGGGCGCGTGCGCGAGTGCCCCGAAGATGCGGGCCTCAGCCCCGGCGACCTCGTCGTCGGCATCGTCCGCCGCCCCGACCCCGTGCCGTGCGCCTGCTGCGCCCGCGGCGAGTGGGACTTCTGCCGCAACGGCCGCTACACCGAGCGCGGGATCAAGGAGCTGCACGGCTACGGCTCCGAGCGCTGGCGCGTGGAGCCGGACTTCGCGGTCCGCATCGACGCGGCCCTCGAGGACGTCGGCGTGCTGGTCGAGCCGACGAGCGTCGTGAGCAAGGCGTGGGAGCAGATCGACCGGATCGGGGGACGCGCCTGCTTCGACGCCCATCGCGTGCTCGTGACCGGCGCGGGCCCGATCGGCCTGCTCGCGGCGCTGCTGGCGGTCCAGCGCGGGCACGAGGTCCACGTCGTCGACCAGGTGACCGAGGGCCCGAAGCCCGAGCTCGTCCGCCGCCTCGGCGCGACCTACCACTCCGACGGCGTCAAGGCCGCGGGCAAGGTCGACATCGTGGTCGAGGCCACCGGGGTGGGCGAGGTCGTGGTCGACGCCCTGGGCGCCACCGCCCACAACGGCATCGTCTGCCTCACCGGCGTCTCCTCGGGCGAGCGCTCGATCCAGCTCGACATCGCCGGCCTGAATCGCAGCATGGTGCTCGAGAACGATGTCGTGTTCGGCTCCGTCAACGCCGCCCGGCGTCACTACGAGGACGCCGTGGAAGCGCTCGCGCGCGCCGACCGCGACTGGCTGCGCGCGCTGATCACCCGCCGCGTCCCGCTCGAGCGCTGGGAGGAGGTGCTCGACCGCCGCCCCGACGACGTCAAGGTCGTCGTCGCGCTCGACCCGGCGCAGGAGGGCGCCGCATGAGGCGGGCGGCCCCGCAGGCCCCCGTGGCACACTCGCGGGCATGAGCGTCGACCCGCACGCCGGCGAGCTGCCGGGCCCCTCCTCCCTGATCGACGTCGATGCGCTGCTCGCCGCGTACCACGACGAGCAGCCCGACCCCGCCGAGTCCAGCCAGCGCGTGAGCTTCGGCACCTCCGGCCACCGCGGCACCGCGACGGCCCGCACGTTCAACGAGGCGCACGTGCTCGCGATCTCCGAGGCGGTCTGCCGCCATCGCGACGCGAAGGGGATCGACGGCCCGCTCTTCCTCGGCCGCGACACGCACGCGCTGTCCGAGCCGGCCACGCGCACGATCGTCGAGGTTCTGGGCGCGCACGGCGTCGATGTCGTGCTCGCCGCCGGCGACGGGCCGACCCCGACCCCGGTGATCTCGCACGCGATCCTCACCCACAACCGCGGCGGCGGCCGCGGCACCGCCGACGGGATCGTGGTCACGCCGTCGCACAACCCGCCCGGCGACGGCGGCTTCAAGTACAACCCGCCGCACGGAGGCCCGGCCGACACCGACGTCACGGGCGGCATCGAGGACGCCGCCAACGCGCTGCTCGAGTCCGGGCTCGACGGCGTCAGGCGCGTGGCCTATGACGAGGCCGAGGTGCGCCGCCGCGACTACGTGACCGCCTACGTCGACGACCTCGGCGCCGTCATCGACCTCGACGCGATCCGCGACGCGGGCCTCAAGCTCGGCGTCGACCCGCTCGGCGGCGCGAGCCTGCGCTACTGGGAGCGGATCGCGGAGCGCTACGGCCTCGACCTGGAGATCGTCAACGCCGAGATCGACCCGACCTTCCGCTTCGTGCCGCTCGACTGGGACGGCAAGACCCGCATGGACTGCTCCTCGCCGTATGCGATGGCGCGGCTCACCGACCTCAAGGACCGCTTCGACGTCGCCTTCGCCAACGACCCCGACGCGGACCGCCACGGCATCGTCACGCCGTCGGCGGGGCTGCTGAACCCCAACCACCACCTCGCCGTCTGCGTCGCCTACCTGTTCGGCGGCGAGCGCGAGTGGGGAAAGGACGTCGGCGTCGGCAAGACGGTCGTGAGCTCGAGCATGATCGACCGCGTGGCGGCCGACCTCGGCCGCCGCCTGGTCGAGGTCCCGGTCGGCTTCAAGTGGTTCGTCGACGGGCTCATCGACGGCTCGATCGGCTTCGGCGGCGAGGAGAGCGCCGGCGCGTCGTTCCTGCGGCGCGACGGCGAGGTCTGGACGACCGACAAGGACGGCCTGATCCCGTGCCTGCTGGCCGCGGAGATGACCGCACGCGACGGCCGCGACCCCGGCGCGCGCTACCGCGAGCTGACCGAGCGCTTCGGCGAGGCGTTCTACCGGCGCACGGACGTCGAGGCCACGCCGGAGGAGAAGGCGGTGCTCAAGCAGCTCTCCGACGATCAGGTCGACTCGTCCGAGCTCGCGGGCGAGCCGATCACCGCCGTGGTCACGAAGGCGCCGGGCAACGACGCGGAGATCGGCGGCCTCAAGGTCGTCTCCGAGGGCGGCTGGTTCGCCGCCCGCCCCTCGGGGACCGAGGACGTCTACAAGGTCTACGCCGAGAGCTTCCGCAGCGAGGAGCACCTCGAGCGCGTGATCGAGGAGGCGCAGGAGATCGTCAAGCGAGCGCTGGAGGGCGCTGCGTAGTGCACGACCTGCTCGCACCCCTCCTCGGCCTCGCCGCCGCGCTGCTGCTCGTCCTCGGCGCCGTGCTGCTGGTCCGGCGCCCGGCGACGCCGCGGGAGCCGCTCCCGCCGGGCCAGCGCGTCGTCGTCGTGGGAGGCGGCTTCGGCGGCCTGCAGGCGGTCAACCAGCTCCGCAAGCTGCCGGTCGAGGTCACGCTGATCGACCGCCGCAACTTCCACCTCTTCCAGCCGCTCGTCTACCAGGTCGCCACCGGCGCGCTCTCGGCGGGGGAGATCGCCTCGCCGCTGCGCGCGATCTTCAAGCGGGCGCGCAACGTGCGCGTGCTGCTGGGGGAGGTGGGCGAGGTCGACCTGGAGCGCCGCGTCGTCTCGGTGCAGCCGCCGATCGAGGACGTGGCGGCGATGGAGGTCCCCTACGACATGCTGATCGTGGCCGGCGGCTCGAAGTACTCCTACTTCGGCCACCCGGAGTGGGCGGACTACGCGCCGGAGATCAAGTCGCTCGAGCGCGCGCTCGACGTGCGCTACCGGATCCTGCGGGCGTTCGAGGCGGCCGAGCTCGAGACCGACCACGAGCGGCGCGCCGAGTGGCTCACGTTCGTGGTGGTCGGCGCCGGGCCGACCGGCGTCGAGATGGCGGGCCAGATCTCCGAGCTCGCGCGCGACACGCTGCCCAGCGACTACCGCGCGATGAACACCGGCGACGGCAGGATCCTGCTCGTCGAGGCCGGCGACCGGGTGCTCGCCGCCTTCCCGCCCGACCTGTCCGACAGCGCGGTGCGCCAGCTCGACAACCTCGGCGTCACGTCGCTCGTCAACGAGATGGTCGTGCACATCGACGACGCCGGCGTCCAGCTCAAGGCGCCCGACGGCACGACGCGCCGGGTCGGCGCGCGCACCGTCATCTGGGCCGCGGGCGTCGCCGCCGCGAGCGTCGCCGGGCGCCTGGCCGAGGCCGCCGGGGCGGAGACCGATCGCGCCGGGCGTCTCACGGTCGAGCCCGACCTCACGCTCCCGGGGCACCCCGAGGTGATGGCCCTCGGCGACATGGTCCGCGTGCGCGCGCAGGACGGTGGCGTCCAGGAGCTGCCGGGCGTCGCGCCCGTGGCGATGCAGCAGGGCCGCTACGCCGCGGCCGTGGTCAAGCGCCGGCTCGCGGGCAAGCCCGCCGAGCCGTTCCGCTACATCGACAAGGGCAACCTCGCCACCATCGGGCGCGCCCGCGCCGTCGCCGA
Organism: Solirubrobacteraceae bacterium; assembly: GCA_039934455.1. Taxonomy (GTDB): domain Bacteria; phylum Actinomycetota; class Thermoleophilia; order Solirubrobacterales; family Solirubrobacteraceae; genus DASQFQ01. The sequence continues at coordinate 7,824 of JBDTMF010000141.1, forward strand.
GATCAAGGGGCTGCACTTCGGCGGCCCGGTCGCCTGGCTGCTGTGGCTCGGGATCCACATCTTCTACCTGATCGGATTCCAGAACCGGATCCTCGTCCTGACGCGCTGGTCGTTCTCGTTCCTGACCCGCGGGCGCGGGGCGCGCCTGATCACGGGGGAGGCGGCCACTCGGTCGCGGGTAGGGGTGTCCACACCCCAGGAGTAGTGGTCCCCCGGCTGAAAGACGGCCTCCGGCGAGCCAGGATCGCTGCATGGTCTCTCGCCCCCTCTCACTCGTCGGCCGCCGCGAGCTCTTCCTGTTCCTGGGGGCCTATCTCGCCTACTCGATGTCGCGCTACGTCTCGGTCGGCGACATCACGACGGCCACGGACCACGCCCAGTGGATCGTGAGCCTGCAGCAGCGCATCGGCGTCAACGTCGAGTCCTCGGTGCAGGCGGCGCTCGACGGCACCGTGTCGATCTGGATCCTCAACAACCTCTACCTTGCGGCGCAGCTCGTCGTCGTGCCGGGGACGCTCGTCTGGCTCTACCGCCGCGACCACGCGCTCTACGTCCGCCTCCGCAACACGGTGCTCGCCACGTGGCTGATCGCGATGCCGATCTACGCGCTGTTCCCCGTCGCGCCGCCGCGCCTGGCCGGCGTCGGCCTGATCGACACGATCACGTCGGGCGGCGGCGTCCGGCTCGACTCCGCGCTGACGACCTCCTTCTACAACCCGCTGGCCGCCGTGCCGAGCCTGCACGCCGGCTTCGCGCTCGCCGTCGGCGTGGCGCTCGCCGCCGCCGCGAGCCGGCCGTGGCTGAAGCTGCTGGCGCTCAGCTGGGCGCCGATCATCGGCCTCGCCGTCGCCGCCACCGGCAACCACTTCCTGTTCGACATCGCGGCCGGCGTCGCCGTCACCGCCGCGGGCTACGTCCTCGGCAACGCGGTCGATCGCAAGCTGGCCGGCCGCCGCCCCTGGCGCCCGGCGGGCACGTTCGGCCGCCCGCTGCCGGCCGCGGGCTAGCCGTTCGTTCGAGCTTCAGCCCTTGGGGCGCACGGGTAGGATCACCTGTGCTTGTCCCTCGGGAGCGTCGACCCTCTATGGCTGGTCGCGGGCGTGGTGCTGCACCTCTGCTCGCAGCTTGCCCGTGGGCGCGGCTGGCACTCGGTCATCTGCGCCGCCCATCCTGACGAGGCCCATCCGCGCCGCCGCGACGTGCTCGCGACCTGGATCGCGGGCGCCGGCGCCTCGGGCGTGCTCTCGGCCCGCGGCGGTGACGCGCTGCGGATAGTGCTCATGCGGCGGCACATGACGACGACGTGCCCGCGGCTCATCGGCACGCTCGCCGCGGAGACCGTGGCCGAGACGGCGCTGGGCGCGCTGCTCACCGTGTGGGCGCTGAGCGCCGGGCTGGTCCCCGGCCTGCACCGGCCGGGCCTCGCCACCGCGGTGCTGATCGGGGCCGTCGTCGTCGCGCTCGTGCTGGCGATCCGCCGCTGCGCGCGGCGCTTCCCGGCCCTCGGGCGCGCGTGCGCCGACGCCAAGCGCGGCCTCTCCCTGCTCGGCAGCCCCGGCTGCTACCTGCGTCGCGTCGCATCGTGGAGCATGCTCAGCCGCTCGCTGCGTCTCGGCTCGCTCGCCTGCTTCCTCGTCGCCTTCGAGCTGCCGGTCTCGGTGACCGCCGCGCTCGTCGTGATGGTCGCCCACAGCTCGGGCCGGCTCCTGCCCTTCAGCCCCGCCAGCGCGGCCACGAGCCTCGGCCTGCTCGTCGCCGCCTTCCCCGCCGTGACGCACACCAGCGTCAGCGCGACGCAGCTGACCGCGTTCTACCTCGGCTCGACCGGCCTGCTGACGGTGGTCGGCATCGCCCTCTCCGGGCTCGTGCTGATCCGCGAGCTCGGCGTCGCCGGCGCGCGCCACGCGGCCGGCGATGCGCTCGAGCGCCTGCGCGCGCCGCGCAAGACGCCCGTGCGCGTCCCCGCGGCGTAGCGCTAGCCGCGCTTCGCCTTCAGCGTGCGGCGCAGCTCGCGCTGCATGCGGCGCGTGGCCTCCTTGCGCTCGCGCTGCAGCCGGTGGTCGCGACGGGTGTCGGCCCACGCCTGCTCGCGCCGCAGCTGCTCGAGCGCGGCGACGCGCTCGTGGGTGAGGCGCCCGTCGGCGAGCGCCTCGGCGACGGCGCGGCCCGGCTCGCCGGCGTGCTTGCAGTCGCCGAAGCGGCAGGTCGCCGCGATCGCCTCGAGGTCGGCGAACACGGCCGAGAGGCCTGCAGCCTGCTCCCAGATGCGCGGGAGCTTGAGCCCGGGGGTGTCGATCACGACGCCGCCGCCGGTCAGCGGCACCAGCTCGCGCCAGGTGGTCGTGTGGCGCCCGCGATCGTCGGCCTCCCGGATCGGGGCGGTCGCACGGTCGCCGCCGGCGAGGCGGTTGAGCAGCGACGTCTTGCCGACGCCGGAGGCGCCGAGGAGCACGCCCGTGACGCCGGGGCCGAGCATCGCGGCGATGGCGTCGATCCCCGTCCCGTCGATGGTCGAGAGCGGCAGCACGGTCGCGCCGCCCGACAGCGCCGCGCGCACCTCGGCCACCCGCGCGGGCGGGTCGGGGTCGAGGTCGGACTTCGAGAGGACGACGAGCGCCTCGGCGGGCGCGTCGGCGGCCAGCGTGAGCATGCGCTCGATGCGGCCGATGCTCAGCTCGCGCGTCAGCGACGCGACGACGACCACGAGCTCGACGTTGGCCGCCAGCACCTGCGGTTCGTAGCCGTCGCGCGCGGCGCGCACGAGCGCGCTCGTGCGCGGCAGCACGGTGTGGACGGCGCCGGACTCGGCGTCGTAGCCGACCCAGTCGCCGACGGCGGGCAGGTCGGCCGGGCTGACCGCGTCATGGCGCAGGCGTCCCGTGGGGTGTCCCGGGCGGGTGCCCGCCTCGGTGACGAGCTCGAGCGCGGCGCCGAGGACGAGCGCGACGAGCGCGAGCGCGAGCCCGCCGCCGAGCGCGGCGACGTCTGCGTCATGGACCGGGGTGCGGCCGGCGGCCGCGAGGGGCGATGGCAACTCGGATGCTCCTTGGCTCTCGGTGTGCGCGCGACCGGGCGGTCGCGGCGGTGGCGGTCGGCGGGCGCGCGCGAGGGCGCGCCGGTCAGGCGACCGGGTCGGCGGTGGCGGGCTGTGGGAGCGAGAGGAACAGAGGCTTCACACCACAGGATACGCCGCCGGGCAAGCGGCCCGCATGCCGCAGCCCCGGTTCGGGCACTGGAGGGTCATGCTTGAAATGGTCGAGGTCCCACCCAACCCGCCCGA
>JBDTMF010000142.1:0-10937 GCA_039934455.1 Solirubrobacteraceae bacterium
GCGACCCAGAACCCGATCGAGTCCGAGGGCACCTACCCGCTGCCCGAGGCGCAGGTCGACCGCTTCATGTTCAAGCTCGTCGTCGGCTATCCCGACCACCGCGACGAGGTCGCCGTGGTGGAGCGCTCGCTGGGCGCTGCCGCCCAGGTGCGCGAGGTCCTCTCGCCCGCCTCGCTGGCGCGCCACCAGCGCGCCGCGCAGGCGGTCTTCGTCGACCGGCGCGTCATGGAGTACGCCGTCGAGCTGACCACCGCCACGCGCGAGCCGGGCGAGGAGGGCTGGGTCGAGTTCGGCGCCAGCCCGCGCGGCTCGATCAACCTCGTCCACGCCGAGCGGGCGCTCGCGCTGCTGCGCGGCCGCGACTACGTGCTGCCGAGCGACGTCCGCGACGTCTCGCGCGACGTCCTGCGCCACCGCCTCGTCCTGACCTATGAGGCCCTGGCCGCCGGCGTCGACGCCGACCGGGTCCTCGACGACGTGCTCGAGAACGTGCGGATGCCGCACATCGAGCTGTCGGACCGGGAACGCCGCTGACGTGAGCTTCCGCGAGCCTGTCCTTCTGCTCGCGCTGGCGCTCCTTCCTCTGGCGGTCGCGGCATACGTGCTGGCGCAGCGCCGACGGCGGCGCTACGCCGTCCGCTACCCAGCCGTCGAGGTGCTCGCCGGCGTGGCGGGGCGCTCGTGGGGGCGCCACATCCCGGCCGCGCTCGCGCTGCTCGCGCTGACGGCGCTGCTGATCTCGCTCGGGCGCCCCGAGCGCACCGTCGCCGCGCCGCAGCGCCAGGGCACGGTGATCATGGTCACCGACACCTCGGGCTCGATGGACGCCACCGACGTCTCGCCCAGCCGCCTGCGGGCGGCGCAGGCCGCGGCGCGCGCGCTGGCGAAGAAGCTGCCCGAGCAGTTCCGCCTCGGGCTCGTCTCCTTCAACAACGTCGCCGAGCAGCTCGTCGGGCCGACCACCGACCGCAGCCAGGTCAACGCCGCGATCGACGGGCTGAAGGTGCACGGCTCGACCGCGATGGGCGACGGCCTCGAGCTCGGCCTCGAGAGCGCGCGCACGCAGGTCAAGGACACCAATGGCCTCTCGCGCCGGCTGCCGGCGGTGCTGGTGCTGCTCTCCGACGGCAAGAGCGAGCGCGGCTCGGAGCCGGTCGACGTCGCCGACCGCGCCAAGAAGCTCAAGATCCCGATCTACACGATCGCGCTCGGCACCCAGCAGGGCACGCTCAACCGCGGCGGGAAGGCGATCCCGGTGCCGCCCGACAACGTGACGCTGCGCGACGTGGCCGAGACGACGGGCGGGCGCTTCTTCGCCGCGCCGAGCGCGGCGCGGCTCGAGTCGATCTACGAGAACCTCGGGACGCGCTTCTCGACCCGCAACGAGAAGCAGGAGGTCACCGCGGCCTTCGCCGGCGCCGCGCTCGTGCTGCTGCTGGCGAGCGGGATCCTCTCGCTGCTGCGGACGGGGAGGATCCCGTGAGCCCCACCACCCCGCGCCGCCGCCCGCGGCGCGCCACCACCGCCCCTCGCAGCCGCGTGGCGATCACCGCGCCGGAGCGCACCCCGGCCCGGCCCGGCCCCGGCCCGATCCCGCCCACCGTCCTGCGCTCGCTCGACCTCGCGGTGCTGCGCCGGGTGGAGAGCCTCGTGCCGGGCGAGCACCTGACCTCGCAGGTCGGCGGCGGCACCGAGCTGGCGATGATCCGCCCCTACCAGCCCGGCGACGACGTGCGCCACATCGACTGGAACGTGACCGCCCGCATGCGCGAGCCGCACGTGCGCGTGCACGTCGGCGAGCGGGCGATGACCGCATGGCTGCTGCTCGATGTCTCGGCGTCGATGACCTTCGGCACGGCCGACCGCCGCAAGGCCGACGTCGCCGAGGGCGTCGCGCTCGCGATCGGCCACGTGGCGACGCGCCGCGGCAACCGCCTCGGCGTGGTCGCGATCGGCGGCGGCCAGCCGCGAATCATGCGCCCGCGCCAGGGCCGCCTTGGCCTGCTCGCGCTGCTCGCCGAGCTGCGCATCGAGCCCGAGGCCGACGGCGCCGGCCCGACCGCGCTCGGCGACGCGGTCCGCAAGACCGCGGCGCTCGCCCGCAACCGCGGCCTCGTCGTGGTCGTGTCCGACTTCCGTGGCGACCGTGACTGGGAGGCGCCCCTGCGGGCGTTGCGCGGTCGCCACGGAGTCCTGGCCGTCGAGGTGCGCGACCCGCGCGAGCTCGAGCTGCCACCGGTCGGCGACCTCTGGTTCACCGATCCCGAGACCGGCCGCCAGCTCAGCGTCAACACGAGCCGCCGTGGCGTGCGCAAGCGATTCTCCAAGGCCGCCGCGGCGGAGCGCGAGGAGGTCGCCGCCGCGCTGCGGCGCGCCGGCGCCGAGCACCTCGTGCTGTCCACCGAGGGCGACTGGCTGCGCTCGCTGGCCGGGCACCTGCGGCGCTCGGAGATGCGGATGCGCAGCGTCCGCGGAGGGAGGGTGGCATGACCTTCCGCGAGCCCGCCGTGCTGATCGGCCTCGCGCTGCTGCCGCTCGCGGCCGCCGCCTACGCGGTCATGCAGCGCCGCCGCCGCACGGACGCCGCGCGCTTCGCCAACCCCGCACTGATGCCGAGCATCGCCACCGCGCGCCCGGGCTGGCGCAGGCACCTGCCGCCGCTCCTGCTCGTGCTCGCGCTCGGCGCGCTGGTCGTCGCGCTGGCGCGGCCGCAGCGCACCGTTGCCGCGCCCCAGCGCCAGGCCACCGTGATGATGGTCACCGACGTCTCGGGCTCGATGCGGGCCAACGACGTGAAGCCCGACCGCCTCTCCGCCGCCGTCGAGGCCGGCCATGCGCTGGCCGACAAGCTGCCCGACCAGCTGCGCCTGGGGCTGGTGTCGTTCTCGGACTACGCGGAGCAGACCGTCCCGCCGACCACCGAGCGCCAGCCCGTCGAGGACGCGCTCGACCGGCTCGTCGCCGACGGTGGCACCGCGATGGGCGACGCGCTGCGCCGCGGCATCGAGTCCGCGCGCACGCCGGTGCCGAACAGGAACGGCACGGGCTCGCGGCGGCTGCCCGCGGTCATCGTGCTGCTCTCCGACGGCAAGAACACGTCGGGCAACACGCGGCCGCTCGACGTCGCCCGCCAGGCGCTGGCGCTCCACATCCCGATCTACGCGATCGCGCTCGGCACCCCGAGCGGCCAGATCGAGCTGACCGACCCCTTCTCCGGCGCCACCCAGACGGTGGCGGTGCCGCCGGACCCGCAGACGCTGCGCGAGGTCGCGCGCATCACCGGCGGCCGCTTCTTCGAGACCGCCAAGGCCGCCGACCTCAAGTCGATCTACGCCAACCTCGGCACGAAGCTCTCCTCCAAGCAGGAGAAGCGCGAGGTCACCGTGGCGTTCGCCGGCGGCGGCCTCGCGCTGCTGCTGGTCGGGGGCGGGCTGAGCCTGGCCTGGTTCGGGCGCCTGCCTTAGCCCGCCTTGATCAGCTCCTCGCGGTCCGTGCCGCCGGAGAGGTCGACGGCGAGGACCTGCCCGACGCCGCGGGCGTAGAACTCGTGACGTTGCACTCGAAAGACCGGCTGCCGGCGCCGTCAGGCGAGGACGCAGACCCGAAGGAATACCCCAGGTAGCGTTGCGGGTGTGATCGACCGCGCCCTGCTCGCCCGCGCCGCCGAGATCGCGGCGGACCATCTCGCGGCCGCCGGCGGGCGCCACGCCGGGCCGCTCGCCGGGCATGCCGAGCTGCGAGCGGCGCTCGGGGGTGCGCTGCCAGACGCGGGCGTGCCGGCGGCCGAGGCGATCGAGGCGCTCGCGCGCGACGCCGCGCCGGGACTGGTCGCCTCGCCGGGCCCGCGCTACTTCGGGTTCGTCACCGGCGGCGCGCTGCCCGCGGCGCTGGCCGCCGACTGGCTCGCGTCGGCGTGGGACCAGAACGCCTTCAGCGCCGTCTCCTCCCCCGCCGCGGCGGTGGTGGAGGAGGTGGCCTGCGGGTGGCTGCTGGAGCTGCTCGGGCTGCCGTCGGAGTCCGGCGTCGGGCTCACGACCGGGGCGCAGATGGCGAACGTGACCGGGCTCGCGGCGGCGCGGGGAGCGCTCTTGGGCCGCGCGGGCTGGGATGTGGAGGAGCAGGGCCTGAGCGGAGCGCCGCCGTTGCGCGTGCTCGCGGGCGAGGAGGCGCACGTGACCGTGTGGCGCGCGCTGCGGCTGCTGGGGTTCGGGCGCTCGGCGGTCGAGGTGGTCGCGGTCGACGGCCAGGGACGGATGCGCGCGGACGCCCTCGCGGCGGCACTGGGGGCCGGCGACGCGGGCGCGATCGTGTGCGCGCAGGCGGGCAACGTGAACACCGGCGCGATCGACCCGCTGGCCGAGATCGTGGCGGCGGCGCGCGAGCGTGGCGCCTGGGTGCACGTCGACGGCGCCTTCGGGCTGTGGGCGGCGGCGAGCCCGGCGCTGTCTCACCTCGTCGCCGGCGCCGGCGACGCCGACTCGTGGGCGACCGACGGCCACAAGTGGCTCAACGTCCCCTACGACTGCGGCGTCGTCGCGGTCCGCGACCGCGCGGCCCACGCGGCAGCGATGGGGATGACCGCGTCGTATCTGCTGCGCTCGGGCGACGCCGATCGCTCCAACTCGGACTGGGTGCCCGAAGCCTCCCGGCGGGGGCGCGGGTTCGCGGTCTACGCGGCGCTGCGGTCCTTGGGGCGCGACGGGGTGGCGGAGCTGGTCGAGCGGTGCTGCGCGCTGGCGCGGCGGCTCGCCTCGCTCGTCGAGCGCGAGGACGTCGAGGTGCTCAACGACGTCGTGCTCAACCAGGTGCTGCTGCGCTTCGGCGGGAGCGACGCCGTCACGGACGAGGTGATCTCGCGCGTCCAGGACGAGGGCACGTGCTGGGTCGGCGGGACGCGCTGGCAGGGGAAGGCGGCGATGCGCGTCTCGGTCTCGAACTGGTCGACCACCGAGGCCGACATCGACCGCTCCACGGCCGCGATCCTCGCCGCGGCGTCGAGTGTCGACTGAGTCGGCCTGACGCCGACTGAGTCGACACTCGGCGCCTAGCGCCCCTCCGCGAGGGTCGTGACGACCGCCTCGTAGACGCCGGCGCCCCAGCCCGCGTCGGCGAAGCGGACGTTGGGGTACGCCGTCGCCGCCGCGCGCACCTCCGGCGTCGCGTTGGCCTCCAGCCAGAACGTCCCCACCACCTCCGCCGCGCCGAGGTCCTCGCGCGAGTCACCGACGGCGATGCATTCCTCGGCTGCGTAGCCGCGGGCCTGCATGTGCCGCGCGACCGCGCGGGGCTTCGATGACGCGCGCGGGATCAGCTGGTACGCGAGCCCGGTTCCCGCCACCCCGTGCATGACCCCGTTCTCGACCAGCCGCAGCCACTCGAACCCGTGCGCATCGAGCAGCTCGTCGGCCTCCGCCGACGCGATGCCCTCGCCGAGGAACAGCATCGAGATCTCGCGCGGCCCGAGCCGCCACGGCTCGTAGCGGCTCAGTCGCCCCGCGTAGCGCTCGAGCAGCAGCGCGGGCGCGCCCGACGCCTCGATCTGGTCGTGGATCGTCTCGTCGTCGCGCGGCTCGAGCCCGTCGGTGAGCCACTCGACCTCGCCGTCGAGCACCAGCCCCGAGCCCGCCTCGAAGATGTAGGAGGCGACGCCGAGCAGGCGCGCGGTGTGCAGCATCGTCGATTGCCGCCGGCCCGAGTAGGGCACCACCTCGACCTCCGCCCGCGCGCAGGCCTCGAGCGCCCGCGCGCCGAGCATCGTGAAGCCCCCTTCGCCGTCGCGGAACAGCGACCCGCCGTGCCCGACCAGGGTCCCGTCGAGGTCGAGATAGGCGGCGCGGAGCACGCGTTGGTGGTTCATCCTGTGTGCCCGTTCGCCCTTGGGCGGCCACTGGCGCCGCCTGGCGAGGACGCAGGGAGGGAGATGCGCCCCTGGCACATGACTGACTGAGGACGCCGCCAGGCGGTGATCAAAGGTCGATCCAAGGGTGAAGGGGCGCACAGGATGGGCCACTAGTCTCACATCACATGGTCGTCGTCCGAGACATCGAGCCCTGGGACGAGCTGCTCGAGGCGGGGCGGACCGACGAGCGGCTGGTCACCCAGAGCGCCGTCAACGCGCGCCCCGGCCACGAGTCGCCGATCCCGGAGGAGCTGCACCCGGAGGTCTCCGGCGCGCTGCGGGCCCGCGGCATCGAGCGGCTGTGGTCGCACCAGGCCGAGGCGATCCATGCCGCCTGGGCCGGCCCGACCATCGTCACCACCGGCACCGCCTCGGGCAAGTCCCTGTGCTTCCAGCTCCCCACCCTCGACGTCCTGGCCCGCGACGCCCGCGCCCGCGCGCTCTACCTCTACCCGACGAAGGCGCTCGCCCAGGACCAGGCGCGCGCGCTCAATGCGCTCGGCGTCGACCGCGCCCGCCCCGCGATCTACGACGGAGACACGCCGAGGGAGCAGCGCTCGGCGATCCGCCGCAACGCCAACGTCGTCCTCACGAACCCCGACATGCTCCACCTCGGGATCCTCCCGAACCACCCCGCATGGGCGAACTTCCTCTCCAACCTCGCGATCGTCGTGGTCGACGAGGCGCACGTCTACCGCGGCGTCTTCGGCTCCCACGTCGGCAACGTCCTGCGGCGCCTGCGCCGGATCGCCGGCGCCTACGGGACCGAGCCGCGGGTGCTGATGGCGAGCGCGACGATCGGCAACCCGGGCGAGCTGGCGGAGCGCCTGACCGGGCTCGAGGACTTCACGGTGATCGAGCGCGACGGATCGCCGGTCACCAAGCGCACGATCGCGATGTGGAACCCGCCGATCACCGACGAGAAGCTCGGCACCCGCCGCTCCGTGCTCTCCGAGGCCGCCGACCTGCTCGCCGAGCTGGTCGTCGACGGCGCGCGCACGATCGTCTTCATGAAGTCGCGCAAGGCGGTCGAGCTGATGGCGAAGTTCACGCAGCTCGCGCTCGAGGACCTCGGCCACGCGCAGCTCGCCGAGCGGATCGCGCCCTACCGCGCGGGCTACACACCCCAGCAGCGGCGCGAGCTGGAAAGAAGGCTCGTCGAGGGCGAGCTGCTCGGGGTGGTCTCGACCGACGCGCTCGAGCTCGGCATCGACATCGGCTCGCTCGACGCGGCGATCTGCGTCACCTTCCCCGGCACCGTCGCGAGCCTGCGCCAGCAGTGGGGCCGCGCCGGGCGCCGCGGGCGCGGCCTGGCGGTCTACATCGCGGGCGAGGATGCGCTCGACCAGTTCTTCTGCCGCCACCCCGACGAGTTCCTCGACCGCCCGGTCGAGAACGCGATCCTCGACCACGAGAACGAGCAGATCCACGCCGCCCACATCCTCTGCGCGGCGCATGAGGGGCCGCTGGTGCCGAGCGACGGCGAGTATCTCGGCCGCCATTGGAAGACGACCGCCGAGCGGCTGGTGAGCGCCGGCCACCTGCGCGAGCGGCCCGGCGGCCAGTTCGTGCCGCGGCGGCCGGACGAGTTCCCGGCCGCGAACGTGTCGCTCCGCTCGGCCGGGCGCGACGGCTTCGTGATCGTCGACACCGGCTCGGGCGAGCTGCTCGGCACGGTCGACGCGGCGCGCGCCTTCACGACCACCCACGAGGGCGCGATCTACCTGCACGGCGGGCGCTCGTTCGAGGTCACCGAGCTCGACCTCGACCAGCGGCGGGTGCTCGTCGCGCCGTTCTCCGGCGACTGGTACACGCAGCCCAAGCGCGAGACCGACACCCAGATCGAGCGCCTGCTCGACCGCCGGGAGACGATGGGCGTGACGCTGTCGTTCGGGACGGTCACGGTCACCGAGCAGGTGCTCGCCTATCAGCGCAAGCGCATGGCCGACCACGAGATCCTCGACCTCGTCGGCCTCGACCTTCCGCAGACGTCGTTCACGACGCAGGCGCTCTGGTACGAGCTCGGTCCCGGCGTGCTGGCCGAAGATTTCCCGCTCGAGGTGATGCTCGGCGCGCTGCACGCCGCCGAGCACTCGCAGATCGCCGTGCTGCCCCTGCTGGCGATGTGCGACCGCTGGGACATCGGCGGCCTCTCGACCAACCTGCATCCGCAAACCGGCGGCCCCACGATCTTCATCTACGACGGGCACCCGGGCGGGATCGGCATCACCCGCCGCGGCTTTCTCGTCTTCGACGTGCTCGTCGACGACGCCCACCGCCTGATCAGCGAGTGCCCGTGCGAGAAGGGATGCCCGTCGTGCGTGCAGTCGCCGAAGTGCGGCAACCTCAACGAGCCGCTCTCGAAGCTCGGCGCCGCCGAGGTCATGGGCCGGATGCTCGCCGCCGGCTGACCATCGCGTCCATCCCGGCGCGCAGCGCGGCGCGCGACAGCAACGTCGCCGGCACGCTCTGCGCGCGGTAGGAGAAGCCGGAGTCGAGCGTGAGCGTGAGCACCGGCCGCCCGCTCGCGGTCAGCTCGGTGATGATCGGCGCGAAGCCCCACGAGACGAGCCAGTGGCCGCCGGCGAGCCGGGTCGCGCCGCCGCAGCAGATCGAGGTCGCGACGCGCGGATCGGTCACCCGCTCGATCACGGTCGCCGTCCGGGCGAGCGGGTCGAGGGCGAAGCGCAGCGCCCGCGGCGGGCGGCCCGTGCGGGTGCCGTTGTCGTGCAGCGTGATCGTCCCGTCGGGGAGCCGGCGCGCCTGGTGCTGGCCGCCGAGGCCGGCAGGTCCGAACGGCCCGGCGAGGAAGTCGAGGCTCTCCGCGCGCGGCGTGCCGCCGAGCTTCCAGTCGACGCTCCCGTCCGCGCGGCGGATCCGGTAGACGGCGTCGAGGTTGCGCGCCGACAGCAGGACCCCGTCGCCGTCCTGCTGCAGCGAGTTGAGGTGGACGAGGTCGTAGGCCTCGCGCCCGTCGATCAGCGCCCGGACCTGGGTCAGCGGGAACGTCGTCTCATCGGAGGCGAGGTGGTCGGAGCTGCGCCATGACCACACCAGCTGGTGCTGCGGCGTGACCTCCTGGATCTCGCCGTCGATCACGGTCGCGTCCGGCGGGCCGCCGAGGCTCGAGAGGTCGACGTCGTCGCGCCGCACGTAGCGCAGCATCAGCGCGTTGCCGTTGGGGAGGATCTGGAGCTCGTGCGGATCGGCGGACGTGCCGACCGTGTCGAACTCGCCGAGCGGGGTGCCGTCGAGCGCCACGTGCTCGTAGGGATGGCGGCCGTAGCTGCCCTCGGTCACGCGGCCGACGGCAACGCTCCCGTCGGGCAGCACGCGCCCGTCCTGCAGTGGCGCGACGCCCGCGCGCCACCACACCGGAACCCCGAGGCCGTCGGCGATGACCGTGTAGCCGACGGCGCCGGCGCGCGTGTTGAACACGATCCACTCGGACTGCGGCGTGCCGGTGCGCCTGACGGCCCAGCCCGTCCAGATCCGCGGCAGGCAGCGCGCGGAGTGGCTGCGCCCGCCGACGCTGAAGCTGAAGGCCTGTCCGGCGGCGAGCGCGAGCGTGCGCTCCCCGCCGTCGTCGCTGACCCGCACCGTGCGGGCCCGCTCGCAGGCCACCGTGTAGTCGGGGATGGACGGGTCGTAGGCGGGGTTCAGCGGCGGGGTGACGGAGAACGAGGCGCGGGGGGATGCGGGAGGCGCCGCGGGGGGCTGGGGCGCGGGCGTGGCCGGCGCGGGGCGCCGGAGCGTCGCGTGCGCCAGCACGCGCCGGCGCGCGCGCAGCTCCACGCGCACGAACGGCGACGGGTCGACGCGGAGCCGGATCGAGCGCCGCCTCCGCCCGCGGGAGAGGCGGCGCAGCGAGCGGCCTCGTCGCGCGAAGCGGACGCAGCGAGCGTCCGCGCACCGCAGCGCCACCACGGCGACGCCGCGCCGGCGCACGCGCGCCGTCCCGCGGATCGCGACCGTGGTGCCGCGCGGCGCGAAGCCCGCGGTCAGGTGCAGACGGGCCGTGACCGCGGGCGACCGTGCGGACAGCGTCTCCGCGGCAGCCCCGTCCGCGGCGAGGAGGCAGACGAGGAAAGCGAGGCACGCGGCACGCATCCGACCCGACGCTACCGCCCCAACCCGCCTATGCTCGCCCGCGCATGCCGGACTTCCCGCACGTCGAGGGCGTCGAGCACCGCTTCGTCCAGGCCGGCGGGGTGCGGCTGCACGTCGCCGAGGCCGGAACCGGTGCGCCGCTGCTGCTCGTCCACGGCTGGCCGCAGCACTGGTACGAGTGGCGCGGGCTGGTCGCCGAGCTCGCGGGCGAGCGGCGGCTGATCATGCCCGACCTGCGCGGCTTCGGCTGGTCGGACGTGCCGGAGGGACCGATCGAGCCCGACGTCTTCGTCCGCGACCTGGTCGCGCTGCTCGATGCGCTCGGCCTCGAGCAGGTCGACGTCGCCGGCCACGACTGGGGCGGCTTCTCGACTCTCCTGCTGTCGGCCCGCCACCCGGAGCGCGTGCGCCGGCTGCTGGCCGTCTCCTCTCCGAGCCCGTGGCTGAAGGTGACGCCGCAGCTCGCGCTCGAGACCTGGCGAGCGTGGTACGCGGCACTGTTCGCGGCCGGTTTGATGCACCGCGACGGCGCGCGGCTCGCGTCGTGGTTCATGCGCCGCGAGGGGATCAGCGGGCACGACGTCGAGGTGTTCGCCGCGCGTCTGCGCGAGCCCGCGCGCGCCTCGGCCACGACCCGGCTCTACCGCGCCTACCTGCGCACGGTCGCCGCGACCGCTCGCGGGAAGGCCACCGCCGAGCCCCGCTCCACGGTCCCAACCCTGCTGATGATCGGCGACCGCGACATGGCTGTGACGCCCAAGCTCGCGACCGGGTTCGAGCACGCCGGCGAGGACATGCGCGCCGAGGTCGTGCCGGGCGCCGGGCATTTCATCTGCGACACGCATCCGCAACTCGTGGCCAGCCGCGTGCGCGAACACCTCGCCTGAACGAAGTCGTGCAGGGCTTCACCGCGTCCGTTCCGGAAGCA
>JBDTMF010000143.1:0-10889 GCA_039934455.1 Solirubrobacteraceae bacterium
ACTACTTCAAGCCCGCGCTCCCACCCCCTTCAAGAACCTAACGGAGCAGTACTAGGAGCCTGTCAAAGAACAGGCGCCCCCGTCCGGGGCGGCCGAGCCGTGGATGCAGGGCGACGCACGAGGGTGAAGCCCATCTAGGCCTCAACCACGACCGCATCCCCGACCGCGACGACCCCCGGCGCCACGGTCGAGCCGTAGACGCCGATGCACGTCTGCCGCTCGCGGGCGAGCGTGCGCAGGACGGCAGGGTCGCGCTCGGTGGTCGCGGGGTCGACGTTGATGATCACGCAGCGCTCGTCCTGCTGGTCGACGCGCATCCGCACGCCGCCGATTCGCAGCATCGAGCCGACCCACGCCTCCTCCTGGAACGGCTCGTCGCCGGCCGCGTCGATGAGCAGGTTGGAGCGGAAGCGCAGGGGGTCGAGCTCGCTCCCGACCAGCGCGCCGAGCGCGGCGACGCTCTGGGTCGAGACCAGCGAGAGCGGCATCGCGTCGAACACGCCGCGATCCTGCTTGATGACGCGCACGCCCTCGCCGAGCTCGGCGGCCAGCGCCGGGTCGACGACCTCGAGCTCGTCGCCCGTCGGGGTGCGCACGACGGTCCGTGAAGTGTCGGGCCGGGACGGATCGACGAACGACGGGCGGTAGTGGCCCATGTTCGAGCGCTCGCGGATCGTCATCCACGGGAAGCCGCTGCGCTCGATCCCGCCGCGGACGAACGCCCAGCGGCGGTCGCCGGCGAGCCCGGCCCAGGAGACCTCGATCTCGTCCAGCCGCTCGGCGGCCATCGACTTGACCGGGTAGCGCCACAGCGCCGCGACGCGGCCGGCCTCAGTCATCGCTTGACCTTGCAGACGGCCGTGGCGACGTCGCTGGTGAAGGCGACGAGGCGGTTGAACGTGGCCGGGCGACCGCGCGACCGGTCCGAGAAGGAGACCGTGCCGGCCTCGAGCCGCACGCGGTAGGACAGGATCGCGCCGCGCCCATTCGGGAGCTCGAGCCCGAGCGCCGCCTGCTTCTCGAGGTCGCGCGCGAGCTGGCGCGCGGTCAGCAGCCGCTCCGCCCCCATCGGCACCGGCTTGCCCTTGTTGCAGCGGACGGTGCCGTCGTCGGAGACGAGGATCCGCACGTTCGCGTTGCGGTCCGCGCCGCTGCGCACGACCTCGAACAGATCGCCCGACGGCGAGCCGCAGCCGCCGGCCAGCAGGACGAGCGCCACGACCCCCGCCGCGCCGCGCCTCACACGACCACCAGGTCGGCGCCCGCGACCTCCCGCAGGAAGCGCGGGGTCGACATCACGCCCTCGAGGTGCTCGGCCACCGCCGCTGCGTCGGCCAGCGTCAGCTCGACCGCCGCCGCGCAGGCCCACAGCCGGCAGTCCTCCAGCTCGCGCGCGGTCGCCCGCAGCTCGACCAGCGAGCGCGCGAAGGTCTCGCCGTCCGCGACCGCCTCGCAGCGCGCGGCGCGCGCGTGCAGATCGGCGTCGAGCATCGGCCCCAGCGCGCCGAAGGACACCAGCCCGCGCGCGGGGCGGCCGTCCGCCGCGGCGGAGACGAGCAGCGACAGGCCGGTGTAGAGACGCTCGAGCCGGCCCGACTCGAGAATGGCCGCGATCATCATGTGATCGTATGCCGCAGCTGCTCGACGCCCGCGGGCTGGCCTGCCCGCTCCCCGCGATCAAGGCGAAGGCGGCGCTCGCCGCGCTCTCCCCCGGCGAGACGCTGATCGTGCTCGCGACCGACCCCGAGGCGCCCGTCGACATCGGCGCGCTGGCCGCCGACGGGGGCTACGCCTGCCACGCCGAGCGCGAGGGCGCGGCGTGGCGCCTCACGCTCGCCAAAGCGTCGGGCTAGCCCGCGGTGACGACCGCGCCGCCCCGGCGCGGGTCGCCCGCGCCCGCGAGCTCGCCCGTCGCGGGATCGCGGCGGACCGCCTGCGCCCCGCCGAAGAACACGTTGAGGTCCTTGAACGGCGCGAGCTTGCGGCCGTCGGCGAGGAGCGCGTCCTCGTCGGCGCCAGGCTCCAGGAACACGACCCCGTCCTCCCAGTGCACGCGCGGCGCCTCGACGGCGTCGACCAGATCGAGCCCCCGGTCGATCACCCCGATGATCACCTGGAGGATCGCCGAGCGGATGCGGTTGGAGCCCGCGGAGCCGACCGCGACATGGACGGCGCCGTCGCGCGAGACCACGGTCGGGGCCATCATCGACGGCAGCCGCCGGCCGACCGGGTGGGTGAAGAACCCGAGCGGCGAGAGGTCCTCCTCGCCCATCATGTTGTTGAGGTGGAGGCCGGTCCCGGGGACGATGATGCCCGAGCCCTCGCCGTTGGTGCACGTCAAGGCGCAGGCCCGGCCGTCGGCGTCGAGCACCGAGATGTGCGTGGTCGAGCCGAGCTGCGAGGCCATGAACTCCTCCAGGAAGCCGGGCCGGTCGAGGCCCTCCATGAACTCCGGCGTGCGCGCCTGGTGGGCCTCCTCCATCGCCGCGACCAGCCGCCCCCGGCTCGGAGGCGCCGGCTCGCGGTCGAGCTGGGCGAGGACGGAGGCGATCAGGATCCCGCCCGCCGACGGCGGCGGGTTGGTGAAGACGTCGAAGCCACGGTAGCCGACCTGGATCGGGTCGCGAGCGATCACCTCATAGCCCGCGAGGTCCGCCTCTGTGAGCATGCCGCCGCCCGCGGCCACCCGCTCGCAGGCGGCGCGCGCGACGTCCCCGGTGTAGAACGGCGCCGCGCCCTCTGCGCCGAGCCGCTCCAGCGTGTCGGCGAGCTCGGGGTCGGCGAACACGTCCCCCTCGCGCAGAACGCGATCGCCGGGTGGGTGGGACCAATACTTCGCGCGCGCCTCCGGCGAGCTCCCGGTGATCGGCTCGAGCAGGGCGAAGATGTAGGCCTGCTGCGCGTTGAGCTCCACGCCCGCACGCGCGAGCGCGACGCCGGGCGCGACGAGGTCGGGGAGCGGGAACGTGGCGAAGCGGCGGTGCGCCTCGCAGATCCCCGCCGGCGTCCCGTAGACCCCGCACGACGCGGCGCCGACGTGGAAGACCTGGGCGGCGGCCTCGAAGAACACCTCGGCCGGGACCAGCGGCGCGCGCGCGGCCGGGTCGGCGCCGTTGCCGGGCGCCGCCACGAAGAAGTCCAGCAGCGCCGGCGCCTCGCCCGGCTCGGCCACGAGCATGTAGCCGCCCGCGCCGAGCCCGGTCAGCTGCGGCTCGGTCACGAACGACGCCACCATCGCGGCCAGCGCCGCGTCGACCGCGTTGCCACCGGCGCGCAGGATCTGCGCGCCGGCCTCTGCGGTCAGCGGGTGGCCCGCGGCGACGACACCCTTCATGCGCGGGACCCTAGGTGTTTCAGGAGCGAAGCGGTCTCGGCGGGGGCCACGGGTGGCCCCCGTCCGCATCAGAGCGGCGGCCGGATGTCGCTCAAGGGCTAACCCCTCGGGATGAACTCCGGCACGTCGACGTCGATCCGCGCCGACCGCTCGCGCTGGTTGCGTGTCACGCGCGGCTCGCCCGAGGGCTCGGAGAAGCGCCGCATCCCGGGCGACTCCTCCTCGCGCCGGACCGGGCGCTTGTCGCCGTAGCCCGTCGCGACCACCGTGATCCAGACCTCGTCCTCGAGCTTGTCGTCGAGCATCGCCCCGAAGATGATGTTCGCGTCGGGGTGGGCCGCCTCCTGGACGGCCTTCGCGGCCTCGTTGACCTCCCACAGCGAGAGGTCGCGGCCGCCCGTGATCGACAGCAGGATCGAGCGCGCGCCCTCGACCGACGTCTCCAGCAGCGGCGACTCCACGGCCTGCCGCGCGGCGTCCAGCGCCCGCGTGTCACCCGTGCCCATGCCGATGCCCAGCAGCGCGTTGCCGGCCTCGGACATGATCGTCCGCACGTCGGCGAAGTCGAGGTTGATCAGGCCCGGGAGCGTGATCAGGTCCGAGATGCCCTGGACGCCCTGGCGCAGCACGTCGTCGGCGACCCGGAAGGCCTCGACCATCGAGGTGTTCTTCTCGAGCACCGAGAGCAGCCGGTTGTTCGGGACGACGATCAGCGTGTCGACCTCGGCCGCCAGCGCCTCGATGCCCTTCTCCGCCGCCGCCAGGCGGCGCGAGCCCTCGAAGCCGAACGGCTTGGTGACGACGCCGACGGTCAGCGCGCCGAGCTCACGCGCGATCCGCGCGACCACGGGCGCAGCGCCCGTGCCGGTGCCGCCGCCCTCGCCCGCGGTGATGAACACCATGTCCGAGCCCTTGAGCAGCGACTTCGTCCGGTCGTAGTCCTCCATCGCGGCCTGGCGGCCGAGATCGGGATCCGAGCCGGAGCCGAGCCCGCGCGTGGAGTCGCCGCCGATCTGCACGCACACGTGCGCGGACGCCGACTGCAGCGACTGCGAGTCCGTGTTGACGGCGATGAACTCGACGCCCGAGACCTCGGCCTCGATCATGCGGTTGACCGCGTTGACGCCGGCGCCGCCGACGCCGACCACACGCAACTGCGGCTTGCCCACCGGGCCGGTCCCGTCCCAACTGCCGTAGGAGTGCTCGACCGTCCCCGGCTCGTGGCTCGGCGGGGCCATCACGTTCTCGGGCAGGTCGGAGGAGAACGCGTGGCGCAGCCGCTCCTGGGGGGAGGGCACGCGCGGCGACTCGCTCTCGGTCTTGGGGGGCGCGACCTTCTTCTTCTTGGGCGCGTGCGACTCCTCCACGACGGAGGTGCCGGGAGCGTCCTCGAGCCCCTCGGTCTCCGTCTTGCGGAACAGGGCCGCGAGCGGACCCTCGCGCATGCTCGCCCGCTTACCTGCCATTCGAGAGCACCTCCTTCGCCAGTTGGCGATAGGCGTCGGCGGCCGTGCCCGACGGGTCGTACTTGAGCACCGACATACCCTTCACAGGAGCCTCCGCGAACCGGATCGTCTTGCGGATGCGCGCGCCGAACACGCGGTCGCCGAAGTTCTCCTCGAGGATCTGGATCGCCTCCTTCGCGTGCAGCGTCCTCGAGTCGACCATCGTCGGGAGGATGCCCGCGATGTCCACATCGGGGTTGAGGTTCTCGCGAATCATCGAGAGGGTGTTCTGGAGCTGGATCAGCCCGCGCATCGACAGATACTCGCACTGAACGGGGACGATCACCTTGTCGGCCGCGGTCAGCGCGTTGATCGTCAATAGTCCCAGGGACGGCGGCGTATCGATGCAGATGAAGTCGTAGTCCTCCGCGATCGGTCGCAGCGCCTTGTCCAGCGAGCGCTCGCGGCCGATCTTCGTCGACATCGCGATCTCGGCTCCGGCGAGGTCGATCGACGCGCAGGCGATGTCGATCTCGCGCTTGCGGATGACCTCGCGGATGGAGAGGTCATGGACGAGCACGTCGTACATCGACGTCTCGAGCGAGTCGGGGTCGATGCCCTGCGACATCGTGAGATTGCCCTGCGGGTCCATATCGATACACAGGACGCGATGGCCCTCCTCAGCGAAGGCCGCCGCAAGGTTCAGCGTGGTGGTGGTCTTCGCGACGCCGCCCTTCTGGTTGGCGAATGCGATGACCCTGGCCTTGCCGGTCACGTGGTGCTCCGATCACGGTCGGGTTGATCCATCGTCCTCGGCTATTCGCACCCGGCGGCGCCGTTCCTTCCCGCGGCCTCTCCGTTGCAGTGGACGGTTATCCGATCCAGCCCTCGTGCCGATAGGGATCGGATGAAGGTTCTGGTGGCAGACGACTCCATGGTGGTGCGGCGCCTCGTATGCGCGCGCCTGGCCGCGGACGGCCATGAGGTATTCGAGGCGGAGGACGGCCAGGCGGCCGTCGACGTCGCGCTGCGGGAGCGGCCCGACGTGATCGTGCTCGACCGCCAGATGCCGAAGATGGACGGCTTCGAGGTCTGCACCCGGCTGCGCCAGGACGCGCTGCTGAAGTCGGTGGGGATCCTCATGCTGACGGACAACCGGGGCGAGCACACGCTGATCGAGAGCCTGGAGCGGGGGGCCGACGAGTTCATGTCCAAGCCCTTCAGCCCGCGCGAGCTCTCTGTCCGAGTCCGGTTGCTCGGCTCGCGACTGTCGCTCGCCCAGACCGGCTGAGCGGAGGGCCGCTTGAGCCCGCTCTCGATCGCGCTGATCGGCGTGGGCGGCCTCGTGCTGCTCAATCTCGCCACGGCCGTCACGATGCGCGTGCTGGTCGCCTACCGGCGGCTGCGTGAGCGTTCGGCGCGCACGCGCATGCGCATGCGCGAGGGGGTCGCGGCCTTCGCGGTGGAGATCACCGACGAGCTCCCGCGCGCGCTCACGAGCTTCGAGCGGCGGCTGCTGCGCGAGACGCTGCTCGAGACGGCACACGAGCTGTCCGGCACGGCCCGCGACCGGCTCGCCGCCAGCTTCGCCGAGCGTGGCTTCATCGCCGAGGCGGAGCGCCTGCTGCGCTCGCGCCGGGTGCTGCAGCGCGTTCGCGGCGCGGAGATCATCGGGGAGCTCGGCGGCCTCGACAGCGTCCCCGCACTGCGCAAGCGCCTGCGTGATCGCGATCCGCTCGTGCGCTTCGCGTGCGCGCACGCGCTCACGCGGGTGGGAGCGGAGGGGCTGCTCGGCGACGTACTGACCGCGCTCTCCGAGGGCGAGACCGTCTTCAGCCAGGGAGCGCTCGCCGAGGTCCTGCTCGACTCCGGCCCGGATTCGGTCACCGAGCTGCGCACGCTGCTCGGCGACCCGCGGCACCCGCCAAGACGGCGTCTGATCGTCGTCGTGCTCGGCGAGCTGCGCGCGTTCGACGCCGTGCCCGAGCTGGTCGCCGCGCTCGGCGATCCCGACGTCGAGCTCTGCGCGCGCGCCTGTCACGCGCTCGGCAAGATCGGCGACCCCGAGAGCGCCGCGCCGCTCGCAGCCGTGGCGATGGACGGCGGACGGCCCTGGTTCGTCCGCACCGCAGCCGCCGGCGCGTGCGGGCAGATCGGGGATCCGCGGATCGCCGACATGCTCGTCGACGTGCTCGACAGCGAGGAGTGGTACCCGCGCAACGCGGCGGCGTCGTCGCTCGTCCAGCTCGGGGCCGCCGGCCTGGCCGCCGTCTGCAGCCGCGCGGACTCGCTCGAGCCGGAGTCCGTCGCCCACTACTGGGGCGCGCTCGACGCCGCCGGGGGCACGGAGGAGACGATCGACCGGGCGGCCGCCGGCGAACGCCGCGTGCGCCGCTTCGTCACGCTCGCGGCGCGTGCCGGGGTGACGGCCCGCCTGGAGGAGCTCGCCACGCGCGACACGCCGTCGGGCCGCTACGCGACCGGCGTGCTCCAGGCTCCCGCGTGTGACGCGAGGCCGGAACGCTCCGCGGTGGTGGCGACATGACGGAAGAGCTCGTCCAGTGGGTCAACCGCATCGTGCTCGGCTACTTCGCCCTGATCCTCGTCTCCTACAGCGGCGTGACGTTCCTCTCCTGGATCCAGGTCCGCCGCTATTACCGCCGCCGGGTCCACGCGCGCCTGCAGCGCTCCGTGCGCTCGCGGCTGACCCCGCCGATATCGATCTGCACCGCCGCGTACAACGAGGCCGAGGTGATCGTCGACGCGATGCGCTCGATGCTCAGCCTGCGCTACCCCGAGCACGAGATCGTGCTCGCCAACGACGGCTCCACCGACACGACGCTCGAGCGCATGATCGAGGCTTTCGCGATGTACCGCGTCGACCAGCCGGAGCACGCGAGGCTCGAGACCGCGGCGGTCCGCGGCGTGTGGCGCTCGCGCACGCACTCCAACCTGATGATCGTCGACAAGGAGAACGGCGGCAAGTGCGATGCGCTGAACGCCGCGATCAACTTCGCGCGCTACCCGCTGGTGTGCTGCGTGGACGCCGACTCGCTGCTCGAGCCCGAGGCGCTGGTGACGGTGGTGCGGCCGTTCATCGAGCGGCCCGACCGGACGATCGCGGCGGCCGGCATCATCCGCATCGCCAACGGCTGCGAGGTCACCCGCGGGCATGTGACGAAGGTCGGGCTGCCGCGCCAGTGGCTGCCCATGTGCCAGACCGTCGAGTACCTGCGCGCGTTCACCGCAGCGCGCACCGGCTGGAGCCTGGTCAACTCGCTGTTGATCGTCTCCGGCGCGTTCGGGATCTTCCGCAAGGACGCCGTGATCGACGTCGGCGGCTACGCCACCGACACGATCGGCGAGGACTTCGAGCTCATCGTCCGCATGCACCGGCGGATGCGCGAGCTCAAGCGCCCTTACCACATCGCCTTCGTGCCCGACCCCGTCTGCTGGACGGAGGCGCCCGTGAACCTCGGGCAGCTCGGCGGCCAGCGCGACCGCTGGCACCGCGGCCTCACCGACACGCTGGTGCGCCACCGGCGCATGATCGGCAACCCCCGTTACGGCGTCGTGGGCGTCATCGGGCTGCCGTTCTTCGTCCTGTTCGAGTTCCTCGGAGCGTTCATCGAAGCCGCCGGCTACGTCATCCTCCCGTTCGGCTTCGTGTTCGGCTACCTCGACGCCTCGGCCGCGGCGCTGTTCCTCACGCTCGCGATCGGCTCGGGCGTCTCCCTCTCGCTGTCGGCGCTGCTGCTCGAGGACATGGCCTTCAAGAAGTTCGGGCGCTGGCGCGACTTCGGCCGCCTCGTGCTCTTCTGCGTGATCGAGAACTTCGGCTACCGCCAGCTGATGACCTACTACCGCGTGCGCGGCTTCGTCTCCTACATGCGCGGGGATCACGGCTGGGGCCACATCGACCGTGCCGGCTTCGCCCCCGACACGCTGCAGCCCGACGTGGGGATGCGCTAAAGCGTGCCCTGACAGACACTTGCAGGGAGGTGGCGGGAGCCCGTATGCTCGCGCCCGTGAGTGCTCTGGAAGCCGACATCGCCGAACTCGAGCATGTCCCCACGCCCGCCCTCGAGGCGCCCGCCCCGGCCGCGCGAGAGCAGAACACGCCCGAGAGCCTCGCCTCGAGCGTCGGCAACCACAACTTCGGCCAGCTCGTGTCGCGCATGCAGGACGGCGAGGGGATCCTGCCCAGCGGCGTCGCCCACCCGGCGATCGAGTCCGCCATCGCCGCCGCGCGCGGCGGCGGCAGCCCGCTCGACGGCAGCATCGCGGCGACGTTCGGCAACTCGCTCGGCCACTCGGTCGCCGACGTGCGCGTGCACACCGACTCGACCGCGGCGGCGCTCACGCGCGCGGTCTCGGCGCGCGCCTTCGCAACCGGCACGGACATCTTCTTCGCGCCCGGGGAGTACAACCCGGGGACGTCCGCCGGCCGTGAGCTGATCGCCCACGAGGTCGCCCACACCGACCAGCAGCGCGGCGCGCCGCTGTCCGGCCCGCTGGTCGTCTCGAACCCGGGCGACGCACTCGAGGTCCAGGCGGATGGCGTCGCCCGCGAGCTCGTCGGCTGACGCCGGCGCGGCCGTCGGCTTCGCGTTCCTCGACGCCCGGCTGAGAGCCCACGTCGAGCGCGCGGCCGCGGGGGACCCGAACCCCGGCGACCCGCTGCGCGGGCTGTACATCTCCGACGACCAGGCGCTGGCGCTCGCCGCCGACGCCCGGGCGGACGACGCGGACGCCCGGCTCGCGGACGCCGGCGCGCGGCTCGGGCTCGACGCGCTCGACACCGCCGTGCTCGGCCTCTGCGCCGCGCCGGAGCTGCACCCGCGCTACGGGCGGCTGTTCGCCTACCTGCACGACGACGTCACGCGCCGGCTGGCCAGCCCTCGGCTCGTGGCCGAGCTGCTCGCGGGGGACGGCGTGGCGGCGTCCGACGTGATGGCCTGCTTCGGGTACGCCTCGGCCCTGCGCCGCACCGGCGCGCTGCGCCTGATCGAGGGCGAGGGCACGACGCCGCTGGGTGACCGCGCGGTCAAGATCGCCGACCCGCTCGCGGCCTTCCTGCTCGGGCTCGGCGCGCCGCTGGACCCGCTCAGCGGCGGGCGGCTGCGGCGCGAGCCGGTGCCGGCCGAGAGCCCGGGCCGTGAGGAGTCGATGGCCGAGATCGCCGGCTTCCTGGGCGCCGCCACGATGCTCCCGCTGGTCATCGCGGGGCCCGACGCCGCCGCCCTGGTGGCGCGCGCCTCGGGCCGGCCGCTGCTGCTGGCCGACGTGCGCGACCTCTCCAAGCCCGAGGTGATGGCCGACGCCGCGCTGTGCTGCGCGCTCGAGGGCCGGATGCTGTGCGGCGACGGCCTCGAGCGCCTCGAGCCGGCCGAGCGCAAGGCGCTGCTGCAGGCGATCGACGAGCACCCGGAGCGGCTGGTCCTGCTCGCGCCCACGCGCTCCGGCGCGCTCACGCTCGGCGACCGCACCGTGCTCCTGGTCGAGGTGCCGATGCCGACCTTCGGCGAGCGCCAGGCCGCCTGGTCCGAGCTGACCGGCGCGGAGGACACACACGACGTCAGCGCGAAGTTCCGGCTCTCGCTGACCCAGATCAAGCAGGCCGCCGAGGTCGCCACGATCACGGCGCGCTCGCGCAACGGCGACGCCCCCGCGGCCGCCGACCTCGACCGCGGCGCCCGCCACGCCTCCTCCTCGCTGCTCGGCGAGCTCGCCACCCAGCTGACCCCGCGCTACCGCTGGGCGGAGCTCGTGCTCCCGAACCGCCAGCGCGAGGTCCTCGGCTCGATCTCGGCCTACCTGCGCCACCGCGACCGCGTGCTCTCCGAGTGGGGTTACGAGCGCGCCGTCGCGCGGACCCAGGGGCTCAAGGTCCTGTTCGCGGGCGAGTCGGGCACCGGCAAGACGATGGCCGCCGAGGTGCTCGGCGCCGAGCTCGGGCTCGAGCTCTTCCGCGTCGACCTCTCCACGATCGTCTCCAAGTACATCGGGGAGACCGAGAAGAACCTCGACCGCATCTTCGAGGCCGCCACCGGCTCCAACGCGATCCTCTTCTTCGACGAGGCCGACGCGCTGTTCGGCAAGCGCTCCGA
>JBDTMF010000144.1:0-10823 GCA_039934455.1 Solirubrobacteraceae bacterium
CGCTCGAGCTCGGCATCGACATGGGCGCGGTCGACCTCGTGCTCCAGGTCGAGTCGCCGAAGTCCGTGACCGCGGGGCTCCAGCGCATCGGCCGCGCCGGCCACAACGTCGGGGAGACCTCGAAGGGCCGCATCTTCCCCAAGTTCCGCGCGGACCTGCTCGAGTGCGCGGTCGTCGCGAAGCGTATGCGCGAGGGCCTGATCGAGACGACCGTCGTCCCGCGCAACCCGCTCGACGTGCTCGCCCAGCAGATCGTCGCGATGGCGGCGTCGGCGGAGTCCGTGGAGGTCGACGCATTGCACGCGCTGATCCTGCGCACCTACACGTACGCGGAGCTCTCGCGCGCGCAGCTGGAGAACGTGCTCGACATGCTCGACGGCCGCTACCCGTCGGAGGAGTTCGGCGAGCTGCGCCCGCGCATCGTGTGGGACCGCGTCGCGGGCACGATCCGCGCCCGCAAGGGCTCGCGCGCGCTGGCCATCACCAACGCGGGCACCATCCCCGACCGCGGCCTGTTCTCCGTCAACCTCCCCGACGGCCGCCGGGTCGGCGAGCTCGACGAGGAGATGGTCTACGAGGCGCGGCCCGGCCAGGTCTTCCTGCTCGGCGCCACCTCGTGGCGGATCGAGGAGATCACGCGCGACCGCGTCATCGTCACGCCCGCGCCGGGCATCCCGGGCGCGGTGCCGTTCTGGAAGGGCGACTCGGTCGGCCGCCCGCGCGAGCTCGGTGAGGCGATCGGCGCGTTCTCGCGCTGGGCGGTCGACCAGGACTCCGAGACGCTCCAGCGCGACTACGACCTCGACGAGCGCGCCGCCGCGAACCTGCTCCAGTTCCTGCGCGAGCAGGAGGAGGCGACCCGCGTCATCCCGAGCGAGCGCACGATCGTGGTCGAGCGCTTCCGCGACGAGATCGGCGACTGGCGCCTGTGCATCCTCTCCCCCTACGGCGGCCGCGTGCATGCTGCCTGGGGGCTGGCCCTGAGCGCCCGGATCCGCGACGAGTACGGGCTCGAGTCCGACGCCATCTGGTCCGACGACGGCATCATCGTCCACCTGCCCGACGCCGACGAGCCGCCCGGCGCCGAGCTCGTGCTGATCGACCCCGACGAGCTCGAGGACCGCGTGGTCGGGGAGCTCGGCGGCTCCGCGCTGTTCGGCGCGCGCTTCCGCGAGAACGCCGGCCGCGCGCTGCTGATCCCGCGCGCCTACCCGGGCAGACGCACGCCGCTGTGGCAGCAGCGGCTGAAGTCGCAGACGCTGCTCGAGGTCGCGAAGCGCTACGCACAGTTCCCGATCGTGCTCGAGACCTACCGCGAGTGCCTGCGCGACGTGCTCGACCTCCCCGGCCTCCAGGACCTGCTGCGCAAGCTGCACTCGCGCGAGCTCAGCATCGTCGAGGTCGAGACGCAGACCGCCTCGCCGTTCGCCTCCTCGCTGCTGTTCGACTACGTCGCGACCTACATGTACGAGGGCGACCAGCCCAACGCCGAGCGCCGCGCCGCGGCGCTGGCGCTGGACCGCGAGCTGCTGCGCGAGCTGCTCGGGCAGGAGGAGCTGCGCCAGCTCATCGACCCGGGCGCGCTCGAGCAGGTCGAGGCCGACCTGCAGCGGCTTTCGGAGCGCACCCGCGCGGAATCGGTCGACGCGCTGCATGACGTGCTGCGACGCGTGGGCGAGCTGACGACCGAAGAGGCGGCGATGCGGGTGAATTCGCCCCACCCGCCCAGTGACGCGCCCGCGTGGTTGCAGCAACTGACCGACGAGCGACGCGCGATCGCGCTGCGGATCGGTGGCGAGCGCCGCTGGGCCGCGGCCGAGGACGCCGGGCTGTTCCGCGACGCGCTCGGCGCGGTGCCGCCGTCCGGCCTGCCCGAGGCGTTCACCGGCGACGTGCCCGACGCGATGGAGCGGCTCGTGCGCCGCTTCGCCCGCACCCGTGGTCCGTTCGAGACCGACGCGCTGCGCGCCCGCTACGGCGTCGACCTCACGCCCGTCCTCGAGGCGCTCGAGACCTCCGGCGACCTCGTGCGCGGCGAGCTGCGCCCGGGCGGCACCCAGCGCGAGTGGTGCGACCCCGAGGTGCTGCGGCGGCTGCGGCGCGCCTCGCTGGCGGCGCTGCGCAAGGAGATCGAGCCGGCCGACCAGCGCGCGCTCGCCCGCTTCCTGCCCAACTGGCAGGGCGTCGACCGCCATCCCGCCGCGGGCGCGGGCCCGGATCGCCTGCGCGAGGCGCTGATCGGGCTGCAGGGCCTCGCACTGCCCGCCGACGTGTGGGAGCGCGATGTGCTCCCACGCCGCGTCGGCGCCTACTCGCCCGCCTGGATGGACGCGCTGTGCGCGGCGGGCGAGCTGGTCTGGGTCGGCGCGGGCGCGCTCGGCCGCCGCTCCGGCAAGGTCGCGCTCTACTTCCGCGAGGACGTGCGCCTGCTCGGGCCTCCACCGCCACCGAAGGAGGCGCCGGCCGGCCCGATCCACGAGATGATCCGCGAGCGCCTGCGCGCGGGCGCGTGCTTCTTCACCGATCTGCTGGCCGACATCGCCGGCGTCCCGAGCGAGGAGCTCCAGGAGGCGCTGTGGGACCTCGTGTGGGCGGGAGAGGTCACGAACGACGCCTATGCGCCGCTGCGCTCGCCGCGCCTGAGCGCGCCGTGGTCGCAGTCCGCGCGCGCGGACCGCGCACGGCGGCGGCGCTTCTCGTCGCGCCGCGGCGGCGCCCAGCCGCAGGTCCAGGGCCGCTGGTCGCTCGTGTCCTCGCTGTTCGCCTCGCCCGAGGACCCGACCGCCCGCCGCCGCGCCCAGGCCGAGCTGCTGCTCGAGCGCTACGGCATCGTCACCCGCGAGCAGGTGCTGGCCGAGGGGATTCCCGGCGGCTTCTCCTCGCTCTACGACCAGTTCGTCGCGCTCGAAACCATCGGCGTCGCCCGCCGCGGCTACTTCATCGACGGCCTCGGCGGCGCGCAGTTCGCGCTCCCGGGCGCGGTCGAGCGCCTGCGCGCGCAGCGCGACGACGACAGCGCCCCGCCGCTCGTGCTCGCCGCCACCGATCCGGCCCAGCCCTACGGCGCGGTCCTGCGCTGGCCGCAGCGACAGCGGAGCGGTGACGAGGCCCCTGGCCGAGGCCGAAGCGGTGACGAGGCCCCTGGCCGAGACAGGAGTCGCTCCCCCGCGCGCCACCCCGGCGCCTACGTGGTCCTGGCCGGCGCCGAGCCCGTGATCTACGTCGAACGCGGTGGCAAGGGCCTGCAGATCCTCGTCGAGGCGAACGACCCGCGGCTCGGCGACGCGACCGCCGCGCTCGTCGACGCCGTCCACCGGGGCCGCATCAAGCGCCTCGCGCTCGAGCGCGTCGACGGTGAGCCGATCGTCGGCTCGGAGTGGGAGGACGCGCTGATCGACCTCGGCTTCCGCGCCGGCCCGCGCAAGCTCACGCTCAGCGCGTGACCGCCGAGCGGTTGCCGAGCCAGAGCTCGAGCTCGGCGGAGGGCAGCGGGCGGCTGAGGTAGAAGCCCTGGGCGCTGCCGCAGCGCAGCTCGATGAGCGCGGCGAGGACGCTCTCGGTCTCCACGCCCTCGGCGACCACGTCGAGGCCGAGGTTGCGGGCGAGGTCGATCGTCGAGCGGACGATCACGGCGTCACCGTCGTCGTCGGCCATGCTCGTGACGAAGGCGCGGTCGATCTTGACCTCGTCGAGCGGCAGCCGCTTGAGATAGGCGAGCGAGGCGTGGCCGGTCCCGAACTCGTCGAGCGAGAGCAGGCTGAACTGGCCGAGCAGCGACAGGCGAGGACGGCGGACGGGCATGTACTCCGTCGATCGACGGTTGACCGGTCGACCTGAAGCGCGCCGTACGCTGGAGGAGATGCCCGAAGGCGACACGATCCACTACGCGGCGGGGCGCATCCGCCCGGTGCTCGAGGGCCACGTCCCGGACGAGGTCGCGACGCCGCATCCGCGCTTCGCGCGCGACCGCTGGCCGGAGCGGCTGGCGGGACGCGCGGTGGAGTCGGTCGACGCCCACGGCAAGCACCTGTTCCTGCGCTTCGAAGGCGGCCTGACGATCCACTCGCACCTGCGGATGACGGGCTCGTGGCGCGTGTTCGGGCCCGGGCAGCGCCGGACGCGCTCGCGCGCCATCTGGTTCGTGGCGCGCCGCGCGGGCGCGGAGGTGGTGCAGCTCAACGGCCCCGTGCTCGAGCTGATGACCGAGTCGCGGACCCGCTTCGACCAGCGCATCGCCGGCCTCGGCCCCGACATCCTCGCCCCCGAGTTCGACTACGAGCGCTTCCTGCGGCGGCTGCGCGAGGATGACCCCACGCGGCCGATCGGCGACGCCGTGCTCCAGCAGCGCACGGTCGCGGGGATCGGCAACCTGTGGAAGGCCGAGGCGTGCTTCGAGGCCGGCGTCGACCCGTGGCGGCCGACCGGCGAGGTCTCGGACGACGAGGCGGTGGCGATCGTCGACGCCGCCCGCCCGCGCATGCAGCAGTCCGCGACCGACGGCAACCAGACGCGCCACCGGCGCGTCTACCGTCGCGCCGGGCTGCCGTGCCCGCGCTGCGGGGGCGCCTCGCTGATCCGCTCGCGTGGCCAGGGCGACGACAACCGCACGACGTACTGGTGCTCGCGATGTCAGAGCTGACGCGGGCCGCGCCGCTGCGGCGCGTCGGCCACAAGGGTGCCGACCTGATCGCTCCCGGCAACACGCGTCCGTCCTTCGATGCGGCGCTCGCCGCCGGCGTGGACATGATCGAGTTCGACGTGCTGCCGCTGCACTGGCCGGCCGACAACACGACGCCGCTCGTGCTCGCGCACGACCACGAGCACCTGCACGCCGACGCGATGTCGCTCGAGGAGGGCCTCGCGCACCTCGCCTCCGAGGCGTTCGGCGACGTCGAGCTCGACGTCGACCTCAAGCTTCCCGGCTACGAGGCGCGGGTCGTGGACGCGCTGCGGGCGCTCGGCCTGGTCGAGCGCACGCTCGTCTCCTCGCAGTACATGCGCAGCCTCGTCGCCCTCCGCGCGCTGGAGCCGCGGCTGCGGCTCGGCTGGTCGGTGCCGCGCGTGCGGCGCGACTGGACGAAGTCGTGGGTCTCCCTGCTGCCGGCGCTGTCCGCGCTCGCGGTGATGCGGCGCCGCCTGCCCGGGCTCGCGGCGGGCCACGTCGGCGCGGGCCGGGTCGACGCCGTGATGGCGCACCAGCGCCTCGCCACCCCCGCGCTGCTGGACGCGGTCCACGGCGCCGGCGGCGAGCTCTACGTGTGGACGATCGACGACGCGGCGGAGATCCGCCGGCTCGAGGCGATGGGCGTCGACGCGGTCATCACCAACGACCCGCGGCTCTTCTGAACCGGCGGCGGGTCGGAGGGAACCGGATCGTGGATGCCAGGGGCCGCACCTCAAGTGAGCCGGCAGGTTGCGGCGCTGAAGTCGGCCGGGTCGGCGCCCGCCGTCGAGTGGTGTCCCACCGCGGTCACGCGGCGGGCGCGGCGCACGACCTTCCCGTTGCGCTTCCAGCGGTAGGTCACGACGCCGCGCAGGATCCGCGTCCCGCCACCGGCGACCTCGAAGCTCCAGCCCGACTCGCGCGCGCGCCGCGCCCGGTGCCAGCCGGAGTCCGCAGCCTGCACCCAGCGCCAGCGGCCGTCGGCGGCGTCGCGGTACTGGACGCGGAAGCGCACGCCCGCGCGGCCCGCGGGCAGCGCCGCGCGGATGCCGATCTCGTCCGGGTGCGCCGCGGTGTCGCAGACGTTCACGGTCGCCCACAGCCTCCGCTGGGCCGCGTGCGCCGGGACGGCGACGAGGGCCGCCAGGAGCAGGGAGATGAGGAGTGCGCGGCGCATACGTGAGAGAGAACACGAATCATCTGTGATGGATGCTCTGGTGCGTCGTAGTACTGACGTGACCAGCACGTTGACCCTTCCCCTCCCCACCAGCCGGACCCGCACCGGCCTCGACTTCGAGGCGCTCTATCGCGGGGCGCGCGACGACGTGTTCGCCTACGTCGCGACGCTCCTGGGCGACCGCTCGGCGGCCGAGGACGTGACCGCGAGCGCGTTCGAGCGCGCGTACCGGCGGCAGCGCACCTACAAGGCCGCGCGCGGATCCGAGCGCGCCTGGCTGTTCGGCATCGCCCGGAATGCCGCGCTCGACGAGCTGCGCCGGCGCAAGCGCACCGCGGCGCTCGCCGCCGATCCGGAGGATGTCGCCGCCGCCCCGGCCGAGGACGCCGCCGACGCGGCGTTCCGCCGGGTCGCGCTGCGCGCCGCGGTCGCGACCCTGCCCCCGCGCGAGCGCGAGCTGATCGCCCTCAAGTTCCACGCCGGCCTCGACAACGCGGAGCTGGCCGCCGTCCTCGGCGTTTCCGTCTCCAACGCCGGCACCCTCCTGCACCGCGCCGTCCAGCAGCTGCGAAAGGCCATCGATGAGCACGCCTGACACCCTGACCCGCGAGCTGGCCGCGCTCGACGACGCGCTCGCCGGCCGCGCGGTCGACCCCGACCTCGCCGGCGTGGCCGAGCTCGCCGTCGCCCTGCGCGACGAGCGCCCCGCCCCGGACCCCGCCTTCACCCGCACGCTGGACACGCGGGTGCAGCGGGGCTTCCCGCGCCCCGCCACGGCCCGCCGGCGCCGGGGCATCAAGTGGCCGCGCGTGACGCTGCCCGCGCTCGGCGTGGCCGCGAGCGTCCTGCTCGTGGTCGTGATCGCCACCTCGATCCCGACGGGCGGCAGCAGCGATTCCGGCGGAGGCGGCGCGAGCAGCAGCGGGACGGCCGCCACGGATCAGGCCGGCGACACGTCAACGAGCGCCGCGCCCGAGACCGCGACCGGCTCGGGGTCCTCGAGCGCCGCCAAGTCCGCGCCCCGCGCCGCTGCCGGCGGATCCGCGCAAGGCGACTCCCCCGCGATCGCCCCGCTCTCCCCGGCCGTACCCACCCCGGGCGCCGACGGCGCCGGACGCCGCTCCGTGGAGCGCTCCGCCGAGCTCACGCTGGCGGCGCCGGCGCGCGAGATCGACCACGCGGCCTCCGAGATCATCCGCGTCACCGACGAGCTCGGCGGCTACGTCGTCTCCTCCACCGTCTCCTCGAACGCGAGCGGGGAGTTCCAGCTGCGCGTCCCCGAGCGCAAGCTGCAGACCGCGCTGAGCCGCCTCTCCCGCGTCGCCAAGGTGCGCGGGCGGACCCAGAGCGCGCAGGACATCACGGGCGCGGTCGTCTCCGTCCGCGGACGGCTCAAGGACGCCCGTACCGAGCGGCACAGCCTGCTGCGCCAGCTCGCCAAGGCGACGACGCCGAACCAGACCGCGAGCATCCGCGCCCGCCTGCATCTCGTCGCCGGACAGATCGCGAACGCCAAGCGCGACCTCAGCCGGGTGCAGTCGCGGGCGATCCGGTCGACGATCGCGGTCACCCTGCTCGCCGACTCCGAGAGCGCCGGCGACGCCACGCCCGGCTGGACGCCCGGCGACGCCCTCGATGACGCCGTCCGCATCCTCGAGGTCACCGCCGGCGTGGTGCTGGTCGGGCTCGCGCTGCTGCTCCCGCTCGGCCTCGTGGGCCTGCTGGTGTGGCTCGCCGCGCGCCAGGCGGCGCAGCGCCGGCGCGAGCGCGCGCTCGACGCTGTGTAGCCTGCCCGCGGCAGATGCCGCCGCCGTCCGAGGACACCAGCGCGGGGCTTCTCGGCCGCGTCCCGGTGTTCGCCGAGCTCGCCGAGGAGGACCTCGCGCGCGTGGCCGAGGTGGCGGTGCCGCGCGCGTTCGAGGCCCAGCAGGTGATCTTCCGCGAGGGCGACGACTCGGACGCGTGCTACATCGTGCGCTCCGGCCACGCCCGCGCCGGCCGCCAGCACGCCGACGGCCGCATGATCACGCTCGCCACCTTCGGCCCCGGCGACATCTTCGGCGAGTTGGCGATGCTCGACGGCGAGCGGCGCTCGGCCACGCTGGAGGCGCTCGACGCCCTCGCCACGCTCGCCATCCCCGGCTCGGCGATGCGCACGCTGCTGCGCCGGCACCCCGAGATCGCGGTCAAGCTCGTGATCGCCCTCGGCCGCCGCCTGCGCGCCGCCAACGAGCGCCTGTCGCGCCAGTCCTTCCAGACCGTGCAGAGCCGCGTCGCCTCGGTGCTCGACCAGCTCGTCGAACAGGCGCGTGCGGAGGGGGAGGGCGGCCAGAGCGACGTGCTGGTCACCGCGACGCAGGCCGAGCTGGCGCAGCTCGCAGGCTCCTCGCGTGAGTCCGCCTCGCGCTTCCTGGCCGTGCTCGAGCGCGCCGGCGTGATCAGCCAGGGCCGCGGCCGTCTCACCGTCCACGACCCCGCGGCGCTGCGCGGCTATGTCTATTGAGCGCGAGGCCTCCTACGGTGGCGTGGTCCTGCGCGGCGACGACGTGCTGGTGATCGCGCCGGCGGGGCGGTCGAAGGTGACCACGCTGCCCAAGGGAGGCGCGCAGCCCGGCGAGACCGAGGAGGCGACGGCGCTGCGCGAGGTGCGGGAGGAGACGGGTGTGGACGCGCGGGTCCGGGAACCCCTGGGCGACGTCGAGTACTGGTACCGCCGCGGCGGGCTGCGGGTGTTCAAGACCGTCGGCTTCTACCTCTGCGACTACGTCTCCGGGGACACCGCCGACCACGACGACGAGGTCGACGAGGCGCGCTGGATGCCGCTCGCGGCGGCCCGGACGGAGCTCACCTATCCCGGTGAGCGCCGGATCATCGAGCGCGCCCTGTCGAAACACCACGGCGACCGGTAGGGTGCGCGGCGCCATGCAGGTCCTGAATTTCTACTCGACGGTCTTCGCCGACCAGATGAAGCGCGGTCGCAAGACCGCGACGATCCGTCTGGGCGACAAGACCTATAAGTACAAGAAGAACCAGCTGGTGCTGGTCACCGTCGGCTACCAGTACTCGCCGCGCGAGAAGCTCTTCCACGCCGTCATCGACAACGTGGAGGTCAAGCGGGTCAAGGACCTCTCGCCGCGCGACATCGAGCACGACAACCCCGAGTTCCGCCGCACGGAGGAGCTCATCCACTTCCTCGAGCAGATCTACGGCAAGACCGTCTCGCTCGAGGACACCGTCACCGTCGTGCGCTTCTCGCAGATCATCGAGAACCCGCCCGACTTCCAGGACCGGCTGCGCGGCGTGGGCGGAGCCCAGAACTAGTAGCGGTCGACGGGGGGCACGTGGGCCCCCGGCGAGTCGAATGTGGTCGACCGCGGCGGCGCCACGAGGTGCGGCTGGTACTCGTTGAGGCTCGGGCCGCTGTGGCGGCGGGTCAGCGGCGCGGCGTACAGCGTCGACGCCGAGGAGACCATGATCCCGGTCACGCCGAGCGCGATCCAGGCGCCCTGGCGGCGCTCGACGAGGCCGTGGGCGTCAGGCGTGTTGACGAGCTTGACGACCACGATGCCGAGCATCGCGAGCGTCACGAGCCGCAGGATCTCGCGGCACGGCTGCTCGGTCGCCGCGGACAGGGTGCCGAGCGCGGTGATGACCGCGATCGCCAGCAGGACGGAGAGGATCGTGTCCGTGCTCGTGAACGCGTCCCAGCCCTTGGTACCGCCGGTGCTCGAGACCTCGCGCCCCAGTCGGGAGAAGAAGCCCTCGATCGGGCCGTTGACGTCGCCGATGCCGGCCTCGCTCGGGAGCTGGGCCTGGGCCGGGGCGTACCACGGCCGGCCGAGCGCGGCCAGGAGCCCGAACGCCGCGGCGAGGATGAAGAGGACGTTGGAGCGAAATCCGATTGTGCGCATGACCGGTGGCTCCATATCGGCGCGAAACCCCCGGTGCTGTAGCCCGGCTGGACATCTTGGACGCTGGCACTCTTGTCACCGGAGTGCCAAACGCTATTATCTCGGCTGTCTTGGCACTCTGTCCCCGAGAGTGCCAACCCGATTTGTTTCAATGATCCATCCGAGTGGAGGTCACTCAATGAAGCTCAAGCCCCTGGGCGATCGACTGATCGTCAAGGCGGTCGAGGAGGAGGAGACCACGGCATCCGGTCTCGTGCTCCCCGACACCGCGAAGGAGAAGCCCACCAAGGGCAAGGTCCTGGCCGTCGGCGACGGCAAGGTCGACGACAACGGCAAGCGCGTCCCCCTGGACGTCGCCGAGGGCGACGAGGTCCTGTACTCGAAGTACGGCGGCACCGAGATCGTGATCGAGGGTGAGGACCTGCTGGTCCTCCGCGAGAGCGACGTCCTGGCCAAGGTCCAGTAGGAACCCAAGAGAGAAGCGAGAGAACACAAGACATGGCTCACAAGGAACTCAAGTACGACGTCGAAGCGCGCAAGGCCCTCGAGGCCGGCGTCGACGCCGTCGCAAACGCGGTCAAGGTCACCCTTGGCCCCCGGGGGCGCTACGTCGTCCTCGACAAGAAGTTCGGCGCTCCCACGATCACGAACGACGGCGTGACCATCGCTCGTGAGATCGAGGTCGAGGACGTCTTCCAGAACCAGGGCGCCCAGCTCGTGCGTGAGGTCGCCACGGCGACCAACGACGTCGCGGGCGACGGCACCACCACGGCGACCGTGCTCGCCCAGGCGATCGTTCGCCAGGGCCTCAAGAACGTCGCCGCCGGCGCCAACCCGCTCGCGCTCAAGCGCGGGATCGAGAAGGCCGTCGACCAGGTCGTGGCTCACATCGGCGAGATCTCCAAGGAGATCTCCGGTAAGGACCAGATCGCCCGCGTGGCGACCATCTCCGCCGGTGACGACGACATCGGCGACGTCATCGCCGACGCCATCGAGAAGGTCGGCAAGGACGGCGTGGTCAACGTCGAGGAGGGCCAGACGTTCGGCATGGACCTCGAGTTCACCGAGGGCA
>JBDTMF010000145.1:0-10816 GCA_039934455.1 Solirubrobacteraceae bacterium
CGCCGGCGTCGGCGCCGGCGTCACCGCCGCGGCGACGGCGGTCGCCGCGGCGGCGGCGACGGTCGTGGTGGCGGGCGCGACGGTCCCCGCGGGCGCGGTAGTCGTCGTCACCGGCGGCGCGGCCAGCGACCCTGGCACGACGCCGGCGTTGGCCATCAGCTCGCGGGCGGCGTCGCTGGGCGCTCGCATGCGGCGGGCGGCGCGGCCGGCGTCCCCTCCCGGGCGCACGCGCAGGAAGTGCACCTCGCCGGCCGCGGGCGTGACCATCCCGCGCGCGTCGGCGGCGCCGCGGATGCGCTCGCCGGCGGCGAGGCGGGCGATCTCCGCCTCCATGTCGGAGTTCTGGCGCTCGAGCGTCGAGGACGTCTCGACCGCGCGACTGATGCCGGAGTTGAGCTTCAGCAGCGAGACCTGCATCGCGACGATCCCCATCAGCGCGAGGCCGACGAAGCAGATCCAGACACGACCGCGCAGGAGGCGGTCGATGACGCGGTGGTCGGGCAGCGCGCGCAGGCGCTCGAAGACGCCGGTGCCGATGCTCGGAGCCGGGATGGCCTGGGGCCGGGCCACCGGACCGGACACGCGGCGCTGCGGGCGCGCGGGCACGCGCTGGATGCGGGTGCGAGCGGCGTGGCGCTCGCGGGCGGTGGCGGCGGCCATCAGACGGGACTCCCGGTGGTGAGCTTGCGGGCGGCGCGCAGGCGTGCGGACTTCGCGCGCGGGTTCTCGGCGACCTCGCCGGGCGTGGCAGCGACGGAGCGGCGGAAGACGGGCTCGGCCTCGGCCGTGCGGCCGCAGCCGCAGATCGGCAGGTCGGGCGGGCAGATGCAGCCGCGCGCGCGCTCGGCGAGGAAGCGCTTGACGCGGCGGTCCTCGAGCGAGTGGAACGAGATCGCGGCCAGCCGGCCCTCGGGGCGCAGGACCTCCCACGCCAAAGGCAGCGCGGCGTCGAGCTGCTCGAGCTCGCCGTTGACCGCGATCCGGATCGCCTGGAAGGAGCGCTTGGCCGGGTGGCCGCCGCCGAAGCGGGCGGGCGCCGGGATCGCCGCGGTGATGGCGTCCACGAGCTCGAAGGTCGTGGCGAGCGGGCCGAGCTCGCGGCGGCGGACGATCTCGCGCGCGATGCGCTCGGCGTAGCGCTCCTCGCCGTACTCGCGCAGCGTGCGCGCGAGCCGGCGGCGCTCCCACGTGTTGACGACCTCGGCGGCCGTCAGCGTCTGCGAGGGGTCCATCCGCATGTCGAGCGGCGCGTCATACGAGTAGGAGAACCCGCGCTCGCGCGTGTCGACCTGCATCGAGGACATGCCGAGGTCGAGGTAGACGAGGTCGGCCTCGAAACCCTCGTCGCGCAGCGTCTCGAGGCCGTGCGCGAAGTCGGCGCGCAGGAAGCGGGTGCGGCAGGAGACCTCGGCGGCGAGCTCGGCGAAGGCCTCTTCGGCGAGCGGGTCGCGGTCGATGCCGACGAGCAGCCCGGCGGGCCCGAGGCGATCGGCCACGAGCCGCCCGTGGCCGCCCGCGCCGACGGTGCAGTCGACGGCGACCTGGCCGGAGTGCGGGTCGAGCGCCTCGATCAGCTCCCCGGCGAGGACGGGGACGTGGGTGCGTGGCATGTCAAGCAGGATGGCCAAGAGCAGCGGTGAGCTCAGACGCGCGCGCCGTGAGGTCGGTCTCGTAGGTGTTCCAGGCGGCCAGATCCCAGAGCTCGAGCGCCTCGCCCGTGCCCACGATCATCACCTGGCGGTCGATGCCGGCGAAGGCGCGATGTGCCGGCGGAAGCATCACCCGGCCGGCCGAATCCAGCTCCACGTCGACGGCGTTGCCGTGCAGCACGCGCCGCATCTCGCGCGCCTCCGGGGACATCGGGTTGAGCCCCGCGAGGGCTGCGCCCGTCATCGCCGAATAGGTGGGTTCGGGATACACGCTGATGCAGCGATCCGGACCCTTCACGAGGAACACCTTGCCCGCCAGTTGCGCACGGAACTTCGACGGCACCGTGAGCCGGTGCTTCGCGTCGAGCGTGTGTTCGAAGTTGCCGTTGAAGGCCAAGGCTCATGTGTCCGGGAGTCCGGTGAAGTCGAGTCGATCCGAGGTGGCGGAGTGGGAGGAGCC
This sequence comes from Solirubrobacteraceae bacterium, assembly GCA_039934455.1. Taxonomy (GTDB): domain Bacteria; phylum Actinomycetota; class Thermoleophilia; order Solirubrobacterales; family Solirubrobacteraceae; genus DASQFQ01. The sequence goes on from JBDTMF010000145.1 coordinate 2,110, forward strand.
CCGCCACCCCGGACCGGCTGTACCTGCGGGACAGTACCCCACTCTGTCCCACCCTGCAACACATTTGTCGTCACCCGTCCCACCACGGCGCCTCCGGGTCCGTTTCCGGCCACGTTTTCCCTGCAAACACGGGATGTAATCGGTGGGGCGAGCACGCGGTGGCCGGCGCCCGGCGGGCGCAGGACCGCGTGCAGAGGAACGCCCTGCACGCCGGATTGCAGTTCGCTGGCCGCGCCCGTAGCCTCCGGCGATGCCCCGAACCCGCCTGCTCGCCCTCCCCTGCCTCCTGTTCACCCTCATGCTCGCCGCCTGCGGCGGCGCTGCGAGCGGCGGCGGCGGCGCCGAGCCCGCGAGCGCGGTGCCGGCCGGCGCCGCGATCTACCTCGAGGGCGTCGTGCGCCCCACGGGCGACCAGCGCGCCGACGTGCTCGACGCCGCGCGCAAGGTCCTGCGCACGGACGATCCCGAGCGCAAGCTGCGCGAGCTGGTCGACCAGGGGCTGAAGGACTCCGACAGCAAGGCCGGCTACGAGAAGGACGTCGCGCCGTGGCTCGGCGAGAAGGCCGGCGTGTGGGTGGCCGGCGTCGATCGCGCCAAGCCCGGCTATGTCGTGCTCGTCGCGGCCAAGGACACCGACAGGGCGCAGGAGGCGATCGACAAGGGCGTCAACACCCACGGCGGCAAGGTCACGCAGCGCTCCTACTCCGGCGTCGACTACCAGGTCGACAAGGACGGCGTGGCGTCCGGGATCGTGGGCGACTTCTTCACGGTCGGCACCGAGGCGGAGTTCAAGCGCACGATCAAGGCGCAGGACGGCGCCTCGCTCGCCGAGGAGAAGCGCTACCAGCGCGCGATCGACGGGCTCGACGAGAACCGGATCGGGCAGTTCTACGTCGACCTCAAGCCGTTCATCGAGCAGGCGCTGAAGTCCGACCCGCAGGCCAAGGGCCAGCTCGAGCAGTTCCGCTCGATCTTCCCGATCGACAAGCTCGAACCGGTGTCGGGCGCGCTGCTGGCCGACGGCAACCGGATCGCCTTCGACTCGCTCATGCGCGGGAAGGGCGTCAACGCGCTGAAGGCGCTCGGGCCGCTGACCGGCACCGGCAGCACGCCGCTGCTCGGCGAGCTGCCCGGCGACGCGTGGGTGGCGCTCGGCGCGGCCGACGTCGGCCCGGCGGTCAAGACCATCTTCACGCAGGTCGCCGGCGCGTTCGGCGGCGCGGCCGCCACCGCGCAGCTGCAGTCGCAGTACGGGATCAACCTCGACCGCGACGTCTTCAGCTGGATCGGCGACATCGCCGTGTTCGCCCGCGGCACGACGCGCGCGGACGTCGACGGCGCGCTGGTGATCGAGGCGCGCAACCCCGCGAACATGCAGAGCGCCTTTGGCAAGCTCGTCGGGCTGCTCCAGAGCCAGGGCGGCCAGAAGGTGACCCCGGTCAAGGTCAAGGGCGCCGCGCTCGCGTTCCGGGCCGGCAACACCGACCTCGGCAAGCCGGTCGTGCTCGCCCGCTCCGACGACCGCGTGGTCGCGGCGCTCGGCGAGGCGGCGGCGGCCGAGGCGCTGGCGCCGAAGCAGAAGCTGGCCGACTCCGAGCTCTTCGGACAGGCCAAGGGCATTCTCGGCGACGGCATCGAGCCCGCCTTCCTGCTCTCGATGCCCGACCTGCTGGCCGCGATCGAGAGCATGGGCAAGACGGACGCCGACTACGCGAAGGCCAAGCCCTACCTCGAGGCGTTCTCGGTGATCGCCAGCGGCGGGTCGTTCAAGGACGACGAGGTGCGCTCGCGCGTGGCAGCCGGGCTGAAGTGACCCCGGAGGCGCCATAGGGAGCCGCTGGGACTTCACGCGGCACGCCGCGCGGCGGCAAACCGCGCTACCGTTCGCCGCGGAGGCCCTGGCAGGGGCTTGGAGGCAAGGGAGGAGTCCGAATGAGACGCGCGCTCGTGCTCGCGATCTGTGCCGCGCTCGGCGCGGCAGTACCGGCGACGGCCGCACCGCCGCCCGCCGCGCACGTGTGGGTGACGACGCCCGACGGCGCGCTGAAGATGAGCGACCGTGGCAGCGTTCCGTTCCGCCCGGGCGGCTCCGGTGCGCTCACGATCACCGTCGACCCGAGCCGGCGCTACCAGACGATGGAGGGCTTTGGCGCGTCGATCACCGACTCCTCGGCGCACGTGCTCGTGGGCCTGGACCGCCCCGCGCGCAACGCCGCGATGCGGAGCCTGTTCGCCGAGGACCGGCTGTCGTTCCTGCGCCAGCCGATCGGCGCCTCCGACTTCGTCGCAGGCCCGCACTACACCTACGACGACCTGCCCGCGGGCCGGACCGACTACCGCATGCGGCGCTTCTCGATCGCGCACGACCGCGCGGAGATTTTGCCGCTGCTGCGCCAGGCGCTCGCACTGAACCCGCAGATCAAGGTGATCGGCTCGCCCTGGAGCCCGCCGGCGTGGATGAAGACGAACCAGTCGCTGATCGGCGGGCGGCTGATCGACGAGCCGCGGATCTACGCGGCCTACGCGCGCTACCTCGTCAAGTTCGTCAAGGCCTATGAGCGCGCGGGCGTGCCGATCTACGCGCTGACCGTGCAGAACGAGCCGCAGAATCGCAACCCGAGCGGCTATCCCGGCACCGACATGCCCGTCGCCCAGGAGGCGAAGGTGATCGAGGCGCTCGGCCCCCGGCTGCGGCGGGCCCGGCTGCGCACGAAGATCCTCGGCTACGACCACAACTGGTCCGAGCACCCGAACGACATCGCTCAGACGCCGCCGGGCGAGGACCCCGAGGTCGAGTACCCGACCAAGCTGCTGCAGAGCCCCGCCGGCCGCTGGATCGCCGGCACCGCGTTCCACTGCTATGCAGGCGACCCCGTCCGGCAGACCGAGCTGCAGCACGCGTTCCCCGACAAGGGCGTCTGGTTCACCGAGTGCTCGGGCTCCCACGGCAAGACCGATCCGCCGGCGCAGGTCTTCTCCGACACGCTCAAGTGGCACGCGCGCAACATCGTGCTCGGGGTGACGCGCAACTGGGGCAAGACGGTCGTGAACTGGAACCTCGCGCTCGACCCCGAGGGCGGCCCGCACAACGGCGGCTGCGACACCTGCTCAGGCGTCGTCACCGTCGGGCCCGGGCAGACCGTGACCAAGAACGCCGAGTACTACACGCTCGGCCATCTCGCGCGGTTCGTGCGGCCGGGCGCGGTGCGGATCGCCAGCACCTCGTTCGGGACGACCGGCTGGAACGGCCAGATCATGGACGCCGCGTTCCGCAACCGCGACGGCTCGGCCGCGCTCGTGGTGCACAACGAGAACGACGACCCTCGTAGCTTCGCGGTGACCCAGGGCGGCGCGACGTTCGAGTACACGCTGCCCGGCGGCGCGCTCGCGACGTTCACGTGGCCCGCCTCGCGCGCGCTCGAGAACGGCCGCACGCTGCTCGCGGCCACCGCCACGGGCGACGCGGCCAACGCGGTCGACGACGACGCCACCACGCGCTGGAGCACGGGCGCGGCGCAGGTGCCGGGCCAGTCCCTGCAGGTCGACCTCGGGCGCGTGCAGCGCGTGCGCCGCGTCGTGCTCGACACCGGCGCCGACACCGGCGACTTCCCGCGCGGCTACTCCCTGCTCGCCGGCACCGACGGGGTGCACTGGACCGAGGTCGCCCGCGGGACCGGCGACGGGCAGCTGACCACCATCGACATCCCGGCGACCGCAGCGCGTCACCTGCGCGTCGTCCAGACCGCGACCGCGCCGCAATGGTGGTCGGTCGCCGACCTGCGGGTCTACCGCTGAGGAGGAAGTTCATGACCAGGCACGTGCGGATCCCGCTCCTGATCGCGGTGGTGCTCGCCCTCGCCGCGGCGCCCGCCTCGGCTGCCCCCGTCTACAAGGACGCGCGACAGCCGGTCTCCAAGCGCGTCGGCGATCTCCTCTCCCGCATGACGCTCGAGGAGAAGGTCGGCCAGATGACCCAGGCCGAGCGCGCCCAGTTCGACCAGACCGGCGAGACCGACCCGAGCGACAACGACGACCTGATCACCACCTGGAAGCTCGGCTCGATCCTGTCGGGCGGCGGCTCCACCCCGGCCCAGAACACACCGGCGGCGTGGGCCGACATGATCGACCGCTACCAGCGGCGGGCGCTCGCCACGCGCCTGGGCATCCCGCTGCTCTACGGCATCGACTCCGTGCACGGCGACGGGAACATGCTCGGCGCGACGGTGTTCCCGCACAACATCGGGCTCGGCGCCACGCGCGACCCGGCGCTGGTGCGCCAGGCGGCGCACATCACCGCGTCCGAGACGCGCTCGACCGGCCCGCAGTGGACCTTCGCGCCGTGCATCTGCGCCGCGCGCGACGACCGCTGGGGCCGCACCTACGAGAGCTTCAGCGAGGACCCGGGGCTCGTGACCCGCATGGAGACCGCGATCGACGGCTTCCAGGGCTCGCGCGGCCAGCTCGGCGACCGCGACCGCGTGCTCGCGACGGCCAAGCACTACGCGGGCGACGGCGACACCCGGTACGGCACCGGCAACGGCGACTATGCCATCGACCAGGGCATCTCCGTCACCAATCGCCGCGACTTCTGGAACACGTCGCTGCGCCAGTACGTCCCCGCCGTCCAGGATCACCACGTCGGCAGCGTGATGCCGTCGTACTCGAGCGTCGACTGGACCGAGGACGGGGTCGGCGACCCGATCAACATGCACGGCAACCGCGAGCTCATCACCGACGTGCTCAAGGGCCGGATGCACTTCGGTGGCTTCGTGATCAGCGACTACGAGGGCCTCAACCACATCACCGGCGGCACCGGCACCGACGCCGAGAAGCGCGCGTTCCAGATCCGCACGGGCGTCAACGCCGGCATCGACATGGTGATGGAGCCCAACCACTACCAGGACTTCGAGACCGTCCTGCTCAGCGAGGCGCGGGCCGGAAGGGTGCCGGAGCGCCGGATCAACGACGCCGTCCGGCGGATCCTCGCCAAGAAATTCGAGCTCGGGCTGTTCGAGCACCCGTTCACGAACCGTGCCGACCTCGCCAAGGTCGGCTCGCCGGCGCACCGGTCCGTTGCGCGGCGCGCGGTCGCGGAGTCGCAGGTGCTGCTCAAGAACAAGCGCCACGCGCTGCCGCTCCGGCGCCGCGGTCGCCTCTACGTCGCCGGCAGCAACGCCGACAACATCGGCAACCAGGCCGGCGGCTGGACGCTGACCTGGCAGGGCGGCTCGACGAACGTGATCCCCGGGCAGACGATCCTCGACGGGATCCGCGGCGCCGCGCGCAATGACGTCAGGTTCAGCCAGGACGCGTCGGCGCCGATCCGCCGCCGCGACACCGGCGTCGTGGTGGTCGGCGAGACCCCGTACGCCGAGGGCTTCGGCGACGTCGGGGGCCCGCAGTGGGGCTATGACCCCGCCGACCACGGCGTCCTGCGCCCGCCGCAGACGATGCAGCTCAACGACGCCGACAAGGCCGCCGTCGACAAGGTCTGCGCGGAGGCGAAGAAGTGCATCGTGGTCGTCGTCTCGGGCCGTCCGCTGATCCTCGATCCCGCACGGCTCTCGAAGATCGACGGGCTCGTCGCCGCGTGGCTCCCGGGCAGCGAGGGAGAGGGCGTGGCGTACACGCTGTTCGGCCGCCGCCCGTACACGGGCAAGCTGCCGGTCACGTGGCCGCGCACGCTCGATCAGGAGCCGATCAACGTCGGCGACGCGGACTACGACCCGCTGTATCCGTTCGGCTACGGCTTGAGAACCCGCTAGCCGCAACCGGTTCCGCTACGGCCATGGAGGACGCCGACACCGGCGTCCCCTTGGCCGTAGTACAGGAACCACCGGCGCTTGTAGGCGACCAGGCCCTCCACGAAGACGACGTTGTTGACCTGGCCTGAGGTCTCCTCCGGCGTTTCGGGCACGAGGAACGGCGTGGTCAGCCGCGCCAGTTCCTCGGTCGGCTTCGCAGGGTCGATCAGCGCCTGGCCCGCACGGTAGATCAGCTTGCCGTCGGGGTCCTTCGCCGCCGCGTTGTGGATCAGGAGGATCTTCCCGTTCTCGGTGATCAGCGGCGGCGGGCCGGACTCGAGCAGCTCGTCGGAGTACGTGCCCGGCTGGGGGCGCATGACCGGCTGGCCGACGGGGCCCGGCTCCCAGTGGATGAGGTCACTCGACCACGCGTAGTAGATGTCCTTGTCGCCGAAGTACATGATGTAGCGGCCGTGCAGGGGTGTGGTCAGGATCGCGCCGGACTTGCTCCACGGCTTGCCGACGCCGCGGGTCTCGAAGTCGGCGAACATCGGCCCGTACTTCTTCCAGTGCAGGAGATCGCGCGAGGTCGCGAGGCACAGGCGCGCGCTCGAGCCGTCATAGCCGGTGTAGGTCATGTAGTACGTGCCGCGGATGAGGACGATGCGCGGGTCCTCGCAGCCGCCGGGGAGCTCGTAGGGCTCGGTCGCCACCAGCACCGGGTCCTTGCGGCGCCGGAAGCGGACGCCGTCGGATGAGGTCGCGAGGCCGATCGAGGAGCGCCCGTCCGGGCCCTGGGCGCGGTAGAGCAGCTGGATCAGCCCGTCCTTGACGATCGCCGCGGGGTTGAAGACGAACTTCGACTCCCACGGCTGCGTGCCTGGGCGCAGGATCGGGTTGCGGGGGTCCCGCACGAACGGGCCCATGGGATAGCCGACGGGCAGGGTCGACCGGCGCGACGGCCTCGCCGTGGCCGTTGATGTCCCTCCGAGCGCGGCCAGCGCCGTGGCGCCCCCGCCGAGCTTGACGAGGTCTCTGCGTGTGGTGCGAGTCATCTGACTCGCGTACCCGGATACCGGGGCGGGCGACCCGGAACGAGAGTAGGGTCGCGAGCAGATGGCGACTCGCTCCTTCGCGGTGCTCGTGCTCGCCCTCGTGGCGGCGCTCGGATGCGCCCCCTCGGCGGGTGCCGCGCGGAACGGCCCGATCGCGTGGGAGCAGCTGCCGCGTCGCGGCCCGGAGATCGTCGAGAGCGACAGCGCCGGCGGCGCGATCCGCACCCTGCTCGACCATGGCGGCACGGGCGCGTTCTCGCCGACGGGCGACCGCTACGCCTTCCACAGCGACAGGCGCGACGGCCATGATCGCGTCGTCGTGGCGCACCTGCTCGGCAGCCGCGCGGGGACCGAGGAGGAGCCGCTGGGGGCGGGCGAGCACCAGGGCTTCAGGATCAGCGACTGGTCGCCCGACGGGGCGCGCGTCCTCTACTACTACGAGGACAACTTCGGGCGCGAGGACGTCGCGCCGCTGCACCAGCTGGTGTCCATCGGCCTCGCTCCGGGCTCCGGGTCGATCCCGGTCTCGCTGCCGCGGGGCCTCGTGCCGTTCGCGGGCGGCAGCTTCTTCCCTGACAGCCGGACGATCGCCTTCGCGGCCGAGCTGCAGTTGCTGGGCTCCGGGCTCGCCGGGCTGTTCCGCTCGACGTTCCAGGGGGGCGACCTGACGCCGATCCAGACCGAGCTCGAGCTCGACGGGATCGACGGCGTGCCCCACGATCCCGCCGTCTCGCCCGACGGCTCGAAGATCGCCTACTCGCTCGACCTGTCCCCACGTGGCCGCGGTGCCGCCGCTGACCTCGCCTCGCTCGTGGTGATCAACGCCGACGGCTCAGACCGCCACGTCCTCACCCGCGGCCATCGGGACACGCAGCCCCAGTGGTCGCCCGACGGGCGGATGCTCACCTTCCAGCGCCAGACGCGGCTGTTGCGCGACTGCGGATCGGGCGGGACGTGCTACTACGAGTACGAGGTCTTCGTCATCGGAGAGGACGGCCGTGGCGAGGCCAACTTCTCCAACGACCCGCCCTACAACTTCGCGCCCGACTGGCGGCCGGCGCGCCCCGGGTCGTCCTCGCCGATCCCGCCGCTCGTGACGCTGCTGACGAGCAGCGCGAGCCTGCCGCTGGCACCCGGCAAGCCGGTGACGCTGCAGGTGGTGTGCCCGAAGGGGCCGCGTAACTGCGCAGGCGTGACGACGCTGCTCGCCGGCAAGCACGTCGTGCTCAAGAAGCGCTTCCGCTTGCGCGCCGGCCGGTCGGCGCGACTGCGCGCCCGCGTGAAGGGGAAGCAGCTGAGGACGAGGCGCGCGCTGGCCCTGCGGCTCGTCACGAAGGCGACGCACCGCCGGGTCAGGACGCGGCGCATCCGGTTGAAGCCGTCGTCGGCGTTGTCGCTCGGCTGCCCCGCCACGGGCGTCGCGGGCGACCGGCTCGTGTTCCAGGGCCGGCTGCGCGCGCCCGGTGCGGCCCGGGCTCGGGTGCTGGGCGCTCACTTCGAGAACGAGGTCACGGGGGGCGTCATCGACCAGGACGTCCGCGCGGCAAAGGGCGGGGCGTTCGCGCTGATGGCGCCGCTGCCGTCCGACGGGCCGTGGTCGGTCGCGCTGGCATGGGCGGGCGATCGCTCGGCGCTCGGCCGGGCCGTGAGCTGCCGCGTGGTCGTGCGCGGGCCGCCGCGCGTCCAGATCTCCCACCCGGGTGAGGGTGCGTCCGTCGTAGCCGACACCGACCTCTCGCTCGAGGGGGCGGCGAGCGACACCGTTGACGGCAAGCTGGCCGTGGCGTGGTCGATCGACGGCGCGCCGGCCGGAACGGGTGCGGCGATGACCGCGCGTATCCACGCGCTCGGTCATCACGCGGTGACGTTGACCGCCACGAACGGCGCGGGGATCGCCGCGTCGGAGAC
>JBDTMF010000146.1:0-10713 GCA_039934455.1 Solirubrobacteraceae bacterium
GCCGCACCACGTCTCCCCTCCCGCGCCCCGGACGGAGTAGTCGAAGTAGTTCGACGGCCCGAAGGAGTCGAACAGGCAGAAGCCGACCTTCTCGGAGGCGCGCGCGGGAGCGCCCTGCGGCTGGAGCTCGTAGCGCGCCGCGGAGGAGAAGTGCCAGTGCTGGTGGGTCTTCTCGTAGGCGTAGACGAAGCCGGCGCCGCTCCCCGAACGGTCGGTGACGACGGCGCCCGTCGGCACCTCGTCGGGCCGCGGCGCCGTCGTCGGCACGCCGCCCGGCGACACCGCCTGGCGCACGCCGCCCGAGCCGGGATCGCGGAACAGGTCGAGGGTCCCGCCCTGGTTCGCGATCACGGCGTCGAAGCGGTAGAGCAGGTGCCCGGGCTGCTCGAACGCATCGACGAAGACCGGCGCCACCTGGGCGCCGGTCGGGACCGCCGGGAGGCGGATGATGAGGTCCGGCTTGTCGGGCAGCGCGCCGGCCGGCGCGGCGCTCGCGGCCAGCGCCGCGAGCGTCGTGACCAGTCCGGCGAGGAGCGCTCGCCTACACCCGCGGCGGCCCGTCACCCGGGAGCTTCGGGATGCAGGTGTGGTAGGTCCGCTTGCCCGTGATCTTCTTGCCGTTGGTGAGGCGCACCGTGATCTTGACGGTGAACTTGCCCTTCGGGAGGCCCCGCAGGCGCACCGGCGCGCGGAGCCGCTTGCCGCGGACGACCTTGACCTTCTTGTGGTTGACCTGCACCACCGCGGAGCGCGCCTTCTTGCCGCGGGGCACGCGGATGCGGATGCGGAAGGCGCGCTTCGAGGCGCAGGAGCGCTGGGTCTGGCCCTGGACCGCGCCCTGCGGTGCGGGCGGGGCCGGGGTCTGGGCCGTCGGGGTCGGGGTCGGAGTGGGCTCCGGCTCGACGGTCGGCGGCTTGTACTCGTCGGCCCCCATGTCGACCTTCGCGCCGAGCTTGCGGCCGTCGCCGGCGTAGTCCTTGCTCAAATCGCCTGCGACGAGCGAGTTGTCACCGGCGTCGATCGTCGGGCTGGTGGCCGTCTGGTCGACGTTCTCGTCGGTGGCCGGGCCCTTGAGCTGCGGATCCACGCACACGTTGCTGTTGGGGTCGCCGTCCGCGTGCGGCGCGCCCTCGACGCACACGTCCGAGGAGCGCACGTCGCGGGCATCCGTGAAGCCATCGATCTCGCCGTCGAACAGGTTGCCCTTGACGTCGCTCGCACCGGTGTTGCCGAAGACGATCGAGTTGTCGAGCTGCAGCGTCTCGCCGGTCTGGGCCTCGGCGCGCGTCAGTCCCTCGCGGCGCCGCTCGCCGGAGATACCCGAGCCCGACAGCGCCGTGTTGCCCTGGATCGTCGCGTCCTGGATCTCGAACGCGGAGTCCTGCCCGTTCCCGGAGAGGAACGCGCCGCCGCCCATGCTGTCGCCGAGGAACGCGCCGCGCGACGGGATCTGCTGCGGCGCCACCGCGATCTCGTTGCCGGTGGCGACGAGGTTGCGCGCGACGAGCGGCGTCGAGCTGAAGCCGGTGTAGGACAGCCCGCCGCCGTAGCCCGTCGTGGTGTCCGTGATCTCGTTGCCGACGTAGCGGTCGCTGGTGGAGACCACGTCGAGGTACTGGATCGACTCGCCGGCGCCGTGGCCGCTGGTGGACCCGTCGTAGTCGGCGCCGCTGATCGCGTTGCCGCGGAAGCGGTTGCCGGCCTGGACGGTGCCGACGGCGTCGCCCCGGGTGAGCGTGGCGAAGCAGGAGGTGCCGGTGAGGAAGAGGCCACCGCCGTTGAGGCTGCTCGAGCTCCCGCCGATGCGGTTCGCGGTGAAGACGTTCCCGGTGATCTCGGCCACGCAGGCGTCCACGGACGCGCCGCCGCCGTCGTCGCCCGCCTGATTGCGGGAGAACTGGTTGCCGGTGAGCGTGGCGCGCGACGCCTCGACGATGTTCAGGCCGCCGCCGCGGTCGTTGCCGGACTCGTTGTCGGAGAAGGCGTTGTCCTCGACGGTGACGGTGCGGAAGAACGCCTCGATGTAGACGGCGCCGCCCCCGTCCGGTGCGAAGTTGCCCTCGTCGGGGCCGCCGAAGGTGTTGTCGCGCAGGACCACCGAGCCGCCGCCGCCGCCGCGCGCTTGCTTGTTGTCCTGGTTCGGGTTGCCCGAGAGGGCCACGGCGCCGCCGCGGCTGCCCGAACCGGCATGGTTGGAGTGGAACGTGTTGCGTTCGATCGTCGGGCCGGTGCTGCTGTCGGTCTCCTCGAGCTGGATCGCGCCGCCGTCCTCGTTGAACCCCTGGCCGTCGGCGAAGGTCAGGTTGCGGATCGTGGTGTTGCCGACGCCGCTGCCGGAGAGGATCTGGCTCTCGCCCTGGCCGTCGAGCGTCGCGCCGGTGCCGGCGCCCTCGAGGGTGATCGCGCGGCTGGGCAGGTTGAAGTGCCCGTTGCAGTGCGCGCCCTCGTTGAGGGTGACCACCGTGTTGGCCGGGTTGTCGAGTGCGGCTTGCAGTCCTTCGCAGTCCGTCGTGGCGGCCAGGGCCGTGGTCGGGGCGGCAAAGGCCGCGATGGTCGCCGTCGCGGCGACAAGGGAACTGCGCATCCGTGCCATGCGAGCGACACTAACCCGGCGGTGAGCGCAGACGCAAGTTCGTCTATTTGCGGTACATCGCCTCGATCTCGTCCGCGTACTTCTCGGAGATCGGGCGGCGCTTGAGCTTCATGGTCGGGGTCAGCTCCTCCCCGCCGGGCGGCCAGTCGCCGGGGATGACCGTGAACTTCTTGACCTGCTCGACCCGCGCCAGGCGCGCGTTGCCCGCGTCGACGCCCGCCTGGATCGCGGCGAGCATCCGCTCGTCGGAGGCGAGCGCCTCGATCGGCGTCCCCTCGAGCCCGTTCTTCGCGGCCCAGGCCGGGGCGAAGTCGGCGTCGAGCACGATCAGGGCGGTGTTGTAGGACCGCCCGTCACCGATCGCGGCCACCTGGCCGATCAGCGGCGAGGCGCCCTTGAGCGTCGTCTCGATGTTGGCCGGCGACATGTTCTTGCCGGCCGCGTTGATGATCAGCTCCTTCTTGCGATCGACGATCCGCAGGTAGCCGTGGTCGTCGAACTCGCCGATGTCGCCCGTGTGGAGCCAGCCGTCGGCGTCGAGCGCCGCGGCCGTCTTCTCGGGCTGCTTGCGGTAGCCGCGCATGACGACCGCCGAGCGCATCAGCACCTCACCGTCGTCGGCAAGCCGGATCTCGACGCCGGGCGCGGGCGGCCCGACGGTGCCGATGCGGACCTTGCCGGGCGGGTTGACGCAGCCCGACCCGCAGGTCTCCGACATCCCCCACAGCTCGGCCAGCTCGATCCCGATGGCGTGGAAGAAGACGAGCACCTCGCGCGCCGTCGGCGCCGCGCCGACGTGCACCGCGAGCACCTCGTCGAGCCCCAGCATCGCCCGCAGCCCGCCGAACATGGTCGCGTCGGCCTCGGCGACCGTCGCGGCGAGCTCCTCGGGCACGGGCTCGCCCGCCTGCTCCAGCTCGACCTTGCGGACCGCCGCCTCGAGCGCGGCCTGCGCCGGCTCGCGCTGCTCGTCGGGCTGGCCCGCGAGCATCGCCTCCAGGCCCGCCTTGAGCTTCTCCCAGATCCGCGGTACCGCGAAGAACCAGGTCGGCTTGACCTCGGGCAGGTAGGAGAGGACGTCGCGCGGGTTGTCGCAGCAGGTGATCGTCATCGCGTAGACGATCGGCAGGTAGTGGTGCGCCGCGCGCTCGGCGATGTGGGCCGCCGGCAGCCACGAGATCACCTTGGCGCCGTCGGGGAACTGGATGATCTGGTCGTCGCTCTCGACGGCGGCGAGCAGGTTGCTGTGCGTCAGCTCGACGCCCTTCGGTGGCCCCGTGGTGCCCGATGTGTAGATCAGCGTCAGCAGGTCCTCGGGGCCGACCCCGCGCCAGGCCGCGTCGACGTCGAAGTCCGGATCGGCGCCCTCGACGTCCGCCCACGCGGTGGTCCCCTCGCCCCGCGCGCCCTCGAGCACGACGACGGTCTCGAGCGCAGGAAGGTCGGCGCGGGCCTGCTGGAAGCCGTCGAGATGGGCGTCCTCGACGATCGCGAGCCTGGAGCCGGCGTCCTTGACGACGTAGGCGATCTGCTCCGGCGCCGAGGTCTGGTAGATCGAGTACGGCACCGCGCCGAGCATCATCACCGCGAGATCGGCGAGGTGGAACTCGGGGCGGTTGGCGAACATCAGGGCGACGGTGTCGCCGCGGGCGACGCCGAGCTTGGCCAGGCCGCCGGCGAGCGCGTCGACGCGGTCGCGCAGCTCACCCCAGGTCAGCGAGACCGAGTCGTCCTTGGTGCGCACCGCGACGCGGTCGCCGAAGTCCTCGGCGGTGATACGGAACGCCTCGGCCATCGAGCGCGCCTCGAGCGCGCGGCGTGTCACGGGTGCGGCGACGGTGGCCATCCGGTCGCGAACGCTACCTGACGTTGAAGCCGTCGCCGGTCAATCGCCCGATGTCGTTCGTGAAGCCGATGAAGAACAGGCCGATCACGAGCGCGAAGCCCACGAACCCGGCGCGCTCCATGACGCTGAAGGGGACCGGGCGGCCGCGCACCTTCTCGGCCAGGGCCCAGAAGATGTGCCCGCCGTCGAGCGGCAGGAACGGGAACAGGTTGATGATGCCGAGCGAGAGCGAGATCACCGCGAGCAGGAAGAAGCCCTCCTGGAAGCCCAGCGCGATGCTCTGGCGCGTCACCTCATAGGAGCCGACGACGCCCGAGATCTCCTTGCGCTTGTCGGCCTTGAAGATCTGCCCGATCGTCTCGACCGTCCCGCGCGTGAAGAACCACAGCTGGTCCACGCTCAGCCGGGCGGCGGTGACCGGCCCGACCGGCGGGCGCGTCGTGTCGAAGGCGAAGCCGAGCAGCGGCCGCTTGTCCTGGGCGTTGAAGACCGGCCGCGCCTCGATCGTGCGCTCCCGGCCGCCGCGCTCGACCGTGAGCTTCACCGGCTCGGCGGCGCGGCAGCCGTTGTGCACGACCCCGGCGCACTTGTGCGTGGCGATCTGCTTGCGCAGCGTGTCCGGATCGCCGCGCCGCCCGTCGACGGCGACGATGCGGTCGCCCGTCTGCAGCACCTTGGCGGCCGGCGAGCCGGGGGTGACCTGCTCGATGCGGTTCGTCGGCTTGGCCTGACGCGGGTCGCCGATCGAGAACCAGTAGAGGCCCATGAGGATCACGAACGCGAGCACGATGTTGACCGCCGGGCCCGCGCCGATCACCACGAGGCGCTTCCACACCGGCTGCCGGTAGTAGGCGCGCGCCGCGGCCTCCGCAGGGATCTCCTCCTGCGGGTTCATGCCGGTGATCTTCACGAAGCCGCCGAGGGGGATCCAGCCGATGCCGTATTCGGTCTCGCCGCGCTGGAAGCGCAGCGGCGTGCGGCCGAAGAACAGCGAGAAGCGCTCGACCCGCATGCCGACCGCCTTGGCGGCCGCGAAGTGCCCGAGCTCGTGCAGGATGATCAGCGTCGCGAAGCCCGCGAAGGCGAGGATCCAGCTCACTGCGTCATGGCCTCCTGGGCCACGAGCTCGCTCGCGATCCGGCGCGCGTCGGCGTCGGCCTCATAGAGCGACTCGAAGGAGTGCACGGGACGCGCGGACAGCTGCTTGAGGGTGCCCTCGATGACCGCCGGGATGCCAAGGAAGCCGAGGCGCTCGTTGAGGAACGCGTGGACCGCGACCTCGTTGGCGGCGTTGAGGATGCACGGCGCGGTGCCCCCGGCGCGCGCGGCCGCGAACGCGAGTGCGAGGCTCGGGAACGCCTCGAGGTCGGGCGCCTCGAAGGTCAGCGACCCCACCTGCGTGAGGTCGAGCATCGGCACGGGAACGTCGACGCGCTCGGGGTGGTGCAGCGCGTAGGCGATCGGAACGCGCATGTCCGGGTTGCCCATGTGGGCCAGCGAGGCGCCGTCACAGAGCGTCACCATGCCGTGCACGATCGACTGCGGGTGCACGACGACGTCGATGCGGTCATACGGCGTGCCGAACAGGTGGTGCGCCTCGATCACCTCGAGGCCCTTGTTCATGAGCGTCGCGGAGTCGATCGTGATCTTGCCGCCCATCGCCCAGGTCGGGTGGCGCAGGGCGTCCTTGACCTCGACGTCCGCCAGCGAGGCGAGCGAGCGGCCGCGGAACGGACCGCCGGAGGCGGTGATCACCAGCCGCTCGACGGCGCCCGGAGGCTCGCCCGCGATCAGCTGGTGCAGCGCCGAGTGCTCGGAGTCGACCGGGATCAGCTGGGCGCCGGTGGCCTCGGCGAGCGGCATCACGAGGTCGCCGCCGACGACGAGCGACTCCTTGTTGGCCAGCGCCACGTCCATGCCCTCGGTCAGCGCCACGACGGTCGGGCCCAGACCGGCGGACCCGACGATCGCGTTGAGCACGAGATCGGCGTCGGACTCGGCGACGAGCCGCACGAGCCCCTCCGGGCCGGCCAGCACCTCGCCCTCCGTCCACGCCTCGGCGGCGCGCGCGGCGGAGTCGCCGTCGCCGAGCGCGATCCGGTCGACGCCGTGCTCGTCCGCCAGCTTCACCAGCGCCTCGTGAGAGCGCTCCGCCGACAGGCCGACGAGCTCGAACTCGCCGCCCGCGCGGGCGACCACGTCGAGCGCCTGGGAGCCGATGGAGCCGGTCGCGCCGAGGATCAAGAGCCGTTTCATCCGGCGATCCATGATGGCAGGGGGGATTAACGCCGGATCAGCACCCGCGGGTGACCCGCGGGGCGCTTCATGGCCCCACCGCCGAGGAGCTCAGGGACCGGATGGCCGCTCGTGAAGGTGGCGCATGAGCGGCCGAACCGTCAGTGGGAACGCGAACAGGATCTGCACGCCCGGCAGCGCCACCCGCAGCTCGTTGGAGCAGTTCGATCATCTGGCGATCGCGCGTGTGCTCAGCCTCGCTAGGTGGGTCGTCGGTCACGTCAGCGTCGCGAGCCAGATGTGGTAGCCGGCGATGAGCGAGAACAGCGCCGCGTCGAGGCGGTCCAGCGCGCCGCCGTGGACGCCGAACAGCCCGCCCGTGTCCTTGGTGCCGACGTCGCGCTTGATCAGCGACTCGAACAGGTCGCCGAGCGGCGCGGCGAGCGCCACGGCGAGCCCCAGCAGCAGGCCCTGGGTGCCGCCGATCCAGTTGCCGTCGTACGTGCGGCTCGTGTACCAGACCACCAGCACGCAGACCGCGATCCCGATCACGAGCCCCTCCCAGGTCTTGTTCGGCGACACCCGCGGCGCCAGCTTGCGGGTGCCGAACGCGCGGCCGCCGAGATAGGCGCCGGTGTCGCCCACGAACGTCCCGAGCAGCACCATGAACACGAGCGCCCCGCCGTGGTCGAGGCCGCGCAGCAGCACCGCGTCGGCGAGCGCGAGGCCGATCCAGTAGACGCCGAGGACGGTCGCGGCGAGGCTGAGCGTGATCCGCTCGCGCAGCGGGCTCGCGAGCGTGAGCACGAACAGCACCGGCAGGAAGGCCACCAGCGCGAGCAGCACGTCGCGCTCGTCGCCCAGCGCGGCGGCGACCACCAGCCCGGCGATGCCGAGGAAGCCCGCCAGCCGCACCGGCCGCATGCGCTCGAGCATCGTGAACAGCTCGTGGATGCAGACGAGCCCGAGCGCGAGCACCCCGGCCGCGAAGACCGCCCCGCCGAAGTAGATGATCGTGATCGCGAACGCGATCGCCGGGATCGCGACGAGGATCCGCTTCCCGAGGTCCGACCCGCCACCGCCACGGCTGCCGCGGCGGGGCGGTGGGCGGCGGCGCGCGGGCGGGCGACGGCTCGCCATCAGCGGCCCCCGAACCGGCGCTTGCGGGCGTCGAACTCCGCCAGCGCGAACTCGAGGTCGGTGCGCGAGAAGTCCGGCCACAGCACCTCGGTGAAGTGCAGCTCGGAGTACGCGGACTGCCACATCAGGTAGTTGGACAGCCGCTGCTCGCCGCTGGTGCGGATGATCAGGTCCGGGTCGTGCATCTCGGGCGCATAGAGCTGGGCGCGGAACTCGTCCTCGGTGGAGCCGGTGAAGCTGCGTGCGGCGTCGAGGATCTCAGCCCGCCCGCCGTAGTTGAAGGCCACGTAGAGCGTGATCGTGTCGTTGTGGGCCGTCAGCTCCTCCGCCCAGCGCATCTGGTCGAGCAGCTCCGGCGAGACGCCCTCGCGGCGCCCGAGGAAGCGCATGCGCACGCCCTCCTGGTCGAGCTCCGGCGTCTCCCCCAGGATCCGTTCGGAGAACATCGCCATCAGCGCCCCGACCTCCTCGTCCGGGCGCGACCAGTTCTCGGTCGAGAAGGAGTAGACGGTCAGCTCCTTGATCCCGAGGTCGACGGCGTCGCGCAGGCGCGCCTTGACCGCATCCGCCCCGGCGCGGTGCCCGTCGGCCACCTGGAGGCCACGCTGGCTGGCCCAGCGCCCGTTCCCGTCGGTGATGATCGCGACGTACGATGCGCCCCGGGGTGTCACACCTCGAGGATCTCTTCTTCCTTGCCCTTGAGGACCCCGTCGAGGTCGGAGATCTTCTGGTCAGTCAGCTTCTGCAGCAGCTCCTCGGCACGGTGCTCGTCGTCCGAGCCGGCCTCGCCGGCGTCCCGCAGCTCGCGCAGGTCGTGCATCACGTCGCGGCGGATGTTGCGGATCGCCACGCGGCCCTCCTCGGCGATCCCGCGCACGATCTTGACGAGCTCCTTGCGGCGCTCCTCCGTCAGCTCGGGGATCTGGAGGCGGACGACCGAGCCGTCGTTGTTGGGCGTGAGGCCGATGTCGGACTCGAGGATCGCGCGCTCGATCGCCTTGATCGAGCTCTTGTCGTAGGGCTGCACGGTCAGCAGCCGCGCCTCGGGGGCGTTGATCGTCGAGAGCTGGCGCAGCGGCGTCTGGGTGCCGTAGTAGTCGACGTTGATGCGGTCGAGCAGGTTCGGGCTCGCGCGGCCGGTCCGCACCGAGCCGAACTTGCCGCGCGTCGCATCCACGGACTTGTCCATGTGCTCGCGCGCGTCTTGCAGAAGGTCGTCGATCAAGCTCATGTCTTCACCAGGGTCCCCACTCGCTCGCCGGAAATTATCCGATCGATGTTGCCCTCGGTGTTCATGTCGAAGACGCGGATCGGCATATGGTTGTCCATGCACAGCGACAGCGCGGTCGAGTCCATCACCTTGAGGCCGCGCTCGAGCGCCTCGCGGTGGGTGAGCTCGGGGATGAACTCGGCGCCGTCGTCCTGCTTGGGATCGGCCGTGTAGACGCCCTCGACGCCGTTCTTGGCCATCAGGATGATCTCGGCGTCGATCTCGTGCGCGCGCAGCGCGGCCGCGGTGTCGGTCGTGAAGAACGGGTTGCCGGTGCCGGCGGCGAAGATCACGATCCGGTCCTTCTCGAGGTGGCGGATCGCGCGGCGGCGGATGTAGGGCTCGGCGACCTCGGAGACCGTGATCGCCGACTGCACGCGCGTGTGGACGCCCTCGTGCTCGAGCGCGTCCTGGAGCGTCAGCGCGTTGAGGACCGTGGCGAGCATCCCCATGTAGTCGGCGGTCGCGCGCTCCATGCCCGCGGCCGCGCCGGCCAGGCCGCGGTAGATGTTGCCGGCGCCGACCACGATCGCGACCTCGACACCGCGATCGTGGACCTGGCGGATCTCGCGCGCGATCGACTGCACGCGATCAAGATCGGTGCCGTAGGGGAGGTCGCCCATGAGGGCCTCCCCCGACAGCTTGAGCAGAACCCGCTTGAAGGCGGGCTCGGTCACGCCCCGACCTGGAACTTCGCGAAGCGACGGATCACGACGTTCTCGCCCGTCTGCCCCGAGAGCTCCGCACGGATCTGCTCGATCGTCTTGCCGTCGTACTTGTCGCCGTTGATGTGCGGCTGGTTGAGGAGGACAACCTCCTCCATCCACTTGCGCAGCTTGCCCTCGGCGACGCGCTCCCGCACGTTCTCGGGCTTGTCGGCCGCCTGCTGCTGAAAGATCCGCAGCTCGGCGTCCTTCTCCTCCTGGGAGATCTCGGCCTCGGACACGTAGCGCACGCTGGGCAGGCCGGCGATGTGGAGCGCGACGTCGCGGGCGAAGGCGATGAAGTCCTCGTTGCGGGCGACGAAGTCGGTGTTGCAGTCGACCTCGACCAGCACGCCGGTCTTGCCGTTGGAGTGGATGTAGGACTGGACGGTGCCCTCGGTGGCCTCGCGGCCGCCCATCTTGAGCGCCTTGTCGCCGAGGCGGACGCGCAGGAGCTCGACGGCCGCCTCGGTGTCCCCGCCGGTCTCGACGAGCGCGGACTTGCAATCCATCATGCCCGCGCCGGTGAGGTCGCGCAGCTCCTTGACCTGCGCTGCGGTGATCGTGGGGGTCGTGCTCATGCCTTCTCCGTCTCGGTCTTCGGCTCGTCCTTCTTCTCCGCCTTCTTGGCCCGTGGCTTGCGCGCCGGCTTTTTCGGCTTCTCGGTCGCCTGCGCGGTGGGCGGGGTCGCGTCGGCCTGAGGGGTGGCGGCCGGCGCGGCCGGCTCGGTGGCGGCCTCGGCCGCGGCGGTCGCCTCGGCGTCGGCGGTGACCTCGGCCTTCGGCGGATCGGCCTCGACCGCGGCGGCGACCTCGGCCTCGGCGGCGCCCTTGTCACCGCCGCCCTTGGCGGTGGTGGCGGCCGTCGGCACGGGCTCGGCGATTTTCTCCGGACCCGCGTGCGGTGTCGCGTAGAAATAGTGCGC
>JBDTMF010000147.1:0-10614 GCA_039934455.1 Solirubrobacteraceae bacterium
CAAGACCGCGGTCGCGGCGCTGATGCGGATCGCGTGGCGGACCGTCGGCGGCATCATCGAGCGCGTCGCCGCCGAAGCCCAGCGCGACGTCGACCTGCTCGCCGGCCTCAAGCGGATCGGCATCGACGAGATCAGCCATCGTCGCGGACAGCGGTATCTGACGGTCGTCGTCGACCACGACAGCGGCCGGCTCGTGTGGGCCGCCGCGGGTCGCGACCGCGCGACCGTCGAGCGCTTCCTCGATGCCCTCGGCGAGGAGCGCTGCCAGCAGATCGAGCTGGTGTCCTGCGACATGGCGGCCTGGATCGCCGGGCCGATCGCCGATCGGCTCCCGGGCGCCGAGCGCTGCGTGGACCCCTTCCACGTCGTCCAGCTGGCGACCGACGCGCTCGACGAGGTCCGCCGTGAAGTCTGGAATGAGGCCCGACGGGCCGGCCAGACCCAGCTCGCGCGCGATCTCAAGGGCGCGCGTTTCGCGCTCTGGAAGAACCCCGAGAACCTCACCGCGCGCCAGAAGGTCAAGCTGCACGAGATCGAGCAGACCAACAAGCCGCTGTTCACCGGCTACCTGCTCAAAGAGCACCTGCGCCAGATCTACCGCGTCCCACTCGACCACGCACTCAACCTGCTGAGCGCCTGGCTGGACTGGGCACGCGAGAGCAAGCTCGCGCCGTTCCTCAAGCTCGCCAACACGATCGAAGCCCAGCGCGCCGGCATCGAGGCCGCCCTGCGCCACCGGCTCTCCAACGCCCGCGTCGAAGCGATCAACACCCAGATCCGCCTGATCACCCGGCGCGCCTTCGGCTTCCACAGCGCCGACGCCCTGATCGCGCTGACCATGCTCAGCCTCGCCGACCTCTGCCCACCACTCCCACGATGAACAAGCCACTTCACCCGACCCACGGAAACAGCAGGAGCGCCGTAAATTGACGGTTTCTCGTAGGTCCTGATGTCCTCACCGGATGGCAACAACGGGGGCAACAGGGCAACACAGCCGGGCGCTGCGGACGACTTCGCATCCCGGCGTCTACCGCCGCGGATCGCGCTGGGTGGCGGTGTACCGAATCGACGGGCGCCAGCACAAGCAGTCGGCTTCGACGTTCCGCGAGGCGCGCGAGATCAAGATCCGGCGCACCGCACAGGCGGCCGCCAGTGCCGCCGGACCGACGCTACACAGCTACGCGCTGGAGTGGGTTGACCACTACGCCGGCCGCGGCGCCAACGACGTGATCAACGACCGCACCCGTCGCGAGTACCGGCGGCTACTGATCAGCTACGCGCTGGCGTACTTCGAGCCCGGCGAGCGGTTGCGCGACCTCGACGAGCACCGCGCCCGGGCATTCGTCGACTGGCTGTGTCGCCTGACCGATGACGACGGTCACCGCCTCAGCGACCGCTCCGTCTGGAACGTCGTGGTGCCGCTGCAGTCGTGCTTGGCGCACGCCGCACGCGCCGGCCTGCTCGGCAATCGTGGGGAGCCGGTGGTGCTGTTGCCGCGTCGGCGCCGGGGGCGCGCCTACGAGTTCGATGAGCGACGCTTTCTCACGCGCGAGCAGTTGGCGCGGCTGCTCGGCGAGATCCCCGACGACTGGCAGCCGCTCTTTCAGCTGCTGGCGTCGACCGGTCTGCGGATCTCCGAGGCGATCGCGTTGCGTGTGATGGACGTCGACCTCGACGCGGATCGGCCACGCATCCATGTGCGCCGCGCGATCGTTGACGGACAGCGTTCACGCTGGACAACTACGGCCACCTCTTCGACGACGGGCTCGGCCCGTCACTGGATTTGAGCGAGCGGCTGCCAGCGCCGGCCGTTGCCGAGGGTCAACCTGTCGCGTAGCCGAGGCTCGTGTAGGCATGCTGGTGCGCGCCGCATGACCACGGCGGCCGAGCTGGACGCGCTGATCGAAGAGTTGACCGTCGACGCATACAGCGACGACGAGCAGTTGTCGGGCTTTCTCGTCGGTGCTGAGGAAGCGCTCGTCCGCTGCGAGCACGCGACGATCGCCGGCGTCACCGTCGCGGTGATGAACGTCGATTGCGGCCCTGACGCACGCACGGGATTGGCGGCCCGCGTGATGCGCGACGGAACAACACACGAGGTCGCGCTCGCCGACCTCACCTTCTCCGCGGACAGCGCGCTCGGCGTCGCCGTTGCCGCGTACGTCGAACCGACCGAGGCGGCGTGTCCCTGCTCGAAGCGGCCGTCGAGCCGTGGCATGAGGACATCACCCGGCGGGCGAGCCTCGGCCTCACCGAGGCCGCACGCCGCCTCGGGCTCGGGATCCTCCAGGCGCTCCACTCCGTCGAGCGGCACATCCGCAACGACGACCTGCTGGTCTTCTGGGCACCCGACTTCCCTGACGAGACCGCCGATCGCGTCGTCGAGTTGCTCCGCGACGCGGGCCTCGAACTCACCGACGCAGAACGGGCTCACGGATCCGACAACACATGATGCTCCCGCGGACGTCGGCTTCGCCGACGCCGAGGGGCTCCGCTCGTCAAAGCGTGTGCGACAGAAACTTACCACCAGCGGTAAAGGTGGTTAGGCTTTGTTAGATGGCTTCGGAAATCCTGAGACAGATCAAGGAGCGCTTCGGCAACCAGCCGTTCCGCGTTCGGGATGCCGTGGATGCCGGCATCCGGCGGCATCTCCTCTATCGCCTTCGCGATGAGGGTCTTTTGCTGACGATCTCGCGCGGGGTGATGCAGCCTGCCGACAGCGAGCCCGCGATGTACAACGAGTTCGCCGCGCTGGCGGCGCGTGCGCCACACGCGACGATCTGCCTGAACTCCGGGCTCTCCTACTGGGACCTTTCCGACGAGCTGCCCGCAGCGATCGACCTCGCCGTCGCCCGCGGCGCACACTGGCCGAAGATCGACACGCCGGCAACAAGACTGCATCGCTTCGCCGCGGCCACGTTCGCGCTTGACCGGCTGCGGCAACACGCGGACGCCGGCGAAGCGTTTTGGATCTACTCCGCGGAGCGATGCATCGTCGACGCGATGCGCATGCAGCGCATCGCCGGTCGCGATGTGGTGCTGTCGGCGCTGCGGCGGTACATGCGCGGCGACAACGCCGATCCGCTGCGACTGACCGAGCTCGCCCGCCGGCTCGGTGGCGCCGCGCAGATGACTCGAGCGCTCGAGGTGATCCTGGCGTGAGCGAACAGCGCGGGCGAGAGGTCTATCGCGCGCTGCAGGCGCTCGCGAGAACCGACTACGGCGGCAACACCGGCGCGCTGCTGGTCGTGTACGCCGTGGAGGGGTTCCTGCGCCGGCTAGCCGCTTCCCCGTACGCCGCCAACATGACGCTGAAGGGCGGCATGCTCATGGCCGCGACCTCGGCACGTCGAATGACAAAGGACGCCGACCTTGCGACCGTCGGCGTGGCCAACGAAGAAGCCGCGATCGCTTCCCTGGTGAGCGAGATCATCGCCGTCGCGCTCGACGATGAGCTGGCCTTCGACGAGACGACGATTCGGACCGAGCTCATGCGCGAGGACGCCGACTACCACGGCGTTCGCGTCAAACTCGAGGCCCTCCTGTCGACAGCACGGATTACCACGACGCTCGACTTCTCGTTCGGCGACCCGCACCGCTCTGTCGTCATCCGGTTGCCCGAACTGCTCGGCACCGGGTCCATCCGGCTCGCCTCGTACCCGCCTGAGCTGACGCTGGCGGAGAAGATCGCGACGATGATGAGCCGCGCGAGCTCAACACCCGCGACCGCGACTTCGCCGACGTCTGGGTCATGAGCCGCTCGCTCAACATCTCGGCGCTGAGCCTGCGGGCCGCCATCGACGACGTTCGCGCCTCGCTACCACGATGTCGTTCCGCTTGCGGAGGCGTTGGCGAATATGCCCGATCGCCAGGTGCCCTACTCGGCGATGCTCAGACGCCTGGCCTACCAGCGCCTCCCGCCCCGGTCGTGGGCTGACCTGCTCGCCGACGTCCGCGAGTTCGTCGACACCTTGTTGGCTGACGCCGGCGGGGAGTTGACGACCTGGGACGTGCACGCGACTCGGTGGCGGAGCGACTGACCATCGGGTCCGAGGCGCTCCTGCGCCGAGACCGGATCGCGCGGCCGAAGCCGCCTCTCCTCGCCCCGCGTCGCTTGGCCGCGGCGTTACCGACGAGGAAGACCGGAGAGTTTCTGGCGACTTTTGGCGACT
This sequence comes from Solirubrobacteraceae bacterium, assembly GCA_039934455.1. Taxonomy (GTDB): domain Bacteria; phylum Actinomycetota; class Thermoleophilia; order Solirubrobacterales; family Solirubrobacteraceae; genus DASQFQ01. The sequence continues at coordinate 4,173 of JBDTMF010000147.1, forward strand.
TTGTGCATCAGATTTGGCTCTATAGAGCCAAATCTTGGCCTTACGCGTCGGTCTACGGAACCGAAGGTCACAGGTTCGAATCCTGTCGGGCGCGCTACGCATCTCGCGGTTGTGGCCGGTGTGGCGCACCGGTGCACGTCGAGCCCAGCACTTGCCCGCTCGAGGGAACATGGTTCAGTGACGGTGCGGGGGCCACGACGCGCCAAGGCGGTCGTGGCCGGTCCCGCCTAGACGATCACTTGTTGAGGGTGACGTTCAGGGTGTGGCGCACCGCGTCGGAGGAGCTCGCGGTGTGTGCCCTGACGGTGATCACCCCCATGAAGCCGACTCCACCGGCCCGGATGGACGCGGGGGTGTTGGAGAAGCTGATCGGGTACCCGGTGTTGAACTGGTTGAGCGTGCTGGTGGACGGACCCTCGGTGGAGCTCCGGTGGCCCACCCGGTTCTGTCCGCAGGTGTAGGTCGGCGAGGCCGAGACGCTCCACGGGAACCCGACCCCGACGCTGACCGACAGGGCGCACCCGCTCTGGTACCAGCCCTGTGCGAGGTCGGCCTTCATCGACCACCGCCTCGTCGAATCGCAGCCGGCGCCGGAGATCGGCCACCCGGTGGCGCTGATCGACGGGTTCTTCAGCTTCATGCTCGTCCAGTACAGCGAGTCGTGGTCGCTGCTGGAATCGCCGTAGAGATACTCCCAGGTTCCGACCATCGAGCCCTGGACCTCGATGAAGACACAGCGGTTCAGCTTCGTCGTGCGGAACACCCAGTTCGTGTAGTAGGGGCGGGTGATCGTGTGCTTCGTCGCCGCTGCGGCCGGTGCGACCGCCATCGCGAAGGAGCCGGACTGCGTCGAGGCTCCGGCGACGGTGAGGGCCGCGGCGAGGCCGAGGACCACGCCGATCCTGCGGAGGCTGGGTGTCGTGATGGGCAGGATGGGAACCTACTGACACTCCCCGCGGGTGGCCAGGTAATTCCCCGGTTGGCCGCCGCAGCGGACCATGCCGACGACCTGCGCCGCTCTCTGCCCCGTGAGACGGTGCGTCTCGTGAATGGCATGATCGCGAAGTCGATGGACGTCGAGCACGCCAGCGGGGGAGCGGCGGCTGCGGCCGGCAGTTGGGATGAGCACGCGACGAGGTACGCCGGCCAGGAGCGTCTTGAGGCGCGCGCCATCGAAGTGGCGCTGCGGCTCGCCGATCCGCAGCTTCGGGATCGGGTGGTCGATCTCGCGACCGGCACGGGCCTCCTGCTGCGCGGCCTCGCAACCCGAGACCCGAGACCGGCGACGGCGACCGGCGTCGACCGCTCCGCCGGCATGCTCGCGCAGGTCGGCCGGCTTCCGGATGCGTGGGGTGTCATCCGCGGCGACGCACGGTGCGTGCCGTTGCCGGACGGAGCCGCCGACGTGGTCACCTGCTGCTACCTGCTGCACCTCCAGGGCAGGGAGGATCGGGGCCGTGTGCTGCGTGAGGCGCGCCGTTTGCTCCGCAGCGCTCCGGGCTCGCGGTTGGTGATCGTGACGGTGTGGGCCAACCGCGACACCGTCGGCGGGCGGATGCTGAGCGCGATCCTGCCCCGCGTCGCAGCCGCGAGTCCCAGGCGGTGGGGTGGGCTGATGCCGTTGGACCCGACGGCCGAGCTGCGCCCTGCCGGGCTGGTCGCGACCCATCGCGTCGTTCTGCCGCGCGGCGGCTATCCCTCGCTCGTGGTGCGTGCGCGAGTCGCATGAGGAGCGGGGCGGCGCTCAGTCCCGGGGCAGGCCGGCCACCGGGTAGCGATCGCCGGCGAGCACGGAGCGCGACAGCAAGGACGACACCCGCTCCGGCTGAACCGTTGAGCCGCCGGCAGGGTCGTACGCCGAAGATCGCCGCCGAACCGCGGCCCGTACCCAAACGTGACCGAGAACCGATGAAACGCGCACGCAACCTCTCCGCCGTGGCCGCCGCGCTGCTGGGCGGCGTTGTGCTGGCCGCCTGTGGAGGCAGCACAGGCGCGACGAGCGCCCCGGCCGGCGCCGGCCGCTCCGCGGGCTTCTCGGCGATCGTCAAACAGGCTCGCGGACAGACGGTGCGCTGGTGGTTGTATGGCGGCGACGACAAGGTCAACGCCTACGTCGACGACGTCGTGGCGCCCGCGGCGCGCAAGCTCGGCGTGCGGATCCGGCGCGTGCCGGTCACCGATACCGCCGACGCCCTCCAGCGCGTGATCGCCCAGCGTCGTGCGGGCAAGACGGCAGGAGGCGCGGTCGACCTGATCTGGATCAACGGCGAGAACTTCGCCAGCGGCAAGCAGGCGGGCCTGTGGCTGCGCGGGTGGGCGCGCGGACTCCCCAATGCGCGTCGCTACGTCGATCAGGGCGACCCTGCGATCAGCCACGACTTCCAGGTCCCTGTCGACGGGCAGGAGTCACCGTGGCAGCGTGCCGCGTTCGTCTACGCCTACGACAGCGCGAAGCTCAAGGCGCCGCCGCAAGACCTCGACGCTCTGCTCGCCTACGCCAAGGCGCATCCCGGACGCGTCACCTACCCTGCTCCCCCTGACTTCACCGGCTCGGCGTTCGTGCGCCGAGTCGTGGCGGCCCGAGGCGAGGACGCAGCGTTCGCCTACCTCAAGGAGCTCAAGCCGTATCTCTATCGGCATGGCACCACGTACCCGAAGTCCGAGGCCGAGCTGAGCACGCTGTTCGGTGACGGCAAGGTCGACTTCGCGATGTCCTACGACTCGTCGTTCGTGAGCTCAGGTGTGGGCAAGGGCGAGTTCCCCGACTCGGCGCGGCCGTTCCTGCTCGGAGGGGGCACGCTGCAGAACACGTCGTTTGTGACGATCCCCGCCGACGCCGCCCATCAGGCCGGCGCGCAGGTCGTGGCCAACCTGCTGCTCAGCCCGCAGCTGCAGGCGGCCAAGCTCGCGCCGGCCTCCCTGGGCAATCCGACCGTGCTCGACCGCCACCGCCTCGGCGCCAGCGCGAGGCTGTTCAGCCGCGCTGCGGCCAGCCGCTACGTCCTGCGCGACTACGGACAAACCGTGCCCGAGCTGCCCGCCCGGCGGGTCTCGCTGCTGGAGCGGCGCTGGACGCGGGAGCTCCTCCGATGACGGCGATCCCCGCACTGCTCCGGCGACCGCGGGTCCGCGATTGCACGCTGCTCGCTCCCGCGGCGCTGACGATCATCGTCCTGTTCGGCGGCGCGCTCGCGGGGACGGTGCGGACGAGCGTGATCCCGCTGGGCGGCCATGCCACGTCGCACGCGTGGCGGGCGCTGCTCGACGATCCCGGCTTCGAGCGCGCCGTGACCTTCACGCTGCGCACCGCGGTCCTCAGCACGTTGCTGGCCGCGCTCGTCGCGGTGGCGGTCGCGATGGCCGCGCGCCGCAGCGGTACCCGGGTCCGGGCGCTGCTCGCCCTTCCGGTGCCCGTCCCGCACCTGCTCGTCGCCGCCGTCGCGGTTTTCTGGCTGGCACCGGGCGGCCTCGCCGAGCGGCTCCTCGGCGGGCTGCCGATCACGCTCGTCCGCGACCGTGCCGGACTCGGGATTGTTCTCGTGTACGTCTACAAGGAAGCGCCATTTCTGGTCCTGTTGCTGCTGGCCTCCATGGGGCAGGGGCACCGCGAGCGCGACGAGGCCGCTGCGGCGCTCGGCGTCTCCGCCTCCCAGCGGCTTCGCTGGGTGACCTGGCCGACCGTTCGCGGGCCGCTGGTCGTCGGGTCGATCGTCGTGTTCGCCTACGCGCTGGGCGCGTTCGAGGTGCCCCTGGCGCTGGGGCCGTCCTATCCGCCCACCGTCGCCGAATACGCACTGCAAGCCACGCAATCGGACCCGATCACCGGCCAGAGCACGGCGTCTGCGGCGCTGCTGCTGAGCGCACTCGCGTCGATGCTGCTGGCCGCCGTCGCGGTCCGTGCCGCCCGGGATCCGCAAGGTGGCTGAGCGTTCCCGCCGAGCACGCGCGCCGGCGATCGCGGCGGTCATCGCCCTGCCGCTGCTGGCGCTGATCGTCCGCGCGTTCGCCGACGTCTGGCGCGCGCCCGCGATCGTGCCGCAGCGCCTCGGGCTGCGCGGCGTGCGCATCGCGTTCTCCGGTGACACCGCAACGGCGTTCACGAACTCGCTGATCGTCGCGCTGCTGACGGTGACCGTCGCGCTGATCGTCGGCTGGCCGGCTGCGCGTGTGCTCGGCGAGCGGCGGCTGCGTCACCCCGCGCCGGTGTTCCTGCTGCTTGCGATGCCGCTGCTGGTGCCCAGCTACGCCGTGGGCAGCGGCCTGACGGAGTGGTTCATCCGGCTCGGCCTGGACGGCACCATCCCCGCCCTGGTCGCGGCGCATCTCACGTTCGTGCTGCCGTACGTCACGATCGTGCTGCTCGCCGGATTCGGACCGCGCCTGACGGCGGTCGAGGAGATGGGCAGCGTCAGCGGGCTCACGCCGCTGCGCCGCCTGGTGTGGGTGACACTGCCCTCCGCCGCACCGACGGTCGCCGCTGCTGTGCTGCTGGGCTTCCTGGTCTCCTGGAGCGACTACGGCGCCAGCCTGGCGGTCGGTGCCGGCCGGTCCATGCTCCCGGTCGTGCTGCTGCCGTTCGTCGGCGCCGACCCGCAGGTCGCGGCGACGCTCGCGCTGCTGTTCCTCGCGCCCGCGATCGCCGCACTCGCCGTCACCGTGCGAGCCGGAAGGCAACCGCTGTGATCCCGTCCGAGCTGTCCTGCGAACGCGTCAGCGTCGCGCCCGGCGGCAGCCCCGTGCTGCGCGGCCTGTCGCTGCGCGTCGAGGCCGGCACGCGGACCGCCCTCGTCGGGCCGTCGGGCGCGGGAAAGACCACCCTGCTGCGCGTGATCGCCGGCCTGGAGGCGGTGCAAGAGGGACGGATCCTGCTCGCCGACCGCGAGATCCACCGGACCGCGCCCCACCGGCGAGGGATCGCCGTGGTCTTCCAGGAGCCGCGGCTGCTCGGGCACCTGGACGTCCTCGACAACGTCGCGCTGCCATTGCGCGCCGCCGGCATCGCCCGGCGCGAACGCCGGCGTGCCGCCGCCATGCATCTCGAAGAGGTGGGGATCACCGCCCTGGCCAAGCGCCGCGTGCAGGGCCTGTCCGGCGGCGAGCAGCAGCGCGTCGCGCTGGCCCGCGCCCTCAGTGGCGACCCCGACCTGCTGCTCCTCGACGAGCCACTCGGCGCGCTGGACCCCAACCGCCGCACCGCGCTGCGCCGTGTCATCTGCGATGTCCAGCGCGAGCGGCAGGTCACGACCGTGATCGTCACCCACGACCGCTCCGAGGCCGCCGAGCTCGGCGACAGCATCGCGCTGATGCTCGAGGGCCGGATCGTGCAACACGACGAACCGCGCGCGCTGTTCGAGCGGCCCGTCAGCGCTGCGGTCGCCCGCTTCTTCGGGGTGGCGAACCTGATCGCCGACGCGGCAGGGACACTGGCCATCCGCCCGGAGTACGTGCGCATCGACTCCGGCGGCGCGTTGCGGGGAACCGTGCTCGAAGCGCACTACGTGGGCGACCACGTGCGCGTGATCATCGACTGCGGCGGCCGTCGCATCCAGGCGCACGTTCCGCCGAACACGGCGCCACACCTCGGCCAGAAGATCGACGTCGAGCTGCCCGCCGAGCACGTCTGGCGGCTGCCGTCGTCGGTTCCCGCCGCCGGCGAGGCGATCCGTGACTGATCGCTACGACCTGGTGATCCTGGGGGGAGGCACCGCAGGACTCGTCTCGGCGTTCATCGCCGCCGGCGCCGGTGCACGAGTGGCCCTCGTCGAACGCGACCGGACTGGTGGTGACTGTCTGTGGACGGGCTGTGTTCCCAGCAAGAGCCTGCTCGCGGCCGCGCATCTGGCGCACCGCATGCGTCATGCCGGGGGCGTCGGGCTTGCCCCGGTCGAGCCGGTCATCGACTTCCCTCGGGTCATGGACCGGGTGCAGGCGGCGATCGCCGAGATCGAGCCGCAGGATTCGCCGGCTCGTCTGCGCGACGCCGGCGTGGAGGTCATCAGCGGCGCAGGGCATTTCCTCGACGCATCGACCATCCAGGTGGGCGACCGTCGTCTGCGATTCGTCGCGGCGATCGTGGCGACCGGCTCAGAGCCTGACACCCCGCCGATCGAGGGCCTGAACGGCGCCGAGGTCCTCACCACCGAGAGTCTGTGGGCTGTGCGGGAGCTCCCCCGTCGCATGGTGGTGCTCGGCGGCGGGCCGATCGGGTGCGAGCTCGGGCAGGCGTTCGCGCGCCTGGGGGCCGGCGTGACGCTCGTCGAGCTCGCCGATCGTCTGCTGCTCAAGGAGGAGCCCGAGGCGGGCGCGCTGATCGCCAGGCGTCTGGCCGCAGACGGCGTTGACGTTCGCCTCGGCGCGCGGGCGATCGAAGTGCTGCGACCGCCGGGCGCCCCCGGTCAACTGGTCCTCGACGTCGAGGGGGGGCGCGACACGGTCGTGTTCG
>JBDTMF010000148.1:0-10578 GCA_039934455.1 Solirubrobacteraceae bacterium
CGCGGCCTTCGCGCGCGCCGCGGCGCGCCCGCGCGGGCGCGGCCTCGCGCTCTCGGCGGCGGCCCGGGGCACCGCGCCCGTGTCGGTCTCGGTCCAGGTCGCCGCGCGTGGGCGGCGGGTCCTGCCCGCGCGCACCGTGCACCGGTTCGCGGCCGGGCGCACACCCGCGGTCTGGCGCCCGCGGCGCCTCCGCGACGGGCTCTATCTCGTGCGCTTCGCGGTGCCGGCCGGCGGCGACACGAGCATCCGCCGCGTCGCGGTCGCGCGCAGCGGCGGGCGCTTCCACACGCTTCCGGCGGTCGAACGCGCGTCTCGGTGCGGGCCGGTCCGCCTCCTGCGCGTGCAGCGGCCGGCGTTCGGCGGCCGCGGCGGCGCGCCGCTGAGGGTGAGCTTCCGCCTCGGCCGCAGCGGGAGGGCGCGACTCGATCTGCTGCGCGGGTCGCGGGTCGCTCGGCGGCTGCACTCCCGCCGGGTGACCGCGGGCCGCGCCGTCCACGTCACCGTCCGCGCGCGCGGCCTCGCCCGCGGCGCCTACCGCCTCCGGCTCAGCGCCGGCGGGGAAGCCGTGACCGTAGGCGCGCGCCGGCTGTAGTCGCCATCAGGAGGAACGCGAGGCCGGCGAACGCGGCGACCCCCGCCCCGGCGAGCGCGGCGATGACGCCCCAGGGCGTGTCGCCGACCGTGACCGAGCCGTCCTTCCCCTCGCGGATCCCGCGCGGGTCGAAGCGCCCGACCGCGGACTGCTCCAGGTCACGCCGCGCGAGCGAGCGGAGGAAGCCGTGGGTGACGAGCACGTGGATCTTCGACTGCGTGTTCGAGTAGACGAACTTCGTCAGCCAGGTCGCGATCGCGGGGTAGAAGCTCGCGACCTCGACCTCGACGCGCACGGTCGCCCAGCCCTCTGCTTCGGGCGGGTAACGGCGCACGTCGATCTCGAGGTAGCCCTTGCCGCCGCGCCCGCGGGGGGAGACGAGCAGGCCGTCCTCGATCCGCCAGCGCACGATGCCGCGATCGCGCGACAGCTCGTACTCGGGCGCGCGAAAGCGCAGCAGCACGAAGGGGCGGAAGAGCAGCACGACGAGGCGCTCGGTGTCGGTGTAGGTGACGCGGATGAGGCCCAGCGTCACGCGCGAGAGGTACTTCCAGTAGGTGCGCGCCAGGCGCTCGAGGTTGGCCGCGTTCCACAGCGCGTCGAGCTCGCCGGCCGGGACGGTGACGTCCGCAGCCTGGATCGAGCGCACGCTGCCGTCGTCGTCGAACACGGTGTGCTCCTCGGGGTCGCGGATCACCGCGTCGGCGACCCGGCGCTCCCGCCGGGCGTTGAGGAGCCCGGTCATGTCCCCTTGAGCGCCGCGCGCACCGCGTCGTCGAAGCCGAGCGGCGTGTCGTTGAGCCCCGCGGGCGGCGGCGTCTCGACCACCATCTCGGACTTCAGCCCGTCGATGAGCGGGCGCACAAGCCCGGTCTCGACGGGAGTGACGAGCGCGACCCAGTGGGAGGAGAGCCGGGGCGAGAGCACGGGGACCTTGAGGATGACGGGCGGGCGGCGGCCGAACAGCACCGCGGTGCGACGCATCATCTCACGGTAGGTCATGACCTCGGCGCCGCCGACCTGGACCTCGCCGGGCGCCTCGGCCCGCTCTCCGGCGTCGGCCAGCGTCCGCACGACGTCCTCGATCGCCACGGGCTGCGAGCGCGTGTCGACCCAGCGCGGCGTGATCATCAGCGGCAGCCGCTTGACGAGGTGGCGCAGCATCTCGAACGAGGCGCTGCCGGGGCCGATCACCATCGCGGCGCGGACGTAGACGAGTTCCGGCACGCGCTGGGCCAGCAGCTCGGCGACCTCGTGGCGGGAGCGCAGGTGCGCCGAGGCATCCGGGCCGGTCGGGCCGAGGCCGCCGAGGTAGACGACGCGCTCGACGCCCGCGGCGCTCGCCGCCTCGCCGAAGTTGACCGCGGCGGCGCGGTCGCGCTTGGCGAAGTCCTCGCTCGGGTTCGCTCCGCGGCCCATGGAGTGGATCAGGTAATAGGCCGTCCGGACGCCCTCGAGCGCCTCCGCCAGCCCCTCGCCCTTGACGGCGTCGCCCGTGAGGCGCTGCACCCCGGGCGGCAGCTCGGCGGAGTCGGGGTTGCGGACGAGCGCGCGCACGCGGCGGCCGCGGGCGAGCAGCTCGTCGAGGAGGTGCGAGCCGACGTAGCCGGAGGCTCCGGTCAGCAGGATGGGTTCTGGGTCTCGTTCTGGGGGGGTCATTGCGCCAGCTACGGCCGTGGGGTCTCGAAGGATGGATCTCCGCTATGGCGGCGTCCGTAACGGGCAGGAGTGCGAAGACCAACGTTGAACGCATTGTTGAGGGGAATGTGAAAGGTCTCGCCATCAAGGACGTGGCCGAGCGGACGGGTATCGCCGCCGGCACGATCCGCATGTGGGAGCAGCGTTACGGGTTCCCCGAGCCCGAGCGCACCCCGGCCGGTTATCGCCTCTACGGAGAGGATGACGTCGAGGCGCTGCGCCGCGTGCTGGCCCTCCGCGAGCGCGGGCTCTCGGTCCCCGCCGCGGTCGAGCGCGTGCGCGGCGCGGAGATCGGCACCGACCGGCCCTCGCTGTTCGGCGCGCTCTCCGGCGGCGACCAGCCGATCGCCTCCCAGGTCCTCACCAAGCGGACGCTGCTCGCCATCTCGCGCGCGATCGAGGACGAGACGATGTCGCGCGCGGCGTCGCCGATCGTGTTCGGCGCCTTTCAGCGCGAGGCCAACTACCGCGGGGTCGAGCACCGCTACCGCGCGATGGCGCGGACCGCCGACGCCGTGGTGGTGTTCGCCGACTTCGACCACCTCGAGGCGCGCGCGGGGGGGATCGCCGAAGTACCGCTCGAGGCCGGCGACGCGCTCGGCAACGAGTGGGCCGTCGTCATCGACGCCCCCGGCTACAGCGCTTGCCTGCTCGCGTGGGAGCGCCCGCGCGCAGCCGCGCGCGTGCCGGACGGCGAGCGCTCGTTCGAGACGCTATGGACGCTCGACCCGCGGATGGTGCGGCGCGCGGCGGAGGTCGGCGCGTCACTGGCGCGGCGCGCCGACGACGCGCTCGGCGAGCGGATCGAAGGCCTGCTGGCCGATCGTCCGCTGGCGATGGAGCATCCGGCGCCGTCGCTGACCTCCGTGACGAACCGGATCGTCGGCTATCTCGACGCGAATGGCTAGATGACTGATTCCACGACCGCCGCGCGGGCCATGGAATCAATCATCAGGACAGCGGGACCGCGCCGATGCGGTCCGTCTGCGTGACGCCGAGCTGCTGCGCGGCGGCTTCGGTGAGGTCCCAGCGAGCCTCGGAGCCGAACGGGCCGCGGTCGACGACGGGGAGCACGAGCGTCCGCGACCCGTAGTGCACGAGCACGTTCGTCCCGCACGGCAGGCTGCGGTGCGCGACGCCGACGAGCTCCGGGGTGAGCTCGATCCCGCACGCCGTCGTGTTGCCGTAGAAGCCGGGGCCGAACCAGGTGGCGACGGCGCCGCGGTAGACGGTGAGCGGCAGCTCGGGGGAGACGGCGGCGCTGTGCGCCGCGCCGCTGACGGCGGCGCGAAGACGGAACTGCCCGGTCTGACGGGCGCGCCAGCGGGCGATGAACGTGCCGTCGGGCCTGACGGTCGTGCGCGCCTGCTTCGTCCACGCCGCCGTGACGGCGTCGAGGTACTGGACGACCACCGTGCGGCCGGCGAGACGCTCCGCGACGGCGCCGCGGAAGCGCACCCTGCGGCCGAGCAGCGCGTCGCCGCCGCCAGAGAGGGCGAAGGGCGAGGGCGGCGCCGCCTGCGGTGCGGTCGCGCCGCCGGAGGGCGCCGCGGGCTCCTGCGCGCCGGCCGTCACGGGAATGACCGCGGCGAGCACGGCGACGAACGGCAGGATGCGGGTCAGCGAGCCTCTCATGAACCTTCTCTGGTGCCTACGAGGTGAGCTGACGGGCTCGCGCAGAGAAAGCAGCGCTACAGCCGGAATCCCGGCCGATTCGCCCCCGCGGATCTCACTCCGATCCGCCATGGGTCCCCCGCTCGCCGGGTTTGGTAATCCGGCGATTCGGCGTCGCGCAGCGTAGCAGCGACTACGGCTTCGGGAGCCGCTTCACTGCGCGCTTCAGGACCTGGCCGCCGACCGTGAGGCCGATCTGCGCGAGCTCGCCGGCGGCCTGGATCGCCGTGGTGACGAGCTCGGTGCCGGTCGGCGGGGAGGAGCCGTGCTCCAGCGGCTCGGATGCCTCCGAACGCGCCCGCTCCGTCGACTCCCTGAGCGCCGGCGAGCCTGCGCGGACGGGGCGCGGGCCGCCCGCAGGAACCGCCGCGGGGCGGGTGCGCGGACGGGGTGCCGGAGCGGCCGGCGTGGGCGCGGCCCTCGCGGTCTTCGGCTTGGGCGTCGCGGCGACCTTGGGCTTCGCCGTGGCGCGCGGCTTCGCGGTCCCCCGCGAGCGCTCGCCGCCGACGCGGGACGCGCGGGTGGCGGGGAGGTTGCCGAGCACGCCCGCCTCGTCCTTGCCCGCCGCGGCCTTCGCCTTCGCGTTCTTCGGCTTGGCCGTCTTCTCGCTCATCCGTTTCCAGTCTACGTTTCGCGTGTCCCGATTGCGGGGGAAACAGAAAGAATCTGTGAAACCTCACGCGCGGCGGGGCGTAGAGGACATGAGCGGCACCTTGTCCATGGAAACGTGGCGAGCGACCGCCTAGACTCACGACTCAGTCTCGAGCGTGCCGCTGTTTGGAACGGACCGAGTGCGCCGACCTAAGCTCTTAGCGAATCCATTCAAGCCCGCCCGTCTCGCGGCGAGCCCGAGCAACAGGATCTGATGTCAGTAGTCGACCTGCAGGAACTGGAAGAAGTCAAGGGCCTGCTCCTGAAGGGGCAGCAGCTCGGCGTCCTCACCTTCGCTGAGATCGCGACCGCGGTCGCGGAGATCGATCTGGACGAGTCGGACGTCGAAGACCTGCACACGTATCTCGAGAAGTCCGAGATCGAGCTGGTCGAGGAGATCGACCCCGCCGTCGGCGCCGCGCAGGAGGAACGTGCGCCCGACAAGCGCGGCCGCCGCAAGGCGAAGACCGCGATCGACCTCAAGCCGGACATGACGACGGACAGCCTCCAGCTGTTCCTCAAGGACATCGGCAAGGTGCGCCTGCTCACGGCGCAGGAGGAGGTCGACCTCGCGCGCCGCATCGAGCGGGGCGACCTCGACGCGAAACAGAAGATGGTCGAGTCCAACCTGCGGCTCGTGGTCTCGATCGCGAAGAACTACCGCAACCAGGGCCTGCCCTTCCTCGACCTGATCCAGGAGGGCACGCTCGGCCTGGTCCGCGCCGCGGAGAAGTTCGACTACCGCAAGGGCTTCAAGTTCTCGACCTACGCGACCTGGTGGATCCGCCAGGCGATCGCCCGCGCGCTCGCTGACAAGGCGCGCACGATCCGCATCCCGGTCCACGTCGTCGAGAAGCTCAACAAGATCGGCCGCGCCGAGCGCAAGCTCGTCACGGAGCTCGGTCGCGAGCCCACGCCGGAGGAGATCGCCGAGGTCACCGGCATCGAGCCCGACGAGGTCGACTCGATCAAGCGCTCAGCGCAGGCCCCGGTCTCGCTCGAGAAGCCGGTCGGTGACGAGGAGGAGTCCGAGTTCGGCCAGTTCATCGCCGACGAGCGGGCCGAGTCGCCCTACGAGCGCGCCGCCGAGATCCTCACGAAAGAGGCGCTGCGCGAGGCGCTGGAGAACCTCTCCTACCGCGAGCGGCGCGTGCTCGAGCTGCGCTACGGCCTGGGCGGGGAGCACCCCCGGACCCTCGATGAGGTCGGGCGCACGTTCAACGTCACGCGCGAGCGCATCCGCCAGATCGAGAACCAGTCGCTCAAGAAGCTGCAGTCCCTCGCGGAGGCCCAGAAGCTCCGCGATGTTGCCTAGCGGCTTCGCATCCGCATAGAGTCGGCTATCGCCGAGCACGCGTACGCCAGGGAGGGCAGCGAGGACCACGCCGAGCCGGCGCGGATGTCCGTCGCGCAAGCGTCGTCGCCCACGGTCGAGCGCGTGCTGCAGCTGCAGCGCACGGTCGGCAACGCCGCAGTCGGCCGCTGGCTCGCGCGGGCGCCGGTCACCGACATCGAGGTGCCCTCAGCCGTCAATCACGTGCACGGCGGCGTGCTCCAGGACGACCACGCGCTTGCCCACATCCGCCACGCGGGCGTCCCGTTCGTGCGCGGCGCGGGCGAGGACGCGAGCGGCGTCGACGCGAACGACATCCGCCAGGGCTCGATCGGGGACTGCTTCTTCCTCTCGCCGCTGATGGCGACCGCGCGCATCAACCCGGGCAAGATCGCGCACATGGTCCGTGGCCCGATCGGCGAGTCATCGGGCAACAGCGTCTACGAGGTCAAGCTCTACAACGACGCCGGCGAGCTCGTCACGCACCACATCGACGACCGCTTCATCTCCACCGCCGCCGGCAATCCGCGGTACGCGCAGTACGGCGACATCTCGGCTCTCGGCCCCGAGCTGTGGGTGATGCTGATGGAGAAGGCGTGGGCGGCGCAGCGCGGCGGCTTCAACAACATGGACTTCGGGATGGCCAGTGATGGGCTCAAGGCCGTCACGGGCAAGAGCTCGAACTGGCACAACGTCGCCGCCGAGTCGACCGACCAGATCATCGCGAACATCTCGCAGGCGGTCTCCGACGGCAAGCCGGTGGTCTGCAACACGCCCGGGACCATCACCGGGCCCGCGCTCGCCTGGGCGGCCGCCGCCGGTATCTCGCTCGTCAGCGGCCACTCCTACAACGTCGCGAGCGCCAACGCGACCGCCCGCACGATCGACGTCGCCAACCCGCACGGCCGCAACCACCTGCCCGGCCTGGCGGTGGGGGACTTCCGGAGGATCTTCGAGTGGTACGGCATCCTGAGCGCGTCGGTGCGATGAGGCTCGAGCTGCACGAGACGGGGCAGAGCCAGGTCGAGGGCACCTGGGTGTCCGCGGCGAACATCTGGGAGCGCGAGCCGATCGGCCACGACGGGCCGTCAGGCCTGCACGCCCAGATCACGGTCGAGGAGGAGGCGCCGGTCGACGTCGCCGAGGGGGAGGAGCTCGAGTTCGCCGGCGCGCGCTGGCGGGTGGTCGAGATCACCGAGGACCCGGAGCACCGCCGCGGCGGGGTGATCCTGGAGCGGATTCAAGCGTGATCGGCACCTGGCCGATGAAGGCCAGGTATGTCCTTCGATCTTGATCACGCACTCCGCTACCTCATCGCGTCCGAGGGCTCCGATCTCCACCTGAAGATCCCCTCGCCGCCGCTGGTTCGCCTCCACGGCGAGCTTCAGCCCATCCCCGACTGCGAGCCGCTCGCTCCGCAGGACACGATGGACGCCGTTCAGGAGATGCTCCACGACGCGAACAAGCTCGCGGAGTTCGAGGCCGAGAACGAGGTCGACTTCTCCTACTCGCTGGAGGGCCTCGCGCGCTTCCGCGTCAACGCCTTCTATCAGCGCGGCACCGTCTCCGTCGTGATGCGGGCCATCCCGGTGAACATCAAGTCGGTCGACGAGCTCAACCTTCCCTCCACCATCTCACGGCTGGCCGAGGAAGAGCGCGGGATCGTCCTGCTCACCGGCACGACCGGCTCCGGCAAGTCGACCACGCTCGCGGCGATGATCGACCACATGAACCGGACGATGCACAAGCACATCGTCACGATCGAGGACCCGATCGAGTTCCTGCACCGCGACCGCAACTCGATCCTCAACCAGCGCGAGGTCGGCCAGGACACGGCCTCCTTCAAGCGCGCGCTGCGCCGCGTGCTGCGCCAGGACCCGGACGTGATCCTGGTCGGCGAGATGCGCGACGAGGAGACGGTGCACACCGCCCTGTCGGCGGCCGAGACCGGCCACCTCGTGCTCTCGACGCTCCACACCGTGGACGCGCCGGAGAGCATCAACCGCATCATCGACTTCTTCCCGCCGCACCAGCAGCAGCAGGCCCGCGCCATGATCGCCGGCACGCTGAAGGGCATCGTCTCCCAGCGCCTCGTCAAGACCCCGGACGGCAAGGGCCGCGTCGCGGTCTGCGAGATCATGGTCATGACGGGCCGCGTGCACGACATGATCCTCGACCCGAAGCAGACGGGCATGCTCTCGGAGGTCATCGCCGAGGGCGGCTACTACGGGATGCAGACCTTCGACCAGCACCTGCTCGAGCACCTGCAGGCCGGCCGGATCACGATGGAGGACGCCGTCCGCACCGCCTCCTCGCCGCACGACTTCAAGCTCATGGTCGCCGCGCAGTCGCGCATCGGCCCGCGCTCGCATCCGAACAAGGGCGAGGGCAAGATCGACGGCAAGCCGCCGCAGGCCGACGACGCGCACCCGCCGTCCGCGCCGCCCATCGCGTCGCAGCCGCCCCAGCCTCCCGTCGCTCCCCCGGCCGCGCCCCCCGTCGCTCCGCCGGTCGCACCGCCTGCGGCCATGCAGCCCCCGATCGCCCCTCCGGTGGCGCCGCCCGCACTCGCGGGCCCGCCGCCCGGCGCCTCCGCGCCACCCCCGGGCGTCCCCTCGTAGGGACACGGGCGGCGCCCGCTCCTTGACTCGGCCTCCCGGCCGCGACAAGGTTGGCGCGTCGTCCGTTTCACCCTTCGAAAGGACTTGCCCAAGTGCAGACCACTCTCGCTCAGTTCAACGAGACCCAGTCCCAGGATGCCTTCGCGCTTCAGAATTCGAAGCTGCTGAAGGTCCATCTGGACCAGGTCACGATCCAGGCGAAGCTGGGCTCGATGGTCGCCTACCAGGGCGACGTCACGTTCGAGCACGCCGGCTCGGGCGGCATGGGGCGGATGCTGAAGAAGGCGGTCAGCGGCGAGGGCACGTCGCTGATGCGGATGTCCGGGAGCGGCGAGGTCTTCGTCGCCGACCAGGCGCAGGACATCCATCTGATCTACCTGGAGAACGACAGCATCACGGTCAACGGGCCGAACCTGCTGGCCTTCGACGCGGGCATCGACTGGGACATCCACCGGCTCAAGGGCGGCGCCGCGGGCGCCATGGCCGGCGGCCTGTTCAACATGGAGCTGACCGGGACCGGCTGGGTCGCGATCCTCTCCGACGGCCCGCCCGTGCTGCTCAACGTCGCGTCGGCCGCGACCTTCGCCGACGCCCAGGCGGCGATCACCTGGTCCTCCGGCGTCACCGTCGGCCTCAAGACGGACTTCAAGATGAAGAACCTGATCGGGCGCGGCTCCGGCGAGTCGATCCAGCTCGCCTTCCAGGGTCAGGGCTGGGCGCTCATCCAGCCCTCCGAGGGCCGGGTCACCGCGGCCACGGCGTCCTCGTCCGCCGGCGGCGGGATCGGGAGCCTGCTCAACGGCTGAGGCGCCTAGATGTGGATGACCTCGTCGCCCGCGTCGAGGTCATCCACCGTCTCCTCGCACGTCGGGCACCACCAGCGCGCCTCCAGGGCCGTGCCGCACGCGGTGTGCCGCAGCGGCTCGGCGCCCCCCGCGCTGCGCGCGCCCCAGTCCGCGAGCAGCCGCAGCGCGCCGGCCAGCTCGCGCCCGGCGTCCGAGAGCTCGTAGACGAAGCGCGGGGGCCGGTCCGAGTAGGGGCGGGCGACCACGAGCGCGTTCTCGGCGAGCGCCTTCAGCCGCGCGCTCAGCACGTTGGGCGCGATCCCGCCGAGCTCCTCCTGGAGCTGGTTGAAGCGCATCGGCCGCTCGAGCAGCGCCGCGATCGCGAGCAGCGTCCAGCGGTCGCCGACGCGCGCGAGGGCGTCGGCGAGGGGGGAGGATGGGGCGGCGTGGCGGGCCATGGGCGTCGAGGGTAGACCGGCGAACTTCAACTGCGCATCGAGGAGAAGATGCGGGGTGCCTGCGAGGCACTCGAACCCACCCTCACCAGCCGCAGTCGATGTTTGCTAGGTTGCGACTTGCAATCAGCAAGTGACCCCCGAAGGCGGACCCGATGTCGGTACTCGAAGAACTCCAGAGAGCGGTGTCAATCGCCGCCGAAACGGTCGGCCCCTCCGTTGTCGGCCTCGGGCGCGGCTGGGGGCGCGGGTCCGGTGTGGTCACGGCCGCCGGCACCGTCCTGACCAACGCGCACGTGCTGCGCGGCGAGGAGGTCGCGGTCACGTTCGCCGACGGGCGCACCGAGCACGGCCGCGTGGCCGGCGCCGACGCCGACCTCGACCTTGCCGCCATCGCCGTCGAGACCGGCGACGCGCCGCCTGTCGCGTGGGAGCCCGAGCGCCTCGACGCGGTCGCGATCGGGGAGCCCGTGTTCGCGCTCGCCAACCCCGGGGGCCGCGGGCTGCGCACCACCTTCGGCCTCGTCTCCGCGACCGGGCGCTCGTTCCGCGGCCCGCGCGGGCGCCGCATCGGCGGCTCGATCGAGCACACCGCGCCGTTGCCGCGAGGCTCGTCGGGCGGCCCGCTGGTCGACGCGCAGGGCCGGCTGCTCGGGCTCAACTCGATCCGCGTCGAGGGCGGCCTGATCCTCGCCCTGCCCGCGGACGCCGCGACGCGCCGCCGCGCCGAGGCGCTCGCCGCCGGCACCGGCGCCAGCCGGCCGCGGCT
>JBDTMF010000149.1:0-10530 GCA_039934455.1 Solirubrobacteraceae bacterium
GTGACGTTGTCCTCGACCGTGGGGTGGCGCTTGCCGGCGGCGAAGCCGGTGCCGCCGAGCGTCACGCCCTGGTACAGGGTCACGTTCTCGCCGATCTCCGCGGTCTCCCCCACCACGACGCCCATGCCGTGATCGATGAACAGCCCGTCGCCGACGGCGGCGGCCGGGTGGATCTCGATGCCGGTCACCGTGCGGGCCGTCGCGGCGATCGCGCGCGGGAGGACCGGAACGCCGGCGTCGTCGAGCACGTGGGCGATGCGGTGGGCGAGCAGCGCGTGCACACCCGGCCAGGCGGCGAGGATCTCCAGGGAGGAGACGCCGCGGGCGGCGGGGTCGCGCTCGTGCGCGGCGGACACATCCCTGCGCAGCTCACGCGCCACGCGGGCCAGGTTGCGGATGCCGATCATGCCCTACAGCGTGCCACAGTCGGGGCAGCCCGCCCGGCGCGTGACCGCCACGCGCAGGAAGGCGTGGTCGGAGAGGTCGACCTGCAAGAAGGCGTCGAGCAGCGCGCCGTCGAGCCCCGCGAGCAGCTTCAACGCCTCGAGCGCCTGCAGCGAGCCGATCACGCCCGCGGCGGGCCCGAGCACGCCGGCCTCGGCGCAGGTCGGCGCCGCGCCGGGCGGCGGTGGCTCCGGGAAGGCGCAGCGGTAGCAGGCGCTCTCCACCGGCCGGATCGCCATCACGAGCCCCGACAGACCGGCGACGCCGCCCTCGACGAGCGGGGTGCGCGCGGCGCAGCAGGCCGCGTTGACCTCGTAGCGCGTCTGGAACGAGTCCGAGCAGTCGACCACGAGGTCCGCCGCCTCGACCATCGCGGGCGCGAAGCGCGCCTGGTAGGGCTCGACCACGATCTCCGGGTTGAGGAAGCGCAGCTTGGCCGCGGCGCTCTCGGCCTTCGGCACGCCGAGGTCGGGCGTGTAGTGCAGCGTCTGGCGGTGCAGGTTCGACCGCTCGACGGCATCGCTGTCGACGATCCCCAGCCGGCCCACGCCCGCCCCGGCGAGATACGCCGCGACCGGCGAGCCCAGCGCGCCCGCGCCGATCACGAGCACGCTCGCCTCCCGCAGCGAGAGCTGCGCCGCCTCGCTCCACTCCGGCAGCACGAGCTGGCGCGAGTAGCGCTCGACCTCCTCGTCGCTCAGGCCGGGCGGCGCGGTGGCCGCCACCTCGTCCGCCGCCCCGCCGGCCTGGCTTGCGGCCGAGCGGACCATCGCGCGGAAGAACGACCGCCGGTCGTCGCTCACCGGCGGACGATCCTCACCAGCGTGCCCGCGACCGCCACGTCGTGGCCGGCCTCGGCGGCGGAGCGCGGGACGTTCTCGAGCGCCTCGCCCGGGTTGCAGCTCACGGTCAGCTCGTCGCCGGGCTGCAGCCGCTCGAGCGCGAGCTTGGTCCGGACCCAGGTCAGCGGGCAGGTGACGTCGGTGACGTCGAGCGCGTGCGCGGCCACTCGGTCACCGTAGCGCCAGCACGAGCTCCCGGATCGCGCCCGGATAGCGGTAGGTCATCCCGCCGTGCTTGCCCTCGAAGAGCTCGAGCGTGTGCTCGACGCCGAGCTTGCCTAGCTCGGCCGAGAAGGCCTGCGCGCCGAGGTCGAGGAACCACTCGTCCTGCTTGCCGGCCTCGAGGTGGATGCGCCGCATCGAGCGCAGCGCGTCCGCGTGGTCCGGCGCCATCCGCACCGGATCCCACGCGAGCCACTGCGCCCACACGTCCTCGATGAGCCGCCCGGTGGCGATGTCGAACGGCAGCAGCGCCTTCCCCGGGTGCTGCGGGTCGGGCGAGTAGGCGGCGGCATAGCCGTAGAGGTCGAAGTTCTCGAAGCGCTCCATGTCGAGGTGCTCGGCCGCGCGGAACTGCTCCCAGAACACATCCCACGAGCCGTCGAACTCGTCGCGCAGCTTGCGCGCGAGCTGCGGGAAGTTCGGCAGATAGGAGCACTCGAACAGCGCATCCCCGGCGTGCGAGGCGAGCGCGCCGAACACGTCGGGGCGCAGCATCGGCACGACCATCGCGCCGTAGCCGCCCGAGGACTTTCCGGTCAGCCCGCGGTGCTCGGGCCCGGGGAGTGCCGGGTAGCGCTCGTCGACGAACGGGACGACCTCGTCGCACAGGTAGTCCATGTACGGCCCGGTGCTGGACGAGTTCAGGAACTGCGAGCCGCCGTAGCTCGTCCACGCGTCGACGAAGACGACGAGCGCCGGCGGGCAGTCGCCGCCGGCGAACATCTCGTCGAGGCGCTCGAGCATCGACGGCTCGAACGGCGTGCGGTTCGCCCAGCTGCCGACCTGGCCCATGTAGCCCTGGATCACGTAGACGGCCGGCACCGGGTCATCGCCGGCGCCGGGCGCGCGGTACACCCACAGCGGGCGCCGGGCGGGGTCGCCCAGCGGGTTGCCGGCGAGCAGCTCGGACTCGACGACGAGGCGGTCGAGGGAGCCGCGCAGCGGCCGCTCCCACGGCGCGCCGGGCGACCCGTCTGCCTCGCGCAGGGCCATCTAGCGCGCCGCGGCCGCGGGCTCGGGGGCGAAGAACGGCGTCGACACGTAGCGCTCGCCCGAGTCGGGCAGCACGACCGCGATCCGCCAGCCGCGCGCCTCCTCGCGCTGGGCGACCTGCATCGCCGCCCACAGCGCGGCGCCGCACGAGATGCCGGCCAGCACTCCCTCGCGCCGCGCCACGAGCCGCGCGGTCTCGAGCGCGTCCTCGTCGTCGACCGCGATGACCTCGTCGAGCAGGTCCGTGTCGAGCACGGGCGGGACGAAGCCGGGGCCGATGCCCTGGATCTTGTGCGGCCCGGCGCGCCCGCCGGAGAGCACGGGCGAGGACGCGGGCTCGACCGCGACCACGCGCAAGCGCGGGTTGCGCTCCTTCAGGAAGCCGCCGGCGCCGGTGATCGTGCCGCCCGTCCCGGCCCCGGCGACGAGGCAGTCGAGCTTGCCGTCGAGCGCCTCCCACAGCTCCGGCCCGGTGCCGCGGCGGTGCGCCTCCGGGTTGGCGGGGTTCGTGAACTGGTCGGGCAGCCAGAAGTCGTCGTCGCGCGCAAGCGCCTGGGCGGCCTCGACCGCCTCGTTCATCCCGCCCATCGACTCGGTCACGTGCACCTGCGCGCCGTAGAGACGCAGCAGCGCCTCGCGCTCGCGGCTCATGCCCTGCGGCAGCGTGAGGATGAGGTCGTAGCCCTTGGCGGCGGCCACGAAGGCGAGCGCGATGCCGGTGTTGCCGCTCGTCGCCTCGACGATCGTGGTGCGCCCCGGCTCGATCCGCCCCTCGGCCTCGGCGGCCTCGATCATCGCCACGCCGATGCGGTCCTTGACCGAGCCGCCCGGGTTGAACATCTCGAGCTTCGCGTACAGCTCAGCGGGCGCGTCGGGCAGGAGTCGGGTGAGCCGCACCATCGGGGTGCGCCCCACCCAGTCCGCAATGTTGATCGGAATCGGGGTCATTACCTCCCCGACAGGGTAATGGCCCTCCCGGCTAGCCGCGGTCGTCGCCGCCGTGCCCGCGGGTGCGCTCGCGCCCGTGCGACCGGTCGAGGACCCTGCGCGCAGCGAACGGCCCGGTGCCGACCGTGCCGCGCGGCAGGCGCGCCTTCACGATCACGACGTCGCCGTCCTGGAGGTCGGCGGCGGTGCGCATGCCGTCGCCATTGACGTCGGCGACCCGGACGCGGGCGGCGGAGAGGTCGAACGCGACCGTCTGACCGACGAGGCCGGCGCGGCGCACGTGGCGGTTGCCCTGGACGACGCTGACGCTCGTGCCGGCGGCGTTGAAGGTGCCCTTGAAGACATAGGCGGCCTGGCGGTCCGGTCTCTGCCCGTGTCGCTCGTGCCCGTCCGAGAGTGCGGCTGGAAGGACGATCAGGATCACGGCCAGCATGAGGATGGTGTTGCGGATGTAGCGGTGCGCGCTGAGATAGCGAAAGGGGTGCAAGTGAGCCTCCGTGCGTTTGCCTGGTGCGGATGTCAACGAATGGCATCGGCGGCAATGGCGCCGCCCGGAGCGATCCCAACGGACGTACGAGGTCTGGGACCGCGGAATCAAGCCAGTCCGCGAAGATGCCGATCTATGAGCTCCGCTCGGCTGGTCGGCATCGAGATCGTCGAGTACGCCGACATCCAGTTCACGAAGGCCGCCGGCGTGCTGCGCGGGATGGGGCTCGACGGGCTGGAGAAGAGCGAGTCCGCGCGGGCCGAGCTGGCCGAGAAGGGGCTCGCGGACCAGGCGTATCCTCGTGTCGATGCGCCGGCTCGCGGTCCTCCTCGCCGTGCTCGCCACCCTCGCCACCGCCGCGACGGCGGAGGCGAACCAACTCGTCCGCTACAGCGTCGGCGGCGGCCTGGCCGGGCTCCGCGGGCGGCTCGCCGTCGACCGCGACGGCAGCGCCCGCCAGACGGGCGACCGCGCCGGCGACGACCACCGCTTCACGCTCTCGGCGAAGCAGCTGCGGGCGCTGCGGCGCGACCTCAAGCGCGCGCGCTTCTCGACGCTCAAGCGCACCTATCAGCCCGAGTACGTGGTCAACGACGGCATCGGCCAGGGCGTGACCTACAAGGGCCGCTCGGTCTCCGTCTACACGGGAGCGACGTCCCCGGCCCGGCTGCAGCGCCTGCTCCGGCGCCTCGCCCGGCTCATGCGCTGATCATTAGATGTAGTACATCGTGGCGCCCGCGTCCCGGTTCTCGCGCTCGACGATGTCGGCGATCGTCGCGGTGGAGAGGACGGCGCGTGCGGCCTCGGCAGCCTCGGAGAAGATCGACTCCGCACCGGCGCCGAGCTTGCCGTCGAGCAGCTCGACGACCTCGAGGACAGTGATGTCCGAGGGCTCGCGGGCGAAGGAGTAGCCGCCCTTCACGCCGCGTTGGGAGCGCAGGACGCCCGCGCGGCGCAGCACCGCGAAGAGCTGCTCGAGGAACTGGACGGGGATGTCGCGGCGGCGGGCGAGCTCGCCGATCGGGACGGGGCCGGCATCGCCGCAGCGGGACAGCTCGGTGAGCGCGCGCAGCGCGTAGGGCGACTTGCTCGTGATCGACAGCACGGGCGACGATCCTAGGGCAGGCGCCGGGCGGCCACGCCCGCCCTCAGAGGATCATCGTCTCCCGGCGCCAATGGCTGAGCGCCTCCTGCAGCACGGCGTCTGGGCAACCGCTGGTCCGCTCGACGCGGCCCGGCACCGGGATCTCGTCGACGACCACGCGCGGGGTGACCTTCTCCAGGTCGACGCGGGCTCGCCGCAGGTACTCGTAGATGACCTCGGCCTTCGCATGCCGGCCGCCCGCCGCGGCGACGCGCTTGTCGGCGGCAGGCGTGCGCTGGTCGGCGACGTCCGGGTCGGTCTCCCACTGCGAGATGACGTTGTCCTCGAGCGCCTTGCCGCTGCCCTCGCTCGTGGTCCCGTCGAGGTTCTCGAAGTCGAGCGGCAGCAGCTCGACATCCTTCGGGCCCGTGACGTTGCCGGTGATGCAGCCGCCGTCGAGGCAGTGCTCGGCGGCCACGTTCAGCGCCGCCTCCCCGCGCCGGACCGCGAGCGCCCTGTTGCCCTCCTTCCACGTCTTCGACGGGTCGCGGTGACCCTCGGGCGACGTGAAGGCCTGGATGTTCGTGACCTTGTAGCCCGCCGCCATCAGGTCCTCGAGCCCCTGCAGGTCGGCCTTGGTGGTGAGCTTCGGGTTGAGCTCGTCACTCGCGTACTTGAAGTAGACGTAGCGGTGCTCCGGGATGCGGTCCTCGACCGTCCGCGGCACCTTCTTGACCGTGGCCGGGATGTCCCTCAGCAGCTCGCAGGAGTACTCGTAGGGGAACACGATCTCGTCGCGCTCGCACTCCTTGTCGGTCTTCGGCTTGCCGCCGAACTTGTATTCACCGTGGATCGTGATCACGGTGCCGTCCTTGCCGCTCTCGACGCCGATGCCGCCGCCCCACGGCCCCTTCTGACCCTCGAGCTTCCCCTCGACCTTCGTGATCCCCGTGCGGTCCACGGTCAGTGTGATGTCGCCGGTGATCCGCCAGTCGCCGGGCCGCTGGATGTCCCACTCGACGAAGGGCTTGATCTCGGCTGCCTTGATGATGTTCTTGACACCCTCGGCGTCCTCCCCTTTCACCACCCCTTTGGCCAGGTTCTCGAGCACGTCCTTGGCGGCGCCCTGCGGGTTGCCGCCGATCTTGATGTCGCCGCGCGTCCCGCGGCACCAGCTGGCGGCGAGCCAGACCCGGCTCTTGTCGGCGCCGACGTCGAAGCCGAACTGCCCCTTCTTCTTGACGACCGGTTTCGTGCTGCGCTTGCGCGTCACCTCGTAGCGCGTGCCGTCGCTCATCTCCACGGTCACGACATCGCCGCGCCCCGAGACGGTGCTGATCGCCGGGGCGGCGGGCGCGGGCGCCGTAGCGACCGGCGCGCGCAGGAGCGAGCGCGTCGCCCGATTGCCCGCCATCCGCTGGAGCTCGAGCACCGCGGCCTGCGGCGAGTCGTGGCCGGCCGTGCGCAGCCGTCGTAAGGCAGTGCGGCCGGAGGAGCGGTCGCGCGTCCCGGCCCGGGTGTCGATCGTCCCGTACATCGCGCATCCCGACCTTACGCCGCGCCGCTGGGGCCGCGCAAGAGCCGATCAGGCGGCCGTTCGGGCCTCCCTGGCGGTCGGGCAGCCGCCCGTGTCACGCTACTCGCGTGCAGCTCGTCAAGCGCTTCGGCCCGCCGCTCCTGCTGATGGGGCTGATCTTCTTCCTGTCGGCCCAGCCCGACCTCAACTCAGGGCTCGGCACGTGGGACACGGTCCTGCGCAAGGCCGCGCACATGACCGAGTACGGCCTGTTGTGGTTCCTGTGGTGGCGGGCGCTGGGCTACGGCAGCCCGCTGCCGGCGGTCGCGATCACCCTGCTGTGGGCGGCGAGCGACGAGTACCACCAGTCGTTCGTCGAAGGGCGGCACGGCACGCTCTGGGACGTCGCGATCGATGCGGTGGGAGTGGGGCTGGGGCTGCTGGTGGCGCGGGTGGCCTACAGCCAGCCGCGCTCGGTGGCGTGAAGCACGGCCTGCGCGCGATCGACGGCGCCGAGCTTGCCGTAGATGTTGTGAAGGTGGGTGCGCACCGTGCTCGTGGAGAGCGAGAGCTCGTGGGCGATCTGCTTGTAGACGAAGCCCTTGGCGAGGCGCTTGAGGACCTCCAGCTCGCGGTTGGAGAGCGGGCACGGCTCGACCGAGCGCGGGCGCTGGGAGCTCGGGTACGGCAGGTCGTAGAGCACCGAGCGCAGCTCCGACGGCCCGAAGCCGACCGAGCGCGCGGCGCGCAGGAGCTCGACGCTCGAGACCGGGAGGCCCTGGGCGTAGTGGGCGAGCATGTCGGCGAGGCGCACAAAGGCCGCATCGCCCCCGGCGTCGTCGGAGTGGTGGCGCTCGATCGCCGAGGCGATGGACTTCGGGAGGTTCCAGCGCCGGATCAGCACGCCGCCGACCAGCGCGTGGTCGACGCCGAGCTCGCGGCGCTCGTAGTGCAGGCGCTCCTCGGGCGTGCGGGCCGGGCCGTGGACCTGCTTGGGGTAGCCCGGATAGGCGTGCATGAGGACGAGCTTGCCGACGTCGTGCAGGAGTGCGGTGACGAGCAGGCGGTCGCGGTGCGGGTAGCCGGCCTGGGCGGCAAGCCGATCGGCGGCGCGCTGGACGGCGACGGCGTGGAGCCGGAAGCGCTCGGGAGCGGCGTCCCAGGTCTTGCCGCGCTCGAAGAACTCGAAGGTCTCGGCGTCGGCGGCGAGCGTCTGGACGGCCTCGGGCGAGAGCACCTCGACGGCGGTGACGACGGAGTCGACCTGGCCGCGCTTGGGGCCCTCGAGGCTGTTGGCGAGCCGCAGCACGGCGATCACGAGGGCGACGTCGGACTCGATCGCGCCGACGACGGCGCTCACGGACGGGCGCTCCTCGGCGATCAGGGCGAGCAGGCGGTTGCGGGACTCCGCCAGCGCGGGGAACACCTCGAGCGCCTCGAAGGCAGCCGTGAGGCGCTTTCCGTGACCCTCGTTGTGCGGGCGCCCGACGACGCTGGCCGGGGTGACCGGCCGCGGACGCGGCCGCGAAGCGGCCCGCAGCGGGGACAGGGCGGGAGGGGTCATGGCGAGAGAGTCGTCCGTCAGATCAGGGGGGTCAGGAGCGGGCACGGGCCAGCCTTCAAGCGGTATCGGCAGCGGTGGACATACGGTTGAGGACCGCGTCGATCCGCGAGAGCGCCTCGTCCCGTCCCAGCAGCCTCAGCGTCTCGAAGATCCCGGGTGAGACGGTCCCTCCCGCGAGCGCGACGCGGATCGGCTGGTAGACCTGCCGCGGCTTCGCGCCGGTGTCCTCCAGCACGCGCTGCAGCGCCGTTTCCAGCGCCTCGTCGGTCCACGGCTCGTCGACCGCCGCGAGCGCCTCGCGCGCCTTCGTGAGGCGATCGAGCGCCTCCGGCGTGCCGAGGATCTTCTCGCGCGCTGCCTTGTCGTCCAGCGGGCCGTCGAAGAAGAATCCGGCCAGCGGCCAGAAGTCCGCGAGCGTCGAGATCTTCTCCTGGGAGATCTCGGCCGCGCCGCGCAGACCCTCGCGCCCGGTGAGGTCCTCGAGTCGCCGGGTGAGGTCGTCGAGCTCGAGCTCGCGCAGGTAGCGGCCGTTGATGTGGCGCAGCTTCTGCTCGTCGAACACGGCCGGGGACTTCGAGACCCGCTCGAGCGAGAACTCGCGCTCGAGCTCCTCGGTCGTGAAGAACTCCTGAGACTCCTCGTTGCCCCAGCCGAGCAGCGCGACGTAGTTGCGCACCGCCTCGGGCAGATAGCCGCGCTCGCGCAGCTCCTGCACGGAGGCGGCACCGTGGCGTTTGGAGAGCTTCTTGCCGTCGGGGCCGTGCAGCAGCGGCACATGGGCGTAGAGCGGCGGCTCCTCCCCCATCGCCGCGAGGATCAGCAGCTGCTTCGCGGTGTTGGAGTAGTGGTCGGCCCCGCGGACGACGTGGGTGATGCCCATGTCGTGGTCGTCGACGACGACGGCGAGGTGGTAGAGCGGCGTGCCGTCGGCGCGGGCGATCACGAGGTCGTCCTGGAGGGCGTTCTCGAACGTGCTCTCGCCGCGGATGACGTCGCGGACCACGGCCGCGCCCTCGTCGCCGACGCGCAGGCGCACCGCGCCCTCCCCCTCGTCCTCGCCGCGGAAGCCGCGGTTGCCGTGCTGCTCGTGCCACGCCTTGATCTCGTCCTGACCCGCCGTGGACCGGTACGCGAGCCCCTGGTCGAGCAGCGCCTGCACGACCTCGGCGTGGCGCTCGCCGCGCGCGGACTGGAAGATCGGCTCCTCGTCCCAGTCGAGCTCGAGCCAGCGCAGGGCGTCGAAGATCTGCTCGACGTTCTCCGGGGTCGAGCGCTCGCGGTCGGTGTCCTCGATCCGAAGCAGGAACCGACCCCCGCTGCCGCGGGCCAGGAGCCAGTTGTAAAGTGCCGTCCGCGCACCCCCGATGTGCAGGGCGCCCGTCGGCGAGGGAGCGAATCGCACGCGCATCTGGACACAGCATGCCACGAAGCGCGGGCGTCCAGATCTCATGCTCATCGGCGCACACGTCTCCCCTGCAGGTGGCCCCGCAAAGGCGGTGGAGCGCGGCGTGGAGCGGGGCTGCGACGCGATCCAGATCTTCAATCAGAGCCCGCGCGCGTGGCGCCCGCGCGTCTATTCGCCCGAGGAGATCGACGCCTTCCAGCGCGCGATGGCGGACTCGCCGCTCGAGGCGCTGATGATCCACGCGATCTACCTGCTCAACTGCGCCTCCGAGGACCCCGAGATGCGCGGGAAGTCGCTGACCGCGCTGACCGCGGCGCTCCAGGCGGGCGCGTCGCTCGGCGCACGCTGCGTCGTGCTCCACCCCGGCTCCGCGCTCAAGGGCCCGGTCGACGCGGCGCTGGAGCGCGCCGCGGCGACGATCGCCGAGGCCCTCGCGGAGTCAGAGACGTGCCCGCTGCACCTCGAGGACACCGCGGGCTCGGGCGGCACGCTGGGGCGCTCGTTCGACGAGCTCGCGACGCTGATCGAGCTGGCGGGAGGCGACGGGCGGCTCGGCGTGTGCCTGGACTCCTGCCATCTGCTGGCCTCCGGCTACGACGTCCGGACGGCTGCGGGATTGAGTGGCGTGATCGACGACTTCGACTCGGTCGTGGGGCTCGACCGTCTCGGCTCGCTCCATCTCAACGACTCGCAGACGCCGCTGGGATCGAACGTCGACCGCCACGCCGACCCCGGCGAGGGCCACCTCGGCCGCGAGGGCTGCGCGGCGTTCCTGTCGGAGCCGCGCTTCGAGGACCTGCCCTGCGTGCTCGAGCTCAACGGCCCGGAGAAGAAGGACATCGACCTCGCGCGCGAGCTGCGCGAGGAGGGCGCCGCCGCCCGCCGGGCCGCTGGCTAGTCTGCCGCCGGGATGGCGTTCTGCGACCAGTGCGGCAATCAGCTGGAGGACCGCGCACGGTTCTGCCCGGACTGCGGCGCGCCGAGGACGCCGACGGCACCGGCACCGGCACCGGCACCGGCACCGG
>JBDTMF010000150.1:0-10449 GCA_039934455.1 Solirubrobacteraceae bacterium
ATTACCGGCGAAAAGAATCGGCTGGCCAACAATACGGCACTGCAGCGCTCAATGCGCCACCGGTTCCCGTACATCGACCCCCTGCACCATCTACAAGTGGAATTGGTACGCCGTTACCGCTCTGGCTTGGCCGACGAGCGGGTACAGCGCTGGCAGGACGAGGCTGGCCACGCCTTCGTCGCGCACCGAGACCACCCACGCGTAGACACCGATCAGCATGACCGAGAACAGCCCCGCGCCGGGCCAGCCGTAGACGAGGCCGCCCAGCAGCGCGCTGCCGAGCGTGTAGTAGAAGAACGGGCTGTCGACGCCGGTGAGCAGCAGGATCAGCGTCGCCAGCACCAGCTCGCCCGCGAGGTAGCCCGGGTGCCGGACGAGCGCCGGCCCGACGCGGTCCCAGTAGCGCAGCGGGATGAAGGACGTGACGGCGGCAACGAGGATCGCCGCGGCCGGCAGCGAGCGGTCGCCATCCTCGCCCCACAGCGCGACGACCGTGATCAGGAGGATCCCGGTGCGGACGGTGAGGATGCCCTTGCACGCGGACTCGAGCCAGCCGCCGGCGCCGCCCTCGCCGCGCTCGAGGATCCGCTCAGCCACCACCGAGCACCCCGGAGTCGAGGACGTTGGTCCCGAGCAGCATCGACGCGAGGATGAGGACGATCGAGCCCGGCACGATCAGCGTCGTGACGATCAGCGAGATCCGCGGCGCGGCCCGGGCGGCGCGCCGGCGGGCGTTCTGGGCGGCCGAGCGGCGCATGTCGAGCGCGATGTCGTTGAGCGCCTCCGAGAGCGGGACCCCGAGCTCCTCCGCCTGCAGCTGGGCGCCGATGAAGGTCGACAGCGACTCCGAGTCGTTGCGCTCCCGCAGCGCCAGGAAGGCGTCGCGGCGCGACGCGCCGAGGTCCATCTGGTGCAGTGCGATCAGGATCTCCTCGCCCGCCGCGCCGCCGAGCGACTCGGCCACGCGCTGGAGCGCCGAGCGGTAGCCGAGCCCGGCCCGCACGGTGACGGCGAGGATGTCGAGGAAGTCCGGCAGGTCGCGCTCGATCTTCTCCTGGCGCAGCCGGCCCGCGCGCGAGAGCAGGATGTCGGGCGCGAACCACGCCGTGCCGGCGGCGGCGAACGCGATCAGCCACGAGCCGCCGATCACTGCGAGGAAGAAGAAGAAGCCGCCCGCGATCAGGGCCAGTGCGCCCTTGAGCCCGACGAAGCGCTGCACGGTCAGGCCGCCGGGGCGACCCGCGAGATCGAGCCGGCGCGCGATCGCCTCACGGCGGCTGAGGCGGATGCCCGGCGCCAGCCGCGGGCCGAGCCGCGCCGCCAGGCGCTCGACGAGGCGCCGCAACAGCGACGTCCGCTCCTCGGTCGCCTGCACGCCCGTGCGCGCGGCGAGCCGGTCGACCGGCCCCCGGTCGAGCAGCAGCGGCACGGCGAGCATCGCGACGGAGAAGCACGCGGCGGTC
Source organism: Solirubrobacteraceae bacterium (assembly GCA_039934455.1). Lineage (GTDB taxonomy): Bacteria > Actinomycetota > Thermoleophilia > Solirubrobacterales > Solirubrobacteraceae > DASQFQ01. Next base: position 1,464 of record JBDTMF010000150.1, read on the forward strand.
AGCGCGCCCGCCAGCAGCGGGGTCATACGTCGACCTTCGTGGTCGCGCGGATCAGCACGAAGGCCACCGCCCACAGCGTGCCCGCGACGCCGAGCGCGAGCAGCCCAGCGGGCGAAGAGGTCATCTCGCGCATGACGCCGGGCGTGAAGATGTTCATCAGCACGATCGTGGCGATGCCGATCCCGGCCACGATGTACGAGGTGAACACGGAGCCCGAGAGCACCGTGCGGATCTCGCGGATCAGATCCTTGCGCGCCTCCAGCGTGCCGCCCAGCTCCTGCAGCGCGCGAACGGTGTCGCCGCCGGCGCGCTGCTGGATGATGATCGTGGTCATCAGCACCGCGACCTCGCGCGAGGGAAGGCGCCGCTGCAGCCGCTCGAGCGCGCGATCCAGCGGCTGGCCGAGGCGCATCTCCTGCACCACCGCGGCCATCTCGCCCGCGGCCGGCTCGTCGAGCTCGCGCGCCGCCATCTGCACGGCGCCGGCGATCGAGAGCCCGGCCTGGGTGCCGTTGGAGAGCATGCGCGCGAGGTCGGGGAGCTGGTCCATGAACGCGACGCGGCGCTTGGCCCGCTGGCGCTCGACCCACCAGCGCAGGCCGAACACGGTGAACGCGTAGCCGAGCACGAAGGCCACGATCGGCGGCGTCAGGAACGTCATCACCAGCGAGGCCAGAAAGCCCCCGACGACCACGATCGAGACGAAGTCGATCGGCGTCAGGCGGCCGCCGGAGGAGCGCAGCCACTGCGCGAGGCGTCCCCCGCTCTGCGTCGCGCGCAGCCGCTGGTCGAGCCGGCCCAGCAGCGCCCGCAGCGCGCTGCCGCCGCCGCCGTCGCGGCCGCGCGCGGCGAGCGCGGCGCGCCGGTTCGAGCCGCTGAGGAACAGCGCGGCGCCGAACATCCCGATGACCATGACGCCCAGCAGCCCGACGAGCGCGAGTGCGTCCTTATGCACTAGTTCGCCTCGCGCACGGGGGTGGCCTCGGTCTCCGCCTCGGGACCGAACTCCTCCGGCACCACGTGGCCCATCAGCATCAGGCGGCGGGCGATCGCGGGCGGCAGCGGGAAGTGGCGGAAGCGCCCGGTGACCTTGCGGTCCGGCCCGACGGCGTCGGACTCGAAGCGCGCGACCGTGCCGAGGCGGAACGTCTCGCGGCGCGAGGAGGCCACGAGCGCGACTTCGGCGATCCGGCGCCGGCCGTCGGCGTAGCGGTCGATCTGCACGATCATGTGGATCGCCGAGTTGATCTGGTCGCGCAGCGCCTCGAACGGGATGTGCAGGTCGCTCATCGTCGCCAGTGTCTCGAGGCGGTGGATGGCGTCGTCGGGCGAGTTGGCGTGGACCGTGACGAGCGAGCCCTCGTGGCCGGTGTTGAGCGCCTGGAGCATGTCGAGCGTCTCCGCGCCGCGGACTTCGCCGACGATAATGCGGTCGGGGCGCATGCGCAGCGAGTTGCGCACGAGGTCGCGGATCGACACCTCGCCCTTGCCCTCGACGTTGGCCGGCCGCGCCTCGAGCGTGACCACGTGGGGCTGCTGCAGGCGCAGCTCGGCGTTGTCCTCGACGGTGATGATGCGCTCGCCGGGCGGCACCGCGGCCGACATCGCGTTCAGCAGCGTCGTCTTGCCCGCGCCCGTGCCGCCGGAGATCACGACATTGAGGCGGCCGGCCACGCACGCGCGCAGCAGGTCCGCCGTCGGCGCGTCGAGCGAGTTCATCTCCACGAGCTGGTCGAGCGTGAACAGGCGCGGGAAGCGCCGGATCGTCATCGTCGGCCCGCGCAGCGCCAGCGGCGGGATGATCACGTTCACGCGCTCGCCGGTGGGCAGGCGGGCGTCGACCATCGGGCTCGACTCGTCGACGCGGCGGTTGACCTGGGAGACGATGCGGTCGATCGTCTGGTAGAGCTGCGCCTCGTCGGTGAAGGTGATGTCCGCGCGCTCCAGCTTGCCCTCGCGCTCGAGGAAGACCTCGTCGGGGCCGTTGATCATGATCTCGGTGACCGACGGGTCGGCCAGCAGCGGCTCGAGCACGCCGAGCGCGATCGCCTCGTCGATCACGCGCCGGATCAGCCGCGTGCGCTCCGCGGTCGACAGCACCGGCCCTTCGCGCGAGACCATCCGCCCGACCACGCGCTCGAGCCGCGCGCGGCGCTGGGGAGCGCTCAGCTCGGCGATCTCGGAGAGGTTGACCTCCTCGAGCAGGCGCTTGCGGTAGTAGGAGACGCCGTCCCCGTCGCCCTCCCCGTTGGAGCGGACCCCGGCCTCCTCCCCCGCGATGCGGTCGCGCAGGCCCATCAGTCGTTCCCCCGGTATGGATTCGTCGGAGCGGCCACTAGTGGGGGAGCTCCGCGGTGCGGGTGGCGGTGAGCTTCCCGGTTGTCATGACGCCCGGCAGCACGATCGGCACGCGCACCTTCACCGTAGCCTTGTCACCGTCGATCTTGATCAGCTCGACGCCCTTCTGCAACGTGCCGGCGAGCGCGTTCTTCGCCGCCTTCTTGCCGTCGCCCCCGCGCCCCTCGACGCGGCTGCCGGTGCGCGCGGCGTTGGAGACCTGCGTGTAGGTCCACGCGGCGAGGCAGACCTGCCACACGATCAGCGTGACGAGCAGGAGCCAGACCATCATCCCCATGAGCTCGGCCGACGCCTGGCCGCGCTCGTCGGCGAGCAAGCGCCTCACGACGGGTTGTCCTTCGTCTGCGAGGGCGGGAGCGGCTCGTCCTCGACCGAGGTCGACGAGTGCTCCGAGATCGTCCATGGGCTGGAGAGACCCGGCAACACGATCGGCACCTTGAGCTTCACATTGACGGTGACCGGGTCCTGCTTGTCGATCTCGATGATCGCGTCCTTGAGCCACGCCTTGGGGAGGTCTTCCTCGGCGGCGTCCCTGAACGGCTTCTTCGTCTTGGTGTTCTCCGTGTTGACCGCCAGCTCGCGCGAGCCCTCGCGCGCCGCGTGGCCCGCGATCAGGTAGGTGTAGCCGAGCAGCCCGACCTGCCAGAGCGCGAGGATCACGAGCGCGAGCACCGGCAGCAGGCCCATCATCTCGGCGGTGCCCTGGCCGCGCTCGCCACCGAGGCGGGCGATCAGGCCGCGCGGCTCGGACGGGTCGCCCTCGGGCTCCTCGCCGGAGGCGGGCAGCGCGTCGGCCTCCTCGAGCAGGGCGTCGAAGTTCGCCCGCAGCTTCGCGTCCTCCATGCGCGCCGGGGTGCCGGTGTTCACGGCGGCCTCGAAGGAGGAGAAGTCGGCGGGGATCGTCGTGCGCGCGAGCCGCCCGGCGATCACCTTGCGCGCGGTGTCGGGCTGGACCTCCCGCTTGCGCGACGCGCGGTTGAGGACGACGAGCACGTCTTCGTCGTCCTCCCGCACCTGCAGGCGCTTCCAGAGCTCGAGCAGGCGCGTGACGCCGCGCAGCGAAACGACGTCGGGCTGGGTCACGACGAGCGTGCGGTTGGCGATCTCGGCGCCGATCGCGCTGGCCTCGGAGACGTTCGCGCCGAGGTCGACGATCGTCAGCGCGTGGCGCGCCTTGACGGCAGTGAGGATGCTGCGCGCGACGAGCGCGTTGACCTCCTCCGCCCGCTCGCCGTCGTCGGGCGCGAGCAGGACCCGGAAGCCCTCCTTGTGCGTATAGAGCGTCTCCTGCAGATGACGCACCGAGATCTCGTCGGCGACCTCCACGAGGTCGACGACCGAGCGCCGGGGAGGCAGGTCCAGGAAGGAGCGGAAGTCGCCCTTCTGGAGGTCGAAGTCAACGACGCAGACCGGGCGGCCGGGCGCCGCGCGGACGGCGGCGAGCGCGAGCTGGAGCGTGACGGTGGTGGTCCCGACCCCGCCCTTGGACCCCGCGACCGCGATCAGCTGTCCGCCGAGCGCGCCCGCGGCGGACTCCTCGCCGGCCACGCGCTCGCGCATCGTGCGCGACCACTGGGCGGCCGCGCGCACACTGGCCTCGAGCTGCTCGAGCGAGAGCGGGAGCGTGACCACGTCGCGGATGCCGGCGTGCATGGCCGCGCGCAACACGTCGGGCGAGTCGTCGGCGGCGACCAGCACGAGGCCGACCTCGGGGAAGCTCGCCGAGATGTCCCGCGCGACCTCCATGACCGGCACCGCGCCGAGCGCGTCATGGAGCACGACGACGTCGATCTCGAGCCGGCGCAGGGCCCGGGCCGCCTCCTCGGCGTCCGCCACGCGATCGACGACCTGCAGGCCCTCGCCCTCCTGCATGAGGGCCACCGCGCTCTGGGCGAGCTCGGCGTCGGCGATGGCCAGCAGCAGCCGGTGCTGGGTCATCGCAGCTCGGGCCGGACGTACGTCGTCTCGCCCTTCTTGAGCGGCGTCGTCTCGTTCGGGCGCCGCAGCGCGAGCCGGACCTCCTGGGCGAAGCTCTCGGCCTCGGTGACCTTGAGCTGCTCCTTCGGCGTGAGGGCGAAGGTGACCGGCACGACCTGCTTGGGGTCGGCCTGGGCCTCTTGCTGGACGCCGCGGCCGCCCTGGAGCTTGGGCTGCCCGACGTCGATGATGCGGGCGGCCGGGACCACGACGGTGGACTTCGGCGCGATGCCGGCCTGATCGTTGCCCGCGTAGGTGGCGACGATGTCGACGATCGAGTTGGGGCCGATCTTGCCCGCGACGCCGGTCTCGGCGTCGACGAGGATGGCGACCTCGCGCTGGCCGGGGGCGAGGTCGGGCGGGAAGACCAGCATGTCGTCCTGCAGCAGCGAGTCCTTGGACAGGTCGGTGCCGGCCACCTTGCCGACGAGCTTGGAGCGGTCGCGCAGGGCGGTCGCCGGCGCCCAGCGCTTGGGCATCGTGATCGTCGTGACGGCGTCGTCAGGAACCGACTCGTAGGCCTTCACCGGCTTGGAGAGGGCGAGCAGCTCGATCTTCGGGTCGACCTCCGTGCGCACGTCGGCGACATAGGACGCGACGAGGACGAACACGGCGAGCAGGCCGAGGCCTGAGAGGACGAGCAGCAGGAGGCCGCGGCGTTGACGTGGGTTCATTGCAACTGAAAATACGCGCTGGATCGCCCGAAGGAAGGTCCCGGCCCCAGGTTGAGGCCCTGTCCCGGACGGATGTTGAGTCCCCGGACCTACGCCACACTGGAGGGCCGGGGCTACCCTCCCGCATCATGCTACGACGGGAGAACGGGCAGATCCTCCCGGGGCTGATCATGCTGATGCTGGCCATCCTGGCCCTCGGCATGCTGACCTTCCGGATCGGCAAGGCGGCCGTGCTTCGCTCAGACGCCCAGACGGCGGCCGACGCCGCCGCGCTGGCCGGGGCACGCTCGATCCGCGACCAGCTGATCGCGCAGCTCACGACCACCGGCACCTCGGACCTGACGCGGGTCAGCGAGCCGATCGCGCACGCCGCCGCCGCCGCCTACGCCAAGCGCAACCACGCGCGCCTCACCGACTTCAAGATGGACGGCACCGACGTCCGCGCGTTCGTCGACACGGACGACGACAAGGTCGACCCGCCCAAGGTCGAGCGGCGCGGCGTGGCGAAGGCGCGGGCGCGGGTCGAGCTGACGGCGCTCCCAGGCTTCGGCGGCGTCGGCGGCGGCGCCGTGGGCAGCCCCGGCGACGTCGGCGCCTACAAGCCGATCACCGAGAAGGAGTGGAAGGACCTGCAGAAGGACCTGAAGTTCCCGCCCGACTGCGACGACCTCTACAAGCTCGGGCGGTTCCTGCAGGCCCACGGCGCCCAGACGATCGAGAACGCGCGCCTCGGGTTCCCGCCGATGCCGCCCGGCGGCGAGCGCAGCACCACCTCCTGGCACTACAAGTGCGGCAACTCGGGCGCGATCGACCTCAACTACGCCGGCAACGAGAAGGCGATCATCGACTCCCAGATCGGCTGGGTCCACAAGCTCGGCTTCAACACGCTCTGGCAGGTCTTCAACCACTTCGACCACATGCACATCAACCCGGGGGCCGGCGAGGGCGTCGGCGGCTCCGGCGGCGGCGCCATCGGGGACCTCCAGCACACGGCGCTCGAGGTCAAGCTCGTCGACTGGGAAGCGCCCTCCCCCACCGGCTTCGCGTCCGGCTTCGTCGGCGGCGCGGGCGGCATCCCGTTCGGCCCGCCCGACCCCAAGGTCGCCGCGATCATGTGCAACGTCCTCGACCGCATGCACGTCTCCGCCAAGGTCCGCCTCGCGGCCTGGGAGACGGCGATCGTCGAGTCGGGGGTCCACAACCTCCCCTACGGTGACCGCGACTCCCACGGAGTCTTCCAGCAGCAGTGGACCCAGGGCTGGGGCACGCTCGCGCAGACGATGGACCCGGCCTACGCGACGCGCAAGTTCGTCACGGTGGCACAGGGGATCGAGCATCTCTACGCCGATCCCGGGGTGCTCTCCCAGAAGGTCCAGCGCTCCGCCTTCCCGGACCGTTACGGTCAGCGCGCCGGCCAGGCCGCCGCCCTCGACCAGAAGTTCTGCGCCTGATGGGCGCGCGCCGGGGACCGATCTGCGTGCTCGCCGCCTGCCTGGCCGTCGCGGGCTGCGGCGGAAGCGCTCACGAGCGCGCGGCGGCGGCGGCGGCCGGGACCGGCGGCGAGCCGCCCGCGGCGACAGTCACCGTCCAGCCCGAGGCGACCGCTCAGCCGCTCGAATACGGCCCCGGCGCGAAGGCGCGGCTGGCGGGCGGTGCCATCGGGGTCGTCGACCTCGCCAACCGCGCCGCGATCGAGCCGCAGAAGCTGGACGTCAACAGCGAGCAGACGCTCGACGGCCTGCGCTGGTCGGGCTGGGGCAACCCGAGCGCGACCGGCCGCGGCGACCTCGACACGCTGATCTGCGACCCCACCTGCGCCAGTGGGACGCTCGAGCGCTCGACCGCCGTGATCGTGCTCTCGAAGCCGCGGCGCTGCGGGCGCGGGCGCTTCTACACGCGCTCGACGATGAGCTACAAGGAGCCCAAGACGGGCCGCACCCGGGCGCCCGACACCTACTTGCGGACGCCGCCCTGCTGATGCGCGGCCGGCGCGCGACGACGCACGGGGCGCCCGCGGTGGCCGCACAGCGGGCACGGCGAGCTGGCGATCAGCGCACGGCACCAGCGGCACAGCCACGGCTCGAGCTCGGCCAGCAGCTCCTCGGCGAGCTCGGCCACGTCGACCGGGAACACCACGCTCTCGACCACCTTGTCGGTGCCCCACCACGAGGGCCCGTTGGGCGTCGGCTCGACCTCGGCGACGGGCAGGCCGCCGAGCGTGCCGTTGATCGTCTCGCGCAGCCACGCGGTGTCGCCGGCGCGCGGCGCGATGACCATCCGCGACGGCCGCGCGATCTCCGGCAGCGGGACGCCGGGCTCCCCGGCGGACAGCTTGTGGACGGACGGCTCGGGCCACGAGGAGACGCCGAACGCGCTGTTCGGGCCCAGCGAGGCGAGGTGCTGGCCGAATGTTGGGGCGGGCGCGCTGAGGCCGGAAACCGAGCCGAGCCAGGTGAAGACGTGAAGCTCCGCCTCGATCTCGGGGAGCAGCGAGGCGAGCACGCCGGCGGACGGGAGATGCGGCCCGAGCGCGGAGGCGAGCGAGCACAGCACCGCGCCGGCGAGCGGCGGCAGCGCCGTGTCGTGCACGGCGACACGGTCCGTATCCAGCATGGAGCGCGCCATTGCGAGCCGCAGAGCGCCCTCCGGCGGGAACCACTGCGGGAGCACGGCGATCACGTAGCCGCCCGCCTCGATCCCCGACGAGAGCGCCTCGACCAGCACGTCGGCCTCCTCGGCGGGCGGCGGCTCGAGCACCGCGTCGATGCGGCCCTCGCCACCCACGAAGCGCTCGGGCTTGAGACCGAACGCGAGGATTACGGGCGCCTGGGGCTCCGGCGACCGATCCGATGCCTGTCCGTCAGGGTTATCGGGCACAACTTGACCATAGTGACCAACACCCGCGCCTTGGTTCGGATCCCCGGCGCTGGCACCATGTAGGAGCGATATGGAAATCGTCCTCGCACTCGCGGCCGTCGTCGGCATCAGCCTCATCGCAGTTCCCCGCCTCCGGCGCCGGAGCCGCGGGCGTGTGCGCCCGGACGCAGGCAAGCAGTGGGCGACGACCGCGGCCGCGCGCCGCAACCGGCACCCCGCCGCAGCCAAGAGCCGGGACGGCTGGAGCACGCGCCGCAGCGCGACGGCGGCCGCCGGCGCCGGCACGGTGGCCGCGGTCGCGAGCGAGCCCTACGACGAGTGGGACGACGACCTCGACTGGGGCGGCGAGACCGCCGTGGCCGCGCCGCCCGCTCCGGCTGTGCCTCCCACCGGCCCGCCGGCGCCGCGCCCGCAGTCCGACCTGAACTGGGAGATGCCGGGCGGCAACGGCAACGGCAACGGCGACGGCGCCGTCGCCGAGCCCGACGAGGACACCGAGTGGGACGACTGGGCCGACGCCGAGCAGCCGGTCAACGGCAACGGCAACGGCGTGGCGCCGCCGGTCGCCTCCGAGCCGGCCCCGCCCGCCCCCGCCGAGGACGTCGCCCCGCCCGTGAACGGGAACGGCACGCCCGAGCGCGCGACGCCGCACGGCGACGCCCGTACCGACGCCCCGGGCACCGAGGACGACACGTCGCTCTCCGAGCCCGACTGGGACTGGGAGCCCACGGTCTCGCGCCCCGCGGTCGCGGCGGCCACCGCCTCGCCGCCCACGGCCCCCGGCCGCGTGCGCCGCGGCCGCACCGCCGGCCGCAAGGTCAACCCGCTGTTCCTCGTCGCGCTCTACGCCCTCTTCGGCATCGGCCTGATCGTGATCGCGGTCAACGTGATCAGCGGCGCCATGTCGGGCCCGGACACGAACCGCACGCCGCGCACGTCCGCGACGGTCCAGCCCACCGCGACGCCGGCCCCGCCGGCGAGCAGCACGACCAATGCCGAGACCCAGCGCCTGGCGCAGGCCTTCGCCGACCAGCAGATCGCGCTTCGCGCCCAGGAGGCCCGCGCCGCCCGCAGCGCTCGCGCCGCCGCCCGTCGCGCTC
>JBDTMF010000151.1:0-10324 GCA_039934455.1 Solirubrobacteraceae bacterium
CTTGCGCGAGCGGTCGCCCTCGTACATGCCGCCGATCTGCGGCACGGTCTGGTGCGACTCGTCGAGGAAGCAGACGAAGTCCTTGGGGAAGTAGTCGATCAGGCAGTACGGGCGGGCGCCGGGCGCGCGGCCGTCGAGGATGCGCGAGTAGTTCTCGATGCCCGAGCAGAACCCGACCTCGCGCAGCATCTCCATGTCGTACTGGGTGCGCTGGCGCAGGCGGTGGGCCTCGAGCAGCTTGCCCTCGGCCTCGAGCTCGGCGGTGCGATGGTTGAGCTCGCGGCCGATCTCGGCCACCGAGCGCTCCATCGTCCCCTCCTTGACGTTGTAGTGCGTCGCCGGCCAGATCGCGACGTGCTCGAGGTCGTCGACGATCAGCTCGCCCGTGAGCGGATCGAAGTGCTGGAGGCGCTCGACCTCGTCGCCGAACAGGATCGCCCGGAAGGCGGTCTCCGCGTAGGCGGGGAAGATCTCCAGCGTGTCGCCGCGGACGCGGAAGGTGCCGCGGCCGAGCGCGGTGTCGTTGCGGTTGTACTGGAGGTAGACGAGCTTGCGCAGCAGCTCGTCGCGGTCGACATAGGCGCCCTTGATCAGCGTCTGCAGGTTGTCGTTGTAGGTGTCCGGCGAGCCGAGGCCGAAGATCGCCGACACCGAGGCGACGATCAGCACGTCGCGGCGCGCGAACAGCGCGGCGGTGGCGGCGTGGCGCAGGCGGTCGATCTCCTGGTTGATCGCCGAGTCCTTCTCGATGTAGAGGTCGCGCGAGGGGACGTAGGCCTCGGGCTGGTAGTAGTCGTAGTAGGAGACGAAGTACTCGACGGCGTTCTGCGGGAAGTAGGTGCGGAACTCGTTGCACAGCTGCGCGGCGAGCGTCTTGTTGTGGACCAGGATCAGGGCGGGCTTCTGCAGCCGTTCGACCGTCGCCGCCATCGTCATCGTCTTGCCGGTGCCGGTGGCGCCGAGCAGCGTCGTGTAGCGGTTGCCCTCGTTGACGCTCTTCGCGATCCCGTCGATCGCCGCGGGCTGATCCGCGGTCGGGCTGTACACGCTGTCGAGCTTGAAGGGGGGCATGACCGAGTCACAGTATGGAAGGTCGCGGACACCGGGCCGCAGGTGTTTGCGGGGCGGCCGGTTCGGAAAGGCGGGCGGACATGGAACGCATCGTCGTGGCGGCGAAGGCAGGATCGGACCAGCCGTGGCTCGCGGACGCCGCCGTGGAGCTCGCACAGCAGACCGGCGCCGCCGTCTGGGTGGTCTCGGCCGACGGCCTCGACATGGAGGGCCTGTCCCCCACCCCGCGCTCGGAGTTCCGTGAGCCGGCCCAGCGGGCCGTCGACGGCTTCCTCGAGCGCCTCGCCGCGGCCGGCGTCCAGGCCGAGGGCGAGGTCCGCCCCGGGAAGGTGGTTTCCGGAGTTCTGCTCTACGCCGAGGAGAAGGACGCCGACGTGATCGTCTGCGGCGCCACGACGAAGGGCCGCGTCGCCCGCAGGGTGCTCGGCAGCGTCCCGGTCGAGCTGATCCAGCGCGCGCGCCGCCCCGTCCTCGTCATCACCCCGTCGTAGAAGGAGAACCGCGTGGCCACCGCCTCAGGCAACGAGGGCCGCAAGGGCCTGTTCGCGACCAAGGACACGGACGCGCTCGTCCGCGACACCGAGGAGAAGGGCGCGTCGCTGCAGCGCGTCGTCGGCCTCCTCGACCTGACCGCGCTGGGCCTCGGCGCGATCATCGGCACCGGCATCTTCGTGGTGATCGGCGAGGCGATCGGCGACTCGGGCCCCGCGATCATCCTGTCCTTCATCCTCGCGGGCGTCACGTGCGCGTTCTCCGCGCTGGCCTTCGCCGAGCTCTCCTCGTCGATCCCGGTCTCGGGCAGCGCCTACACCTACTCCTACGCGACGCTCGGGGAGCTCGCGGCGTGGATCATCGGCTGGGACCTGATCCTCGAGTACGCGGTGTCGGTCGCCGCCGTCGCGGTGGGCTGGGGCCAGTACTTCAACGACCTCGCCGACTCATTGTTCGGCTTCTCGCTGCCCGACTCGCTCGCCAGCCCGCCCGGCGAGGGAGGCTCCTTCAACCTGCCGGCCGTCTTCATCGTGCTCCTCATCACGGCTGTGCTCTGCATCGGCATCCGCGAGAGCGCGCGCTTCAACACGATCATGGTGTTCATCAAGCTCGCGGTGCTGGCGTTCTTCCTCGTCGTCGGCGTGACCGTGTTCGACGGCGGCAACCTCAAGCCGTTCGCGCCGGAGGGCGTCGACGGCGTCGTCACAGCGTCGTCGGTGATCTTCTTCGCCTACATCGGCTTCGACGCCATCTCGACCTCCGGTGAGGAGACCAAGAACCCGGGACGCGACCTTCCGATCGCGATCATCGGCTCGCTCGCGATCGCGACGCTGCTCTACATCCTGGTCTCCGTCGTGGCCGTGGGCGCGCTGCCGTTCGACAAGCTCAAGGGCGCCGAGGCGCCGCTGACCTCCGTGATCAAGGACGGCGTCGGGCTCGACTGGGCCGGCAACATCATCTCCTTCGGCGCGCTCGTCGCCATCACCAGCGTCGTGCTGACGATCCTCTACGGCCAGACCCGGATCATGTTCGCGATGTGCCGCGACGGCCTGATGCCGCGCAACTTCGCGAAGGTCAACGACAAGACGAAGACCCCGGTCCGGATCACCGCCACCTTCGGGGTCCTGATCGCGGTCGTCGCGGCGTTCGTGCCGCTCAAGGAGATCGTCAAGCTCGTCAACATCGGCACGCTGTTCGCCTTCATCGTGGTGAACATCGGCGTGATCATCCTGCGCAGGACCAAGCCCGACCTCGAGCGCGGCTTCCGCGTCCCGCTCGTGCCGTGGTTCCCGATCATCGGGTCGATCCTGTGCGTGTACCTGATGCGCTACCTCTCGTTCGAGACATGGCTGCGGTTCGTCGGGTGGATGGCGTTCGGGCTGATCATCTACTTCACCTACGGCATCCGCCACTCGCGCCTGCGCCAGGGCGAGGTCATCAACCCCGAGGCCGAGCTGCCCGACGCCCAGTGACGGGCGCCGGGGCTCGCTGAGGCCTCCTAGGCGCCCGCGTTGACGACAAGCGCGTGTCGCCGGCGCGGGCTCGCCGGGACCCGCACCTCGAGGCCGCGGTTCGTCGTCCGTGACTCGTAGCTGGTGACCGTCGTGCCGTCGAGCTGGACGGACGCGACGTGCGCGCCGCGCGGCAGCGTGTGGCCGATCAGGTACGTCCGCACCGGCGCGCCGCGCGTGTCGGTCGTGGTCGTGTAGCGCGTGCCGGTGTGGGTCGCCGCCACGTCGACCGAGCCGTCGCCGAGGCGGATGTCCTCCCCCGCGACCCTGGTCTGGCCCTCGGGCACCTGTGGGACGACCTCGAGCCAGTCGTGGCCGAGCTGCGGCCGCACGCCGAGCTGCTGGTGGACCGCGGCCCACGCCGTGCCGTAGTGCCCCCACGCCTGCATGAACATCGAGCGGCACGTCCAGCAGCGGTCGATGTTCGGCGGGGTGCCCGCGGACTCGGGAGGGGCGCCGGGCGCGGGCTCGGACGGCATGATCTCCGGCATCGCGCCCGGTTGCTCGTCGGGCGTGCCGCCGGTCGCCGGCTCGGAGAACTGGGTCTCCGCGTTGGCGTCCGTGTACCGGGGCTGCTGCCCCGCGCCGACGCGCCCGTAGTTACCCTCGCCGACGGCCTGGATGCCGCTGTTGAGCGAGAAGATCGAGAACTCGCCGGCGCCCGTCGGGCCGCCACCGCAGCCGGTGTGGAACAGCCCCTGGTTGCCGGGCCGCTCCCCGCTGTAGCAGTCGTTCTCCCGCGTCGCCAGCGCCCGCGAGCCGTTCGCGAACAGCGCCAGGCCGGGCACGAACTCGCCGTCGACGTTCAGCTCGGCCTCCATCGGGTCGACGCCGATCCAGTGCTTCTGGTTGATCTTCTCGTGCGCGGCGCCCTTCAGCGAGTCCGCGTACTGCTGGTCGGCCTCGATCCACCACGCGGCTTCGAAGCGGGCGCGCAGGGCGTCCGCCCGCGTCTCGGCCGCGTTCGCGCGCGTCACCTGGCCGGCCGACCGCGCCATGTCGGCGAAGTCGTACAGCCCACGGATGTAGTAGACGCTGTTGTCGAGCTTCTCCTCGCCCATGCCCGGGCGCTCGACGTTGCCGTTGCCCTCCGGCCAGCCGTCACCGTCCGCGTCGAGCTGCGTGCGGACGTACTCGAGGTTGCGCCACGTGAAGTCCAGCATCTCGTCGCGGAACCGGTCGTCCCCGGTCCAGCGCCAGATCAGTGCCACGGCGGCCGGGAACTTGACGATCTCGTCGGTGTTGAAGTCATAGCTCACCGTGCCATCGGGATTGGTGAGGCGCGAGTCCTTGCCGAACCAGACCGAGCCGTCGGAGACGACCTCGTGCACGACGACGCCGGAGCGGTTGCTGAGGCTGTCGGAGATCGCCCGCACCGCCCGCATGTGGTCCTCGATCACGCCGAACTGGCCGAGCGTGACGGCGGCGTGGGCGGTGTACTCGCCGTCGACCGCGAACAGCCACGGGTAGTCGGGGAAGCCGGCCCCGATCCAGCGCATGGCGCCCAGGGAGCCTTCGTGGGTCCACTCCTTGCCTTGGTTGGTCCAGCGGATGTCAACCCCAGCCGCCCGCTGCGTGAGATCGGCGAGATTCTGCTTGCCCCAGTCGATCGAGCTCTCGAGGAGCCGGTCTCCGGGCAGGTCGAGCCGCGACCAGCGTGCGAGCGCGCGGCGGGAGCGCACCTTTTCGGCCAGCTGGCGCTCGGGATCCGCGATCAGGCGGCGGAACTCGCGGCGCGCCTCGCCGGGCGAGTTCTCCGAGCCCGCCGCGGCGATCCACACCGTCGTCGGCCCGTGGCCGCGGAGCTTGACCTTGTAGGCGAGCCGGCCGCCGGTGCCGTGGCCGAAGGGGCCGTCGTCGCATTCGCTCGGCATCGGCGCCGGCGTCTGCTCGGCGGTGCAGGTCCGGCCCGCGGCGTACGGGCCGTAGTGGCCGGGACCGGTCTGGGTGGCGACCGGCCGGCGGTCGGAGCCGACGATCGCGGTGTAGGAGTGGTTGCTGGTCTCGCCCGTGAGGCGGCCGGTGTCGCGAAACACCAGGCCCTGCCGGTCGGCGGATGCGCGGTCGGGAGCGTTCTCGCTCGCGTTCGGCACCGTGCCGGTGAAGCCCCACGGGTACTGCATCATCAGCTCCGAATGCGCGTCGACCATCACCTCGACGGTCTGCTTGTGCCGCGAGGGGTTGCTCAGCGTGAGGCCGATCAGCGCCCCGCGCCTGCCGTCGGGTGCGACGTCGGTCCGCTCCAGGCGCACGCCGTCGATCGGCGGGAGGTCATAGCGGGTGTAACCGCGTCCGCTCGTGAACCGTGTGGCCTGCCCCACCCACTGCCCGTTGACGCCGAGGTAGACCGAGTCGAGCAGCTTCAACGGCGGGGTGATGATCCCGCCCATCTCGCCCGTGACGTGCCATCCGTTGGCATAGAAGCGGCCGTCCTCGAACCCGAGGACCTGCGCCCGCGTGCCGGCCGCGACCTCGCGCCGGTCCTGCAGCCGCTGGCTCACCGACAACTCGGGCGCCGCCGCGCGCGCCGGCCCTGCGACCAGCGCGGCGAGCGCGATCCCGGCTACGACTGAACACCTGAACACCACGTCGCCACCTCCCGTGACTTCCTCCCAGAACCCCCGACGCTCGGAAGATACGCCTTTACGGCCGGCGCGGGCCCCAGACCGCGACGTCGATCGCGAAGATCCCGGCGAAGCGCCGCGTCTGCTCGCGGCGCACCCGGGCCGCCAGATCGGGGGGCGGCTCGGGCAGGCCGACCAGGTTCGGCAGCCGCGGGCCGACGACGAACAGGCGCTTCCCGGCCGCGACGGCGAGCCACGCCCGGCGGTCGGCGACCGGCCGCAGACGGTTGTCGGGCTCGCGCCGGAACGTCACGCCGACCGCGGGGTGCCGGCGGTCGAAGTGCAGCCGCAGGCCCTGGCGGAGCTCCGGCGCGTCTGAGAAGAACAGCTGCGTCTCGGCGTAGGAATCGTCCGCGCCGGCGCGCGCGTCGATGATCGCCGCCGCGGCGCCGAGGTCGGGCCGCTGCTTCGAGGGACCGAGGCCGATCACGAGGCCGATCAGCAGCCCGGCCGCGACCAGCCCGCCGGCCGCGAGCGCGGCGCGCGCCGGGAGCCGCGCGAGCAGCCAGCCGGCGAGCAGGCAGGCCGCGGGGATCGACGCCGTGAGGTTGCGCGGGGCGAAGATCCCGGTCCCGACCGCGCTGTAGGCCAGCAGGCCGGCGGGCGTCGCGAGCGCGAGCACCACCAGCAGGACGCGGTCGGCCGTCAGCCGCCCGCCCCGCTCGCGCAGCGCGGCGGCGTCGAGCACGAGCGCGCCCGCCACGAGCAGCGCCAGCCCGTCGCGCCCCGGGAGATCGGCCGCCTGAACGTAGGGATGGCAGCAGAAGGGCCGCGCGATGCCCTCGCCGAACGACCGCAGGCTGAGCGGGTAGAACGCGCCGATGACCTGCGCGCTCGAGTCCCGCCCCTGCTCGATCAGCGACGGGATCCAGGGCAGGTAGGCGAGCGCGGCCGCGGCGGTCGCGAGCACGAGCGGCCGCCACGCCCCGCGGTGGGCGGCGAGCGCCCAGACCGCCTGCGCGGCGAGCACGAAGACCGCCGTGTAATGGCTATAGAGCGCGGCGCAGGTCGCGAGCGCGTAGAGCGCCCACCAGCGCCGCCGCCCGGTCCGCAGCGCCAGCAGCAGCGCGAGCGTCGACAGCGCGGCGAAGAACGCGAGCGTCGCGTACGCGCGACCCTCGGTGCCGTAGAAGAGCACGAACGGGCTCAGCACCCACAGCGCCGCCGCGGACAGGCCGGCCCGCGGCCCGGCCACGAGCCGGCCGGCCAGCCACAGGACCGGCACCGTCAGCGTCCCCAGGACGACCGAGGGCAGCCGCAGCCACACCTCCGGAGCGCCGAGCCGCGAGGACAGCTCCGCCAGCACGTAGAACAGCGGCGGGTTGTCCTCGACACCGCCGCCGGCGACGTGCCGCACCACACCGCCGACGCCGCGGCCCGCGAGATCGGCGTACGTGAACAGCTCGTCGCCAAACAGGCTCTGGCCCATCCCGGCCACGCGCAGCGCCAGCGCCGCCACCGCCGTCAGGCCGACGGCGACCAGCTCGCTCGTCGCTATGTCCGCCCGGCGCTCGCTCACCCGGGCGCGGAGTCTGACGCCCTCAATCGCTCCGGCGCGCCCGCAGCACCTCACGTCGCTCAGTCAACGCGCGCCGCCTCGATCGCCGCCGTCAGCGAGTCGCTCCAGCTCTCGCTCGTGTAGGTCGCGCCGCTCACCGCGTCCACCTCGGCGCTGCCCGCTCTCAGCGCCTCCTCGCGCAGGATCGGCTCTGCGCGGGCGTTGAGGGCCTGCGTGTGGGTGTCGGCGCCGGTCAGCGACAGCGTCTGGATGTCGATCAGCTTCCCGTGCAGCATCGTGGCCTGGACCTGGATCGAGGAGAACGGCGTCGTGACGAGCGGCCCCTTGGCGGTGACCGAGCCGGGCGGGTGCGGGCGCGGGGTCGCCGCGGCCGAGCGCAGCGGCGCCGGGCTGCGCAGCGCGGACTCCGGGTTCGCGCGGGTCGGCGGCCGCGTGTCGTAGGAGACGAGCAGCACGACGACCACGGCGGTGACCACGAGGGCGGCGAGGACGGCGCGCATCAGATCATCTTCTAGAGCGCGAACCGCTCCGTGATCACCTGGCGGCGCGGGACGCCGGCGCGCCGCAGGCTCGCGCCCGTGGCGTCGGCCATGGCCGGCGGCCCGCAGACGTAGACGTCGCGCAGCGCGATGTCGGGGACGAGCAGCGCCAGGTGCTCGGCGGACAGCAGCGCGGCGGCGCCGGGGCCGCGGTGGTCGCCGAGCACGTAGTGGACCTCGACGCCGCGGCGCTGCGCAAGCTCCTCGAGCTCCGCGCGCAGGATCACGTCGTCCTCGCGCACGGCTCGGTAGACGAGCGTGATGTCGCCGGGATCGCCGGGCAGGTCCTCGAGCAGCGCGCGGATCGGCGTGATGCCCACGCCCCCGGCGATCAGCGCGACCCGCGGGCGCCGGCGCGCGGCCGCGGTGAACGCGCCGTGCGGCCCGTCGAAGATCACGCGCGTGCCCGGGCGGATCGCCTTCAGCCCCGCGCTGAAGTCCCCGACCTCCTTGACCGTGATCCGCAGCCGCCGGCCGTCCGGCGCGGCGGAGAGCGAGTACGGATGCGACTGCCACCAGTGCTCGCGGGTCAGGAAGCGCCACGAGAAGAACTGGCCCGCGCGCGCCTTGAGCCGCTCGAGCTGCGCGCCGCCGATCTCGAGCGAGACCACGCCCGGCGCCTCCTCGATCACCCGCTCGACCCGCAGCCGGTGGCGCGCGTTGCGCAGCGCGGGCACGCCGATCCGGAACACCACGACGCCCGCCAGCGTGGCGAGGTAGAGCGCCTGCCAGTAGGCGCGGGCGGCGGGGTCGCCGACGAACTCGCGGCCGGTCGCGATCTGGTGGCTGAAGGCGAGCGCGATCGCGAGGTACGTGTAGAGGTGGACGAAGTACCAGGTCTCGTAGCGGAGCCGCCGCCGCACGATCACCAGCGAGCTGACGACCACGGCGATCAGCGTGACGAGCCCGGCCAGCGCGGTGATGACGCCGGGGTAGCCGCTCAGCAGCCGTCCGGCCTCGGCCGGGAACGACACGCCGTCGCCGAGCGCGTAGCCGGTCGTGATCGCCGCCGCCAGCACGATCAGCAGCGACAGCGCGACCTTGCCGTTGCGGCGATGCCAGACCGTCAGGCGGTCGAAGCCAACCGTGCGGTCGAGCAGCGGGATTCGAGCGAGCAGCAGCACCTCGACGAGCACGAGGTAGGCGCCGAGCAGCCCGCACAGGCGGCCGATCCCGGTCAGCGCGCTCGCCGTGTCGTCGATCTCGCGGAGACCGCCGGCGCGCCACCACAGGCTGACCACGATCAGGCCGTTGGCCAGCGCGAGCAGCGCCGGCGCCCAGCGGGCGAGCAGCCGCCCGGGAGAGGTCACCGGCTCAGGGTGCGCGCTCAGCCGGGCGGTTGTCAAGCCAGCCGGGCCGGCCGCCCCAGTCGTTCTCGAACGCCCAGCGGGCTCCCACGGTCCAGGCCTGGACGAGGTTCGTGAGCCGCGACGGCTCGAGCTCACCGTCCGGCGTCACCGCGTAGAGCTCCGGCGCGTGGCCGAGGCGGTCGAGCGCGGCGAGCACGCCCGAGCGGACGCGTTCTGCCTCCTCGACCCGGCCCGCGGCGCGCAGCCCGCTCCAGCCCAGCCAGGAGTCGAACGGCCAGACGCTGCCGCGGTGGTAGCTCTGCGGGTCGAACACCGGGCTCGAGGCCGCGAGCGTGCGCAGCCCCCACGCGGTCAGGACGTCGGGCTCGCACAGGCGCTCGGCCGCGGCCTCCCGGTGGGCGGGAGAGAGCGCACCCGACCACAGCAGCCAGCCGAGCTGCGAGCCCGGACCGGGCACGGCGAGGTCGTCGCCCTCGAGCGCCAGCACGCCGGGGCCGAGGTCGCGCTCGAGCCGGCCGCGCAGCGCCTCGGCGCGGCGGCTCCAGGCGTCGTCGCCGGAGAGCACGCCGAGCGCGCGCAGCGCGGCGTAGGCCACGGCCTGGACGTCGGTGTCGGCCAGCGCCGCGCGCGGCGTCGAGCCGTCGGGGCGGACGATGCCACCGCCGTCATCGTCCTCGGCTGAAGGGCCCATGACGTCGCGCCAGCCCTGTTGGGTGAGCCCTCCGGGACTCTGGCGCGGGCCGTAGCGGACGAGGCCGGCGCCCGCGACCAGCACCCGCTCGAGCCAGCCGCCGGCCGCGCGCCAGGCGGGCTCGAGCTCGGCCGTCAGCGCGGCGTCGCCGA
Organism: Solirubrobacteraceae bacterium; assembly: GCA_039934455.1. Taxonomy (GTDB): domain Bacteria; phylum Actinomycetota; class Thermoleophilia; order Solirubrobacterales; family Solirubrobacteraceae; genus DASQFQ01. Next base: position 9,910 of record JBDTMF010000151.1, read on the forward strand.
GCGCCGCGAGCAGCACGAGGAACCACGACGTCGAGTCCGAGGAGCCGTAGTAGCGCAGCTCGCCGTCGCGCACCGGCCACTGGTGCTCGGTGTGCCAGGCGGGCGCCTCGGGCCGGTACTCGTGGAGGATCTTGCCCGGCTCCTCGTCGGTCTCCGGGTCCTCGCGCCGGCCCTGGAGCGCGGCGAGCGCGCGCAGCGTCGACCGCGCCACCTCGGGCCGTGCGGGCAGGACCTGGAGCGCGGTGATGAGCGAGTCGCGCCCGAACAGCGCGTGGTAGCGGCCCGGGTCCCCCTCCGCCACCGGCGGCGTCGACGCGTAGACCCAGCCCTCGGGCGAGAGCAACGGGTCGAGGCCCTCGACGCTCATTGGGCAACCTCTGGGGTGGTCGTGAGGTTGTTCTCCGTAGTTGGGAGA
>JBDTMF010000152.1:0-10308 GCA_039934455.1 Solirubrobacteraceae bacterium
GCGAGAGTGGCTCTTCACCGACTTTGTCGGCAGGGTGGCAGCGGCACATGAGCCACCTGGCCCAGGTTGGACGTTTGTTGGATGCCAGTGGACGAAGTTCGCACCCCCCCGCCCACCGTCGCCGCCGCCCGGCGGTGCGCCTACGCGGTCCTGCGCCGGGTGTTCGAGGACGACGCGTGGGCCGATCGCGCGCTGCGCGGCGAGGCGGAGCGGCTCGGGCTCGACGCGCGCGACCTCGGCCTCGCCACCCGGCTGGCCTACGGCGCCGTCCAGCGCCGCGCGACGCTCGACCACGTGATCGGCGTGCTCGCCGGCCGCCACGTCGACCGCCTCGAGCCCGCCGTGCGGGCGGCGCTGCGGCTCGGGATCCTCCAGCTCGCCTACCTCGACCGCGTGCCCGCCCACGCCGCGGTCGGCGAGTCGGTCCAGCTCGCCAAGGAAGACTCGCGCCGCGGCGCCGGGCTCGTCAACGCGGTCCTGCGCCGCGCCGCCCGCGAGGCCCGTGACCTGATCGCGGCGCTGCCCGAGGACACCCCGCGCGCGGCCGCGCTGCGCCACTCGCACCCCGAGTGGATCGCCGCGCTGTGGTGGGAGACGCTCGGGCCGGAGGCGGCGCGCGCGCTGATGGCCGCCGACAACGAGCCCGCTGAGCCCGCGCTGCGGGCCAACACGCTGCGCACGACCGCCGATGCGCTCGCCGTGCGGCTGACCGTGCCGAGCCACGCGGTGCCCGGCCTGCCGGAGGGGCTCGTGCTCGAGGCGCCCTTCGACGCCCACGGCGCGGCCGAGTGGCACGAGGGCCTGTTCATGCCGCAGTCACGCGCGGCGATGACCGTCGCGCGCCTGCTCGACCCGCAGCCCGGCGAGCGCGTGCTCGACCTCTGCGCCGCACCCGGCGGCAAGACGACGCACCTCGCCGCGCTGTTGGAGGATCGCGGGACGCTGGTGGCGGTCGAGCGCCACCGCGGCCGCGCCGCGGCGCTGGCCCGCACGGCGCAGCGGATGGGGGCGAGCTGCGTCGAGGTGCGCGCCGGCGAGGCCGCCGCCGAGCATGAGCCGGAGGCCTACGATCGCGTGCTCGTCGACCCGCCCTGCTCGGACCTCGGCACGCTCGCCAGCCGGCCCGACGCCCGCTGGCGCAAGACCGCCGATCAGCCCGCGCGGCTCGCGCAGCAGCAGGGCGCGATCCTGCGCGCGGGCGCCGCCGCGGTGCGCCCCGGCGGCACGCTCGTCTACTCGACCTGCACGATCTCGCCCGCGGAGAACGAGGGCGTCGTAGCGCGCTTCCTGGCCGGTCACACCGCTTTTGAGGCGGACGACCTGCGCGAGGCGGTCCCCGTCTGGCAGCATCCAAGTGTGCCCTGCCACCTCCAGACGCTGCCTCACCGCGACGGCACGGACGGCTTCTTCATCGCCCGGCTGCGGAGGCGCGCCGCTCAGTGACCGAGCCGGAGGTGGACCTGGGGCCGGTCTGCCCGGCCTGCCACGAGCCGTGGCTGCGCCCCACGCAGCTGCCCGGTCGCTACCGCTGCGTGAACTGCCTCAGCCGCTTCGAGCTCAGCTCCGTCTGTCCGAACTGCGGCGAGCACTCGACGATCGTGCGCATGTCCGACACCGCCCTGTACGCCTGCAACAACTGCGGGAGCTCGATGCTCCAGCCCATCTGATGCCTCCCGAGCTCGCGGGCGTGGCCCCCTCGATCCTCGCCGCCGACTTCTCGCGGCTGGGCGAGCAGGTCGGCGAGGTGCTCGACGCCGGGGCGCGCGTGATCCACGTCGATGTCATGGACGGCCACTTCGTGCCGCCGATCACGATGGGGCCGCTGGCGGTCGACGCGCTGGCCGAGCGCGTGCACGCCGCGGGCGCGCTGATCGACGTCCACCTGATGATCGAGCGCCCCGAGCGACAGATCGCGGACTTCGTCAAGGCCGGCGCCGACAACATCACGATCCACGCCGAGTCGACCCCGCACCTGCACTACACCGTCTCCGCGATCAAGGAGGCGGGGTGCCGCGCCGGGGTCGCGCTCACCCCGGCCACGCCCGTCGAGGCGCTGTCCGAGCTCGCCGAGGACCTCGATCTCGCGCTCTGCATGACCGTCAACCCCGGCTGGGGTGGGCAGGCGTTCCTGCCGCGCAGCCCCGGCAAGATCCGGCGCCTGCGCGCGCTGATCGGCCCGGGGCCTGCGCTCGAGGTCGACGGCGGGGTCGACGCGAGCACGGCCGGCGCGTGCGCCGAGGCCGGCGCCACGGTGTTCGTCGCGGGCTCCGCGGTGTTCGGCGCCGACGACCCAGCCGCCGCGTTCCGGCAGATTTCGGACGCCGCGGGGGTGCGGCCAGCCGTATAGGAGATGGTGTCCCTGACGTTCACACTGTGGCTGCGATGGCCCTGAGCGTCCTGATCGTCGACGACCACCCCTCCTTCCGTGCGAGCGCCCGAGTGCTGCTCGAAGCCGAGGGGTTCGACGTCATCGGCGAGGCGGCGGACGGGGCGTCCGGGATCGCGGAGGCCAAGCGCCTGCGCCCCGATCTCGTCCTGCTCGACGTCCAGTTGCCGGATATCGACGGCTTCGACGTGGCCTCCCGCCTCTCTAACGGCGCCGGCCCGGCGATCGTGCTGGTCTCGAGCCGCGACTCGTCGGACTTCGGGCCGCTCGTGGCCCGCTCGGGCGCGCTCGGGTTCGTGCCCAAGGCCGAGCTCTCCGGCGCCCGTATCCACGAGCTGCTGTAGACCCCACTAGTCTCTCGGCCATGAGCGACCCGATCCGCGTCGTGCTCGCCGACGACTCCGTGCTGCTGCGCGAAGGGCTCGCGCGTCTGCTGGAGGACTCGGGCTTCGAGGTCGCCGGCCAGTCCGGTGACGCGGAGGATCTGCTGCGCAAGGTCGGCGCGCACAAGCCCGACGTCGCCGTCGTCGACGTGCGCATGCCGCCGTCGCACACCGACGAGGGGATGCGCGCGGCGCACCAGATCCGCGCCGATCACCCGGGCGTCGGCGTGCTCGTGCTCTCCCAGTACGTCGAGGAGGCCTACGCGCTCGAGCTGCTGTCGCAGTCCACCGAGCGCACCGGCTACCTGCTCAAGGACCGCGTCGCCGACGTGGACACCTTCACCGACGCCGTCCGCCGCGTCGCCGGCGGTGGCTCCGCGCTCGACCCCGAGGTCGTCGCGCTCCTGCTCGGCCGCCGCCGCCGTGAGGACCCGCTGGAGGCGCTGACGCCGCGCGAGCGCGAGGTGCTCGGGCTGATGGCCGAGGGCCGCTCCAACGCCGCCATCGCCGCGGCGCTCGTGGTCACCGAGCGCGCGGTGGAGAAGCACGTCACCTCGATCTTCACCAAGCTCGACCTCACGCCCGCCTCGGAGGACCACCGGCGGGTGCTCGCGGTGCTGCGGTACCTGCAGTCGAGTTGAGGATGCCCCGGACGGCGCTGCTGGCGCTGCTGGCCGTCATCACGGGCTCGCTCGCGTTCCACGCCTACCGGGCCGAGCATCCGACCACGAGCTACCAGTCCGCCGACGAGCGCTCCTACGGCAAGCTCGCGGTGGGCATCGCGGACAGGCACACCTACGGCAACGGCCTCAAGGACCCGCTGCACTGGCCGCCCGGCGCGCCGATGCTGTTCGCCGCCGGCCACGCGATCGCGCCGGATGCTGCGAGCGCGCAGACCTTCGACATCCCGGCGGCGTACTGGCTGCAGGCGCTGGTCTCGCTCGGGACCGCGCTGGCGGCGTTCGGGATCGCGGCGCTGCTCGCGGGGGCGTGGGCGGGCGTGGCCGCGGCGGCGCTGGTCGGGCTCTACCCGCCGCTGATCCTCGCCACCGGCGAGCAGATCTCCGAGCCGCTGGGCGCCTTCTGCCTCACGCTCGCGTTCTTGGCCTTCGTGGTCGCCGCGCGGCGTGGGCGGGTGTGGCTGTTCGCGGCCGGAGGGCTCGCGCTCGGGGCGGCGGTCCTGACCCGCGCGGACCTGCTGCCGGTGCCGTTCGTGCTCGGCCCGCTGGTGGCGCTATGGACCTGGCGGGCCGCCGGCGACGCGCGCCGCGGCCTGGTGGTGGGTGGAGCGATCCTGGGTGGGGCGCTGCTCGCGATCGCGCCCTGGAGCGTCTACGCGTCCGATCGCGCGGGCGAGTTCGTGCCGGTCACGCGCGGCTCTGCGTCGGCGCTGTTCGTGGGCACCTACCTGCCCGGCGGAGGTACCACGGTCGGGATGAAGCGCTCGCTCGGCGCGGCGGCCAGGCGGCGCAACCCGAAGCTGCGCGGCAAGGCGGACTTCGACCTCGAGGCGCGCTCGGTGCTCGCGGTGGTCGCCGCGCGCCACCCCGACCTGGACTTCAACCGCGCGGTCGCCCTGGAGGCGCGGCGCAACGTCTCGCGCTACGTCCGCGCGGACCCGGCCGGGTACGCGCGGATGATGCTCAACAAGGTCCAGCGCATGTGGTCGCGCTACGCGCGCGGCGGCGCCCGCCACACCTCGCCGTTCATCCGCGGCTGGCACATCCTCATCGTGCTGCTCGCGTTCGCCGGGCTGGTACTCGGGATCGCCCGCCGCCGCTCGTTGCTGCTGGCGTGCATCCTCGCCGCGGCGCTGACCTCGACTGCGATCCACATGCTGGTGGTGGCGCAGGCCCGCTACAACCTCCCGCTCATGCCGGCGCTGCTCGCCGGCGGCGTCGCCGGCTGGGCGATGTTCCTGCGCGGACAGCGCCGCGGAGGCCCCGCAGCGGGCCGCGAAGCCACTCGCGGTGCGGCCGACGCGCCGAGATCCGGGGCCGAGAGGTTGCCTTCGGCGGCGTCGGCCGAGTAGCGTCCCCGCGTGCGCCGCATCGCCGCCGTCCTCCTCGTCGCGAGCCTCGCCCTGCTCGGGCTCGTTTCGCACGCGTCGGCCGTGGCGATCACGAACGGGACCGTGACCCTCGGCGTCAACCCTTCGGGCGACCTCAACTCGACCGACGCCTCGAGCGGCCAGCTCTTCGGCGTCACCTACGTGCCCACCGGGTTCGACGGGACGCGGCAGGGTTGTGAATGCGAGGGCTGGGGCGCCGGCTCTGGCGGGCGGTCGCAGTTCGAGGGCCGCGCCAACGAGGACCTCGGGGGACTCTCCGGCGCAACGCAGGGGACGTTCACGAGCACTGCGAGCAGCGCCGTCTCCACCGTCGACATCCTGCGCGGCGGGACACCCGCGCTCCGGCTGACGCAGGACTTCCACCCGTCGCCGACGACGGACAAGCTGTACGAGATCACGACCACGCTGACGAACATCAGCGGCGGCGCGCTGACCGACGTGCGCTATGAGCGCGTCATGGATTGGGACATCGAGCCGAGCGCCACCGCGGAGTTCGTGACGATCAACCGCGGCCCGCGCCCGCCCGACAACCTCATCTACTCCGATGACAACGGCTTCGCGGACAACCTCCCGTTCTCGTCCACGGACCCCGCCGGGAGCAACGGGCCGCTCCTCGCCGCCACCGCGAACGCGGACTTCGTCGACAGCGGCCCAGACGACCATGGCGCCCGCTTCCGGTTCGCCTTCGGCGACCTCGCGGCGGGCGAGAGCAAGCAGTTCTTCCTCTACTACGGCGCGGCCGGCACCGAGGCGGACGCGAACACGGCCGTCAGCGCAGCGGCGCTCGAGGTCTTCTCCTACGGGCAGCCGAGCAATACCCCGGACGGGCCCACCCTCGGCACCCCGAACACCTTCATCTGGGGCTTCCGCGGCGTCGGAGGGACCGCGGTGATCCCACCCACCCTGACCCTGACGCCGGAGAGCGCGACGAGCGCACCCGGCACCTCGCACACGGTGACGGCGACGCTCACCGACAGTGGCGGCACCCCGGTCCCCGGAGCCCAGATCGTCTTCGCCGTCGCCGGCGCGAACCCGACCGGCGGCACGGGCACGACCGACGACAGCGGCCAAGCCGCCTTCTCCTACATCGGGCTGAACGCCGGCGACGACACGATCACGGCCTGCCTCGACGCCGACCAGAGCGGGGCCTGCGACCAGGGCGAGGTGACCGACACGGCGACCAAGCACTGGGAGGCTTCGCCGCCGCCGCCGCCGCCGCCTCCGCCTCCGCCTCCGCCGCCTCCGAACACCCTCGCTCCGCAACTCGGCAGGAGCGTCGTGGTCGGGGTGGTGTCGGGCACGATCCGCGTCAAGGGCAAGAACGGCGAGTTCCGCACGCTCCGCGCCAACGAGTCGATCCCGCTCGGCAGCACGGTCGACGCGACCAAGGGCAAGGTCCGGCTGACCTCAGCCGCGAACGGCGCCGGCGCGACGCAGAGCGCGCTCTTCTACCAGGGTCAGTTCGCGGTGACGCAGACGAAGGGCGCCAAGCCGATCACGCAGCTGGCTCTCAACGGCAAGCTCAGCTGCGCGAGCAAGAAGAAGACGGGCAAGCAGGCGACCGCCTCGGCCAGGCGCAAGAAGGTCCGGCGGCTGTGGGGCGACGGCAAGGGCAGCTTCCGCACCAAGGGCAAGCACGGCGCGGCGACGGTGCGCGGCACCAAGTGGCTGACCGAGGACCGCTGCACCGGGACGCTCGTGCGCGTCAAGCGCGGCAAGGTCGCGGTGCGCGACTTCGCCAAGCACAAGACGGTGCTGGTCAAGCGGGGCCACGTGTACGTCGCCCGTCCGAAGAAGTAGCGCTCGAGCGGTACAGAGCCGTCAGCAGCGCGCACAGCAGGGCCGCCGCGCCGCAGTAGCCGACCTCCGCGCGCAGCAGCTCGTCGCCGACGAACGGGCTGACCATGAAGGCCGCGAAGGCGGCCGCGCTGAACAGCCAGCACGCCGCTGCCGTGCCGGCGCGGTCGCGGGCGAGCGCGGCCTGGTTGAGCGTGCCCGCGGCGAGGTGGGCGCCCATGCCGAGCGCGACGAGCGCGAGCCCCCAGCGCCCGTAGGTGAAGGCGTCGTCGAACAGCAGGTCCATCGCGAACGGGCCGATCAGCACGAGGCCGATCGCCACGGCGCCCGCGAAGCCGGCGATCGCCCGCACGGTCACGCGGATCGCGCGGGCGAACTCGTCCCGTCCCTCGCGCGCCTCGAGGCCCGCGAGGTGGGGCAGGAGCGAGCCCTGGATCGCCTGGAAGAGCTGCAGCGGCGCGCGCGCGATCAGCAGCACGTTGAAGACGAAGCCCGCGACCGCCGCGTCCTTCGAGGTGATGTCGACGAGCAGGACGGCGGCGTTGAGCAGCGTCTGCTCGGCGATCATCACCGCCAGCACCGCGAGCGCGAAGCGCCCGCCGCGCCCCAACCCGAGCTCGTCCGCCCCCTGCTCCTGCTCCTGCGCCGGAGGCCGGCGCGAGAACGCCCACGGCACCACGACCAGCGAGACGAACGGCGCCGCGGCCATGCCCAGCGCGACCGCCGACTGCCCCTCCGCCACGCCGACCGCGACCGCGACCGCGAAGGCCAGGCGCGAGAGCGCCTCGAGGAAGACCAGCCCGCCGTAGAACCCGAACCACTGGTGCCCGGCGAGCCAGCCGCGCGCGAAGTAGCTCGCCGCGTAGGCCAGGACCGCCACGATCAGGATCCAGTAGAGGGTCGAGGAGCCGTCGAAGAGGTCGTCCTGGAGCGGCCCTCGGAGCGCGAGCGCGAGCGCGAGGGCCGCGAGCGCGAAGCTCACCTGCAGGATCAGCGGCGTGCGCAGCGGATGGTCGTGCTCGAAGCCGCGCGCGCGGCGGTCGGCGATCGTGCGCGAGAGCAGCTGCTCGATCGGCCGGTAGATCACCGAGACGGTGATGAACAGCGCCGACCACAGCAGCGAGATCTGCTTGTACGCGACGTCGTCGAGGACGTAGGAGGCGACCGAGAAGTACGCGAACGTGACCACCCCGGTGAGCGCGATCCCGACCGAGAGGACGCGGGCGCCGCGGCCGTAGCCCGACGAGGTTCCCGTGGTGGCTGCCGAAGCGCTCAGAGCCGGACGAGCAGCATCGTCCACGGGAACGGCGAGCGCGCCTCGACGACCTCGCCGTGGCGCTCGAGCAGCTGCACGAACGAGCGCTTGGACCAGTGGTTGACATGCCCGGGGGTGTTGCCGAGGTCCGAGACGTAGGCGCCGCGCGCGACGTTGACCGTGCGCCACAGCGGCTCGCGCGGCACCGACACGAGCAGCCACCGTGCGGCCACCCGGGCCATCTCGGCCACCGTGTGGGCGGGGTCGGGCACGTGCTCGAGCACCTCGATCGCCGTCGCCACGTCGAACTCCGAGTCGGCGAACGGCATCCGCTCGGCCTTCATGATCCGGTACTCGAGGTTGGGCGCCTTGCGCTCCTCCCACTCCGCCTGGATCGCGGGGTCCTCGAGGTCGATCCCGACCACGCGGCGCGGCGCGAGCCGCTGCGCCCACTTGTAGGTCAGGATCGCCTCGCCGCAGCCGACGTCGAGCAGCGACTGCGGGTCGGCCTGGGCGAAGAGCTCCTCGAGCGTCCGCTCGAAGGCCGCCATCAGGCGGCGGACGACGGGGTTGGTCGACCCGTACTTGTCGTAGGTGTTGCCGGTGACCGTGCCCTCCGCGTCGCGCGTGACGGTGGTCATACCTTCAACGCCTCGCGCTCCTCCGTGTGACCGCGGCGGCCGGCGTGGGCGCCGGTGGTCGGCTCGTGGCCGGTCGCCTTCGCGCCGGGCTCGTAGTGCGAGGGCGGCACGCCGAGCTCGAGCTCGATCCGGCGGACGCGCTCGAACGTGCGCTGGAGCATGATCCGCTGGCCCGAGAGCAGGTCGCCGATCACGCCGAGCGCGGCCAGCAGCATGGCGGCGTTGAACAGCACCGCGCCGAGGATCAGCGACTGCACGTGGCCCTTGCCGTCGTCGGCCAAGAGGTAGAAGTAGAAGAAGCGGCCCCACACCACGCCCGCGACGAGGCCGATCAGGATCGCGCCCATCATGAACACGCGCAGCGGCTCGTACATCGAGTAGATGCGGAAGATCGAGACGCCGTTGCGGCGGATGTAGCTCCACATCGACGGGAACAGGCGCGACTCGCGCAGCTTCTCGTTCGTCTTGACCGGGACGTGGTCGACCGCGATCAGCATCTTGCCGGCCTGGATGATCGTCTCGAGCGTGTACGTGTAGTTCGAGACGACCTGCATGGCCAGCGCGGCCTCGCGGTTGTAGGCGCGGAAGCCGGAGGTGGTGTCGGGCACTGAGGTCTGCGAGGCGCGCCGCACGACCCACGAGCCGAGCCGCTGCAGCGCCTTCTTGAGCGGCGAGAAGTGCTCGATGTTCTGGACCTCGCGGTCGCCGACCACCATGTCGGCGTCGCCGCGCAGGATCGGCTCGACGAGCTTGACGATGTCGCCGCCGAAGTACTGGTTGTCGGCGTCGGTGTTGACGACGACGTCGGCGCCCAGCTTGAGCGACGCGTCGAGCCCGGCCTGGAAGCCGGAGGCCAGCCCCTTGTTGTTCGTGAGCCGGACGACGTGGTCGACGCCGTGCTCGCGCGCGACCTCGATGGTCCGGTCGGTCGAGCCGTCGTCGATGATCAGCCACTCGACGGTCTCGAAGCCCGGCACCTCGCGCGGGAGATCGCGCAGCGTGACGGGGAGGGCGTCCTCCTCGTTCAGGCACGGGATCTGGATGATCAGCTTCATGGCGGAGAAGGACGTTACCGTCAGGGGCTCATGGAGAGTGCGGCACTCACCCGGCCGGACCCGGGATCAGGGATAGCAGCGCGCGCACGCAGGGTCGAGGTCGACACGGTCGCCAAGGTCGCCTTCGCACTGCTGTGCGCCGGCTTCCTCGTGGGCTTTCTGGTCTTCCCCACCTACCCGAACTACGACTCCTACTACTCGCTGCTGTGGGGCCGCGAGGTGCTGGACCTGCAGGCGCCGTTCTTCGAGGGCTTCCGCGTCCCGACGGAGCATCCGCTGTCGATCGCGGCGGGCGCGCTGCTGTCGCTGCTGGGGGAGCGCGGCGACAGGGTGTGGGTGGCGATGACGCTGGCGTCGTTCCTGTGGCTGGTGTGGGGGATCTACCGGCTCGGCCGGGTCGCGTTCACGCCGCTGATCGGCGCGATCGCCGCGCTGCTGCTGCTCACGCGCTTCGACTTCGCGTTCCTGGCCGCGCGCGGCTACGTCGACGTGCCCTACATGGCGCTCGTCGTCTGGGCCGCGCTGATGGAGGCGGTGCGCCGGCGGCGCGGCACGCCGGTGTTCCTGCTGCTCGCCGCGGCCGGGCTGCTGCGGCCCGAGGCGTGGGTGCTCGCCGGGCTCTACTTCCTGTGGATGAGCCGCGGCGCCACCTGGGGCGAGCGCGCGCGCTACGCGGCGCTGGCGGCGATCGCGCCGCTCGCATGGGCGGCGGTCGACTAT